>CAZLTY010000119.1:0-6484 GCA_964562575.1 uncultured Pirellulales bacterium
GGCCAAAGACAAACGGGTCACCGCCTTTGAGCCGGACGACTACTTCGTTGTCTGTGGCTTTTTCTATCAGCAGCGCATTTATCCGCTCCTGCGGCATCGTGTGTTTGCTGGCGAACTTGCCGACAGATATTACTTCAGCATCGGCCCTGGCTAATTGAAGCAACTCGGTCGGCATCAGGTGATCGTAGAGGATGACGTCGGCCTGACGGATCAGCTCATAGCCTCTGACGGTGATCAACCCGACGTCGCCGGGCCCTGAACCCACGAGATAGACTTTTCCCTTTGACATTATCGCCCTGGCTTAGAAGCTTTTTCTCCAACAAATTGAAGAATCTTTCAACATTCTCACAAACGAGAAATGCCGCAGCGTGCGCTATCCCGACACCAGGACCAGTGGCTTGCGGCAAGTTCCAGCTTTACAGTTCGCGAGCTTTACACTATATTCACACGTGTATAGCCTCTTGGCATACAAAGGTCAAGTGAAAACACGCCGATTGCCGAGTAGACGATGATGATAGTCGCGTAATCTGTAGTGCTGGCGAAAGATTCTTATGGACGAAATTGACAGCCGAATACTCCGGGAGCTTCAGCACGATTTTCCTCTGAGCGAGAGGCCCTATGAAGTCTTGGCCGAGAGATTGCAGTTTTCGACCGAGCAGCTTTGGGCTCGCGTCGAGCGGATGCTCAATGAGGGGGTTATCCGAAGGATGGGGGCCAGCTTCGACTCCAATAAGCTCGGGTTTAGCAGCACTTTGGCGGCTGTGAGTGTTGAGCCGCAGCTTGTAGACCGTGCTGCCAAAGTCATAGGGCGGTTTCATGAGGTGACCCACAATTATCTCCGCAACGACACTTTCAACATCTGGTTTACCTTGATCGCGGCCGACGAAAAGAGGATAGAGAGCGTGCTCGAGGAGATCCGCACTACTCTATCTCTTGAGAAGGCAGCGGTTTTGAATCTGCCTGTGAGACGACTTTTCAAACTGGATGCCCGGTTTAATGTTTCCAAATGATCGTGATCACCATGAGAAAACCCCGAACACTCGCTACCGGCGTTGTGAGAACGGCATCCTTTCGCCACTTTGTGCTGGCCCCGTTCGTGCGTTTTGCCAGCCTGAGAAAATCTCACAAATAAGAAAACGGGACGATTCCGGCCTCAGGGCGGGTTCGTGACTTCATAACGATGTTGAACTGGACAGTCTATTCGGGTATTATTTGCTTGATGTAACCGGTCTTGGGCAAGATGTTGAAGGCGAGTTGAACGGTTGCGGGCTGAATTGCCCTGAGATTGGCTAAAGTAAAGTGATTAGATATGTTTTGTGAATGGCTTGGTAGGGAATCGATAAAGTGAGATTCAGAGGCGGTTATAACGTACTTCTTAAGGGAAGACCCGACAGCGCGATAAAGGTAATGCCGGAACCGAAGGTTCTTTACTTGCCCTTGCGCAGTGAACGTTTCACGTTCAGCGATATTCAGGTCAAGGACGGCCAGAAAGTGAGCGGCGGTGATATTCTGGCGAAAGATCCTGAGAACTATGCAGTTCCCATGCTGGCGCCGCGATCCGGGACGGTTCGTCTGGAGGCTGTCGAGAACCATATCGTGATTGAGGACGTTGCTCAGCTCGCCGAACGCGCCGATATCGCCGAAGAGGAAATGCTGCACATAGAAAAGGAAATGGGCGCCGGCGGCACAAAACGGTATAAGCTCTTGTCGCTCGGCGCATGGCAGTTTTTCTACGATGCTTTTACAGGCGAGCTGCCCGACCCGCTGGGCACGCCTCAGGCGATTGTTGTCTCTACTCTGAGCCTGGAGCCGTTTCTTGCAAGGGGCGATGTGCAGCTTCACAGGAGACTTCTGAATTTCACCAGAGGCCTGGAGCAGTTGCAGTCTCTGTTGGAATACCAGCCTATCTATCTGGCTATGCCGAACATCACATCGGAATTTGCAAATTTGATTCGAAATCAGATTCGCGGGTACGCCTGGGTCAAGATGCTGGAGATACCGCTGAAGTATCCCTATGATAATTTCGCAGTTCTTGCCAGGAGATTGGAACTCAAACCAAGTAATGGCCCGGTCTGGGCGGTTCGAACAGAAGGTATTCTCGCGGCCGACCGCGCCCTTACCGAGACGAAACCCTGTACGGTCAGGATACTGTCCATCGGCGGCGCGGGCGTGCCGTCGCCAACTCATCTCAAAGCAATACCGGGCTATCCGTTGAAGAGAATCAGAGAGCAGCATGTGTTCGAGCCGGCTGCGCGAGTGCTCAACGGTGGCATATTGACCGGCGATATCCTGCCGGAAGAAACGCAGGGAGTGGATGTCGAATGCAGGGGAATAACGGTTCTTCCGGAGCACATCGACAGGGAATTCCTCGGATTCATCAGGCCGGGCTGGGATCGTGATTCCTATTCCGGCGGCTTTCTAAGCTCTCTTAGAAAGGATTTCAGAGAGCGAATGACCACGGCTCTGCGAGGCGAAGGGCGTCCGTGTGTCGCCTGCAATTTTTGCGAGGAGGTTTGTCCGGCCGGGATTATGCCTTATCTGATCCACAAGTACTTGTATGCCGACTTGATTGAAGAAGTCGAGCAGGCCCGTGTAGACCTTTGCGTCGAATGCGGGCTGTGCTCCTATGTCTGCCCGTCGAAGATAGACCTGCGAACGCAGTTCGTCCAAGCCAAAGACCTGATTGCCAAGGAAAAGGAAGAGATACGTCAAGAGCAGTTGCGTCAGGAAGAAGCGCGGAAACGGGAAGAAGAAGCGCGCAAACAAGCAGAGGAGAATGTCGAGTGAAGTGGTTGTTAAACGTTGTTGAAAAGGTTCGGCCGAACTTCGAGGAAGGCGGCAAGCTCAAAGCTTTTCATCCGGTGTTCGGAGCGCTGGAGCATTTTCTCTTCGCGCCGTCGGCGACGACGCTGGGAGCCCCTCATATCCGGGACCCGCTTGATCTAAAGCGATTCATGTCGATGGTTATCATCTCCGTGGTTCCGTGCGCGTTGGCGGCCCTTTACTTCTTCGGGCTGCGGTTCCTGGCTATGGTGGTCGTTTCATACGCCGCCGGTCTGACGGTCGAGGCCCTCTTTTCCATCGTGCGCAAGGAGGACATAAACGAGGGTTTTTTCGTCACGGGTATTCTCTGGCCCTTGATCCTGCCGCCGACGTTGCCTCTCTGGATGGTTGGGCTCGGAGTCGCGTTCGGGGTGTTGATCGGAAAAGAGTTGTTCGGCGGGACCGGTCGCAACGTGTTCAACCCCGCCCTCGTGGGTCGGTGCTTCTTGGCGCTGGCTTACCCCAAGCAAATGGCAGCGAGTTTTCTTGAACCCAGTCATGATGTTGCAGGCCGGCTGCTTAGCTGGGTAGATGGCTCGACCGCCGACGCGATCAGTTCAGCTACGCCGCTGACGCTGGCCAAGCAGGGAGAGATGGTCGATACCTGGCACATGTTCCTGGGAAACGTTTCGGGAAGTGCCGGCGAGACATCGGCGATGTGGATCATTCTCGGCGGGGGATTCCTGCTGCTGACGCGTGTGGCCAATTGGCGCACGGTCGTAGCGATAATTGCTTCATTCTTCGCGCTGACCGCCGCACTGGTAGCCGGCGAGAAGGTTACCTACAACATGCCCGGCGTGTTCGGCCCCGTGCTTTGGCACGTATTTGCGGGAGGATTGCTCTTCGGCGCCTTCTTCATGGCGACCGATCCGGTGACGAGCCCGACGACGAATGCGGGCAAATGGATGTACGGCATAATAATCGGTTCGGTGACGGTTCTTATACGAAACTTCACCGGATATGTGGAGGGCGTGACATTTGCCATTTTGCTGGGCAATATCGTCGCCCCGATTCTCGATGAAATAGTAATAAGTGTTCGCATCAGGAGGCTCAAAAGTGAAGGGTAGCCCATACACTATCGGCTATGCAGCGGTGCTCGGTTCGACCTGTGCTCTGCTGTTGACCGCCGCGGCAAGTTTTACCAAGCCTTATAGGGATGCCAATAAGGAAGCTGAGGAGGCGCGGAACATTCTTCTTGCATTGAATGTGCCTGGAGCCGAGGAGGCGACGTCGAAAGAGGTTCTGGTGTTGCGTGACGAGAAAGTGCAGGAGATCCCACGTGGCGATATTAAGACCTACACTTACTCTCCCGGTGGGGCAAACGCAAAACCCGAGGCTGTGGCGATTCGGTTTGCCGGCCCTGGTCTGTGGGCGCCTATCAAGGGATTCCTGGCGATGGATCCGGAACTGACGAAGATCAAAGGTATCTCCTTTTATGAGCAGGAAGAGACGCCCGGCCTGGGTGGTGAAATCGTCAAAGACTGGTTTCTTGCGAGGTTTACAGACCTCTCGATACGCGGCGCAGACAGCAAACCGGGGATCATAATCGGCTCCGGCGCAGATGCGCCGAATCGCGTGGACGGTATAAGCGGCGCGACAATGACATGTGACAAAGTGCAGGCGATGCTTAACGAGGCGATAAGGAGCATTGTTGAGGAGAAGTAATAAATATGGCAGATAATCAAATGGCTTGTGCGACCTGTGAGCCCAAGGGGTTGTGTGGCGGTAAGGGGCTGGTCACGCTCAAAGAGGGAGCCTGGACCAACAATCCGCTGGCGATCCAGGTGCTGGGCATTTGCTCGGCGCTGGCGGTGACCAATCGTCTGGAGAACTCGCTCGTGATGGGTGCGGCGCTCATTTTCGTCTGCGTCGGTTCGAATCTGATAGTCTCAATCCTGCGAAAGCACACCCCGCATCGAATACGGATGGTCGCAGAAGTGGCTATCATTGCAACCTTCGTGATTCTTTTCGACCAGTTCCTCAGAGCCTTCTACTGGGACATGTCGAAACAGCTCGGCCCTTACGTAGGCCTGATAATCACCAACTGCATCGTGATGGGGCGCGCCGAGGCGTTTGCATTGCAGAACCCGCCGATCCTGTCGATTGTCGACGGCATAGCCAACGGTGTGGGCTACGCGGTGGTTTTAGGCATCATTGGCTTTTTCAGAGAGTTGCTGGGCGCCGGAGAAATCCTGGGACACGCGGTTCCCGGTTTCACCTCCTGGTACACGCCCAACCAGTTGATGATCCTGGCTCCCGGGGCGTTCTTCGCACTCGGTATCGTGATCGGTATCTTTAACGCAATCAAAGGCCCCGATCCTGAGGAGAACAAATAATGAGTGAAACGTCCGTATGGGTGATATTCATCGCTGCGATATTTACAAACAATATCCTGCTGACGAACTTTCTCGGCATGTGTTCGTTTATCGCATGTTCGGGCCAGATAAAGACATCGCTGGGTCTGGGGACCGCCGTCATTTTCGTCATGGTCATGACAACGATCATCAACTACGCGGTTTACTATGGTGTCCTAGTGCCTCTCGGTCTAGGTCACCTGCAATTCATAGTCTTTATAGCGGTCATCGCGGCGTTCGTGCAGTTGGTGGAGATGTTTGTCGAACGGTTCAGCCCGAAGCTTTACTTTGCACTCGGCATATTCCTGCCTCTGATCACGGTCAACTGCGCCATTCTCGGCGCATCCTTGTTCATGATCATCCGGAAATACACATTCCTTCAGTCCGTAGGTTTCGGCCTGGGCGCCGGAATCGGCTGGCTCGTCGCGATTGTGCTGTTGGCCGGTTTGAGGCAGAAGATGAGATACAGCCATGTCCCACAATGCTTCCAGGGCGTGGCTATAGCTATGATTGTCACGGGCGTGCTCGCCATGGTGTTTATGGGTTTTGCCGGGATGGTGTCAATCCAATAGGTAGGAGTGCTCAATGGGTTTTTCGATCTACTTGTATTCAATACTCTCATTCTCGGGCCTGGTGGTACTTCTGGCGGCCGGCCTAATGCTGGCCGAACGCTTCCTGATAAACTACGGGATATGCAAGCTCGATATCAACGCCGGCGAAAAACCGCTCGAGGTCGAAGGCGGCCAGACATTACTTTCGAGTCTTTACGCCAGTGAGATTTTCATACCGTCGGCCTGCGGCGGCAGAGGAACGTGCGGTCACTGCAAGATTACGGTAATGTCCGGCGGCGGACCCGTCCTGCCCACTGAAACACCACTGCTTACACGCAAGGAGATTCGCTCCGGTGTGCGTCTGGCCTGCCAGGTTAAGGTACGAGAAGACATATATGTTCGTATTCCCGCCGATTTCCTCAACGTCAAGCTCTTTTCGGCCACGGTCGAAAGCACTCGCAGTCTGACATACGATATCAAGGAAGTCAGGTTCGCTCTGGACGGAGATGAGGAGATTTCACAAAGGCCCGGCCAGTATGTCCAGGTTCAGGCTCCTTCTCCGAATGGCCCTGAATTCCGCGCCTACTCGATCAGCTCGGCCGCTTATGACCCCAAAGTTGTCGAGCTTGTCGTCAGGCTGGTTCCCGGGGGGATTGGCTCGACATATCTGCATAACGTCCAGGTGGGCGATCCTGTTACCTTTACCGGCCCGTACGGCGAGTTCTACCTTGACGAGGATCCGTCCACCGAAATCGT
>CAZLTY010000119.1:6494-13474 GCA_964562575.1 uncultured Pirellulales bacterium
CGACAAATGGCCCGACCGTACGTGCTGGCTGTTCTTCGGATGCCGGACAACGGACGACATCTTCTACCTTGAACGCTTCAAGGAACTCCAGAAGAAACATCCCAACTTCCGTGTGCTCTACGCCCTGTCCGATGAATTGAAACCCGGCGAGCAATGGGACGGAGAGACAGGATTCATTCATCTGGCCGTGGACAAATACCTCGAACAAGGGGTGGCTCGTCAGGCCTTTCTTTGCGGGCCTCCTCTTATGATCGAGGCAGTCACCAGGGTTCTCGAGGAAAAAGGCATACATCCGGACGATATCTTCTACGACGAGTTCTAAAGACAGTTTGATTTTGCGGACCACCGGGCGCGGCAAACAGGCTTGCTTTGAGACCTGCGAAATGGTACAAACCAAAGCAACCTCAGTCACTTGGCGAACTATATTGCTCGATAGAGCGGACAGAATTTAGTGAGGCGAATTATGGAAAATGCAAAGATTCTGATCGTGGATGATGATCCCGATTTCACGGTGGTGCTCAAGACTGTCCTGGAAGGCGAGAGCTACATTGTGGACACGGCGCCGGGCAGGGCAGAGGGTATGGAGAAGATGCAAGCCGAGAAACCGGATCTGCTCCTGCTGGATGTGATGATGGACACGTGGTCCGACGGTTTTGAAATGGCCAGAGATATCAGAAAGAATCCCGAGTATAGGGATATGCCTATCATAATGCTGACCGGCGTCGAACAGAGGACCGGCATAGGCTTCAAATCTAGCGCAGGCGATCCGGAATGGCTGCCTGTGGATGGATTTCTGGACAAGCCCGTAGAGCCGCACGTCCTGATCGCGGAGGTCAAGAAAGTCTTGTCGGGCAAGCCTTGAGATGGAACCGGTACCCGAAGACATCAGGCTGCTCAAGGGGGCCTACTGGCTGACCAGGCTCAGATGGATTGCCATCGTTTGTGTTCCCATTGGCACCTATGTTTGCAGTAATGTTCTGGGTATCTTCCTGTGTGAAATCCCCATGTACGCTGTTGCGACCCTGCTTTTGGCGTATAACGTTGCCGTACTGGCACTGCTGGATCATGCCGTCAAGGCGGACCGGCAGGTATCGCCCAGGACCGTAAAGAGGATAATTCATCTCCAAATATGCGCCGATTTGATTCTGCTGACGGCTTTGCTGCATTTCTCAGGCGGGATTGAAAATCCGCTTGCCTTCTTTTTCATATTTCACATGGTTATCGCGGGCATTCTGCTCTCACCGAGAGAGAGCTATTTGCAGGCCACGTTTGCCGTTCTTCTTTTCGGACTTCTCGTATTGCTCGAGCACAAACAGTTACTGCCACACTATTGCCTCACAGGATTTGTGCCTCATTGCTTACAGGAAAGTATGCTCTATATCCTCGGCACTTTTCTCGTTTTCGCCACGGGTCTTTACGTGGCTGTGTACATGGCCAATTATATCGCGATAAGACTCAAGCACACCGAGCGGGCTTACAGGCAGGCCAATGTGATGCTTCAGGAAAAGGACCGCATAAAAGACGAGTACGTCTCGCGTGTAACGCATGACATTAAGGGGCATCTGGCAACAATACAGGGCTGCCTTGCCGTAGTCGTCGACAGGATGACGGGCAAACTCGACGACCCGGAGGCGGACCTCATACACCGTGCACATACCCGGTCTATCAAGCTCGCCAACTTTGTCAGGGCGCTGTTGAGATTGACACAGATGCGGCTTAGCAACAAACTGGAGATGAGTGATTTCTCGATGCAAGAGGTCCTGCGTAGCGCCACCGGCACGGTTAAAGCCAAGGCCGGGGATAAATCGATAACCTTAAACTGCAACATCGACTCGTCGGTGGAAAAGGTCTTCGGAAATCAATTCTCTATCGAAGAGATGGTAACGAACCTGCTGCTTAACGCAATCAAGTACACCCCTGCCAATGGAACAATTGATGTGAGCGCCGGCAGCGACGAGAACTCTGTGCTGGTCAAGATTTCCGATACGGGTATCGGGATACCCAAGCAAGAGCAGGCCCGGGTGTTCGATGAATTCTATAGAGCCACCAACGCAAGAAGAGCCGAACGAGACGGCACAGGCCTTGGGCTCTCGATAGTCAAGTACATCGTCGAAAGGCATGGAGGCCAAATTCAGGTCGAAAGCGAGGAGGGTTGTGGAACCACGTTCAAGCTCACTCTGCCAAGAACCGCGTGATTACGGAGAATCCGCACTGGGCTTCGGAGAATCCGGAAGTGTCAGCGCTGCCGCGAATCAGAGGGTCAAATTGGCCCGCCCCTTGGGTCGCCCCATGTCTCGCTTTTGAGAAATTGGGAGTCATTTGCATCTCAGGCATGGGAACCGATCGCAGGTGATTGCCCGGAGGGATCTTCTTTTCTCGTTTTTTTTTGAGTTCTACGTCAAATTATGCTATTATGAGGTCGCTATGGGCGACTTGAGTCTCTTGAGAGCGGAAGGATGCGAGTCCGGCACGCCAATTGCTGCCCAGAATACGAACGGGTGCGGGTCTTGGTGTCTCGACGAATGCACCGAACAGTAACTCGATGCCGGACGTATGTGCGATTTGTTGCCGTGGTTAGCTTTTACGTGGACCCGCATACTCGTGCTGACTTGTGATTCGCAAGATCTGGCTGCATGAGTTTTTGCTTGGTGGGGACTCAGGAGGGACACTGACAGACCTTTTGCTTGTCTGTGCTGGCTCCGGCACCGAATGTGATGATGCTCGGAGTCGTACTTGCGGGCTTTCAACAAGAAGTTGGGGGCAATTGCGTTTGAAGGCAGACGCTCGAGCAACATGACTTGATTTGTTATTTTGGGATTGAGAATAAGAATAGTGAATAAGATTAGAGCGATACTTAACTCAGCGATAAACGTTGTCAAGCAGATGAAATGGTCCGTCAGGATAGCGCTGTTGATCGTAATTGTGATCTTCTTCAGCGGCGGCGCGATAGTTATCACCGGCCAGCCGGGCTTCTGCAATTCCTGCCACATCATGAATACTTACTACGATAGCTGGCACGAGTCGAGTCATTCCAAGGTAAATTGCCTTGACTGTCATTTGCAGCCCGGCTTCACAGGATACGTCAAGGGCAAAGTAAACGGTCTGGCTCAGGCCGTGGCCTGTGTGGTCGGAAGAGTCGGCACAAAGCCCAACGCCACGGTTGACGACGCCTCCTGCATGAGACCGGAGTGCCACAGCACCGAGGAGCTCGAGACGAAGAATCTCGTTTACAGCGGCATGAAGTTCACGCACCAGGTCCACGTCGAAAATGTGGTTGACGGCATAAAAATCTCCTGCGGGCTCTGTCACAGTCATTTCGAGGGAAAAGAGCACTTCAGCGTAAACAAAGAAATCTGCTTCACCTGTCATTTTCTCAAAGGCTCAGAGAGTGACAGCAGGCTCGTTCAGACGGGCTGTCAGAGCTGTCACGAGGTGCCGGACAAGCTCATCGAGCGAGGATTCGTGACGATCAACCATGCCGAGTTTGTCTCCTACAACGCAAGCTGCGACGATTCCTGCCACAAGCAGGAGATCGAAAGACCGGCCCAGGTCTCTGCCATCGTGTGTCTCAACTGCCACGACTATGGTCTGGAACACGAGCCCAACAGCGTGAAACTGCACGCAGTACACACCGATCCTGAGGCGCTCGAAGCCTATACCGGGCACAAACATACGACCCACGCTATCAAGGTCGAATGTTTCGCGTGCCACGGCAAGGTTATCCACGAGCGGAGTGAAGTGACATCGGTCGCTGCAATGATGGATTGTCAGGACTGCCACAGCAACACACACCAAGCCCAACGCAGCATCTACACGGGGCAGGCCCACCCGCAGGAGGGCAGGGATGCCAAACACGTTCTCAGTCCCATGTTCCTCACGCACGTCGAATGTAACGGATGTCATATCGAACGCGCGCGAAAGAGCACCGGAACACTGGACAGCTTCGGGGAGGTCGCCACGGCGGTTCCTCGAGCGTGCGACAAATGTCACGCGCCGGGGACGGGCGATCAATATATTCCCTTCTGGCAGGGGAAGATCAGGGGTTTGTATGACAAGATCGGCGCCAGGGTTGATAAACTCGAGCAGCTCGCGCAGCTTGAAACGAACCAGCAATTGGCGCAGAGGTCCAAGGACAAAGCCAATCAGGCCAGGGCCATTCTTGAGTCCGTGGCGAACGACGGCAGTTGGGGAGTCCACAATTTCAAATATACCGAAGCGATGTTAAACAGAGCGAATGAAATATTGAACAGCGCAGAGTAGAGGTCGATAGTGGGAACTGATTCGAGGCACAAGGTATTCGCGAGCGTTGTCTGCGTTGTCGTTATGGCGCTCACTGCCGTGACGGCGCCGAGGAGCCTGGTTTCGGCCGGTCAGGCCCGGGGTATGCCCACAGCGGGCCACCACTCATTTCTTGGGGGGCCCTGGGAACTTGTGATCAAGATGGGGACCGAGGGAGAAGCTTTACGATTTCCGATTGCAGCCCCTGACGAGAGCAAACCTCAGAAGTTCGACGATGTCGTGGCCGTGATGGGTACGCCGATCAAGGTCAGGCTCGAGCAGTATCTTCCCAACTTGGGCTGGGAAACCACCGCGATCAAACACCCCGGCGGCGGCACGGTCGCCGAGTTGACCGTCAAGGGCACGGGTTTTGAACAGGAAGTATGGCTCAGCTCGGCGGATATGTCCAAACAATCGATGTCTTCGCGTGTCGGAAGCATCGCGATAAAAGGGTTGTACGATGCGAAGACTGCCGACAAACTGGTGCGCAAACTTACCGATCGCCGGACGGTTGGTATCCTGTCGGTCTGGCCCGAAGGCGGTGGCTCGCCGGCTGAATATGCGGTCAGGATCGGCGAGAAAATAGCTGTGCCCGGCTCCAGATACAAGCTGACTGTCAAGCAGTATGTCCCGCATTATTCGATGGATCTTCAGACACGCAAGGTGGTCAGCCAGACGGACAAACCGATCAATCCCGCCTTGAAGGTGGTCGGCAGCGACGGAAGCGAAACGTTCGAGCAATGGCTCTGGTCAAAGTTTGCAGCCGCCCCGCACAAGGACAAGAAGGCTCCCTTGCGCATGAAGTTCGCGGATCTTGACGTGAGCAGCTTAACGGGAAAGTCGATTCTCATCACGGCGCCGGGCGTCAAGCCTTGGCTGCTTTACTCCAGGAAGGGAAGAAAGCGGATGGAAAGGGCCTCGCTCGGCAAATCCTATCCGCTCGCAGACGCGTCGTATTCCTTCGAGATCGAAAATATCGTCGATGGAGCGGTTATAAAGACCGACTGGAAAAACAAATCTGAGAGCTTGTTGCATCCTGCCGTCGTCGCGACTATCGAGCAGGACGGCGCCGGGCGGCAGATCGTTCTGGAGTTGAACAAGCCTTCTCACCACAAAACAGAGTTTGGAACATTAGTGCTTCTTTACAGGCGCAAAGCGGCGTCTGGAGGATCAAAAGGTTGATCCGTTTTGTAAACGTTAGCAATGACCTGAAGGTGCGGTAATGAAAAAGATGATTGATAGAGCTGTGGTTTCACTAATTTGTGTGTTGGCTTCGAGAGGATTTGCCGTGGAAAAGCCCACTACGCCGCAACAGAGGTGTCTGACGGCAGAGTGCCATGCCGAGTACAACCAGAACGCAGAGGTGCACGGTCCGGTTGCTCTCGGCGATTGCAAGAGCTGCCACAAACCTGTGAACGAGCAGGAACACACGTATCAGATGACGCGCAAGGGCCCGGAGCTCTGCCAGTATTGCCATCTGGATCAGACGTCTAAAAGACACCTGCACGACCCGTTGGCCGACGCCGAGGGCGGCTGTATTCAGTGTCATGACCCGCATGGCAGCGACAACAAGTTCTTCCTGTCGAGTAAGACCGTAGCGGATTCGTGCAACGAATGTCATGAAACAACAAAAGATATGAAGTTCCTGCACGGACCGGTCGCCGCGGGAGAGTGCACGGTTTGTCATGACCCGCACGGCTCCGACCATGAGAATCTGCTGGATGTCGATCCGAATGATCTTTGTTTTTCTTGTCACGAGGTCACACAAAACGAGCTGAAGAGATTCGAGTTTGTTCACGAGCCGGCCAGGGGAGAATGCACCGGATGTCACGATGTTCACGGCGCAGATAATCCTCGAATGCTTGTTGACGACGCGCCCAAGTTGTGCTACTCATGTCACGAAGACATTCAGAAGATGGCCGAGACATCAAAGCACAAACACAGTGTCGTGACCGAGAAAGGCGGCTGCCTGAATTGCCATACCCCGCACGCCTCGACGGTCAAGCACGGATTGAAAGCGGCCCCGATGGAACTGTGCATGACGTGTCACGACAAGCCGATCGTAGTGAGCAAGGACAAGACTGTCGGGGCGTTTGCCGCTCAAGTAAAAGATATGCAGTTCCTGCACGGCCCCGTAGCCGAGATGGATTGCGAAGGATGCCATCTCACCCACGGCAGCGGGCATTTCAGCCTTCTGGCCAAAGAATATCCGCCACAGTTCTACGCGCCCTTCAGCAAAGAGAATTACGATCTGTGCTTTAGCTGTCACTCCGAGAGTATCGTTCTGACAAGAGAGACCTCCGACCTTACCGATTTCAGAAACGGCAACACAAATCTGCATTTCATGCACGTGAACAAGGAGCGACGTGGCCGAACATGCCGTTCGTGCCATGCCACACATGCAAGCAACAAGCCCAGACACATTCGCGAAAGCGTCCCTTATGGAAAGTGGGACCTGCCGGTAGGGTTCAAGAACAGCGAGACCGGCGGCAGTTGTGCGCCGGGTTGCCACCTGCCTTATGCATACGATCGTCAAACACCGGTCGACTATAAGAAATCGCAATCCTCGAACGTGACCGCGAATTCGAAGGCGGGACAATAGAATAACTCTGAGAGAAATGGAGTCCTCATGCTGCTACGGCCAAATAACTGTCTGATCGCAATCCTCGTATGCGCCATGACGAGTTCCGCGGTGTTCTCAG
>CAZLTY010000120.1:0-13438 GCA_964562575.1 uncultured Pirellulales bacterium
CGGCTGGATGAACCGCTTCGGCCTTCTTGAGGCCTTGTCCGGAATGGAGGGGAGTTTCGCTCCGGGCGCGGCCTGATACCAGTACGCAACGCTCGCCAGATCAAGGGTCAGGCAATCGTTGTGGCCGTGCTCGATGGTGAGCTTCAGGGACTTTTCAAAGTATAGCGGATCACTTATGTGGAACCGGTACACATGGGTCCGGCCCAGCCAGCCGAGATCGTCGTTGACTCTCGCGTACCCGAAGTACGGATGGTTGTATATAACCTTGGGGCACCAGGAAGTGTTGAAGTAGTCCTCGGTTCCGGTGCCGTGGAGGGTGGGCTTATCGTCGCCGTCGATGAAGATCATGTCGTCTCCCTCGCCATACCACATCGGCGTTGGAGAATGCACGTAGTAGTTGACGCCCACAAAGTGGCCCTTGCCCTTGATGTCGGCGATAAGGTAGTTGCGCTCGCCCTTGGGATTCTTGCCCTGGGGTCCGAGCGTACTCCATTCGTTTTCCCCGTCGCCCAAGGCCTCGGTCAGTTCGTGATTGTACCACGCGCAGAATCGGCCCGCATCCTCAGGCAATTCCTTCATTTCGACATAGTCAACGTAGTAGTAGAAGGCCCTGATGAGAGCGCCCGTTTGGTTCTCAATCTCGATCCTGGCGCCTTTGGCAAAGGGCATCACAAAGTAAGAGACAAGCGCCCGGCCTTCTTTCGGGCCCACGGCCAGCGGCAGACATGAGAAGGGATAGCTTTCGTTCCAGCCCTGGCCGAAGAATGGCCCTATAGGTGACTCCACCGAGGCAAATGAATTGCCGTCCCAGTACATCCGCAGGATGATGTCGTTTCGGTTGAGGTTCTCCGGAGGCGGCGCGATCGTGATCCAGATATGGTTTATCATGCCCGCCCCCTTGACGTTGAACAGCTCTCTGACCTCGCCCGGCTTAATGTTCTCGAATCGGTCGTTGTTGCCGCCCGTTCGATCATAGCTGCTGATACGTTTGGTCGTCAAGCCGCTCCGGATGCGGGCAAGGCCGGCCAGGTCACCGTGGTCCTGGGCCCCTGCCGGTATGACAAAGCTGACAGTCAACAGCAAGCTCAACAACAAGATTAGATAACGTCGTTCCATTTTCTCATCTCCTTTCAGTCAACTGTTCCTGCACAAAAAATACGTAGATTCTGTGAGGCCATGTTCCGACATGAAAGCAGGTTCGTCAAGACAATATTGAGTCACTCCTGTTCGGTCATCGACAAGGCAGCGACATAGTGGTAGAATAGTCCCTGCAACGAACACGAAATATTGGCTAGTTGTTTAGGAGATTCATGATGATCCGAGCACGCCAAGGTGATGGTTTGTTACGCACGGTGTTTTTCTCAGTGCTATTTGCGTTCACGCTTATCGCATTCACTGGATCGGCCGAGGTAGCAGCTCAGGGCTCCGGCACCATTGGGGCCCGAGAGATACTCCGGCACACCGGCGTCCAGGGGGGGCTGATCGTACATCTGGGCTGCGGTGACGGAAAATTGACCGCCGAACTACGCGCGAACAATAGCTACGTCGTACACGCCCTTGACAGAGACCCTGAAAACGTCGCACGGGCCCGAAAGCACATTCGCTCATTGGGCCTGTACGGGCCGGTATCGGTAGAGCAGTGTAACGGAAAGTCACTGCCTTACGCCGACAACCTGATTAATCTTGTGGTCTCAGAGAGGTGGCCGTCGATCCCGATGGCGGAAATAATGCGGGTCCTGTGCCCCGACGGCGTAGCGTATATAAAGCAAGACGGCAAGTGGACGAAAAAGATCAAGCCTGTCCCCGATGACATCGGGCAGTGGAATCATTACCTGAACGGACCGGAGAACAATGCAGTTGCCGCCGACAGGCGCGCAGGCCCGCCCCGCCGGCTCCAGTGGAAGAGCGATCCCGTGTGGTGCCGAAGTCATAACGGCGTATCGTCCAGTATATTGCTGGTCCTCTCGGCCGGAGGCAGACTCTTTAGCATTGTAGACGAGGGGCTCACGGGCCAGCCCGGCGTGGCAGATCTGTGGACGCTGGTGGCGCGGGACGCGTTTAACGGGACGCTGCTCTGGAAAAAGCCACTCACGGGCAGGAGGTCACAGAAGTCCCTTGTCGCTATCGAAGACAAGCTGTACATGGCGCCGGGAAGAGGCGAGCCTTTGACAATCCTCGACGCAGCTACCGGCGAAACGCTTCGCACGTTGAAAGATACCGAAGGTGCCGACGAGATCATTTGCATCGATGATCTTGTCATTCTTCATCGCCCCGGCGCCAAGCGATCGAAGAATCGTGAGGACGATTCTATCATCGCGCTGAGCGGCGACAGCGGCGAATTCTTGTGGCGGGCACAATCGAAACATCTTGTCCCCCACTCACTCGCGGCCGCAGACGGCAGGCTCTGCTACCACGACGGCGAACAGGTTGTGTGCCTGGATCTTCGCAATGGCGAGCGGCTTTGGCGCGCCGCGTCCAAGACCGCCAGACGCGGTAACCTGCTGATGATATATCGCGGCGTCGTTTTCTTCACCGCCCCGGGAGCTCTGCAGGCCTACGCCGCCGATACCGGAGAGCTCCTGTGGAAAGGCCCAGCAGTGAACGCCAGGCTCAGCCTGTTCGGAGCAGGAGGCCTGGTGTGGATCAGTGACATCCAGGAGCGAGGCAGGACGCATCTGTGGAGTCCCCAACCGGTCATCGCCAACGGGCACGACCCGCGGACCGGCCAAATCAAACGAACGGTCACCGTCCCGCGTCTGGTCACCCCCGGTCACCACATCCGATGCTACCAGGCCAAGGCAACAGAACGGTACCTTATGCTGCCCAAACGCGGCATAGAGTTCATCGATCTCGAGGGTGACAATCACATGAGGACCGACTGGCTGCGAGGCCCCTGCGGTCACGGAATCGTGCCGGCCAACGGGTTGGTGTACGTTCCCCCGCATCAGTGCTTCTGCCATCCAGGCGTGAAGGTGACAGGATTCAACGCAGTCTCCGCCGAGATGATAATGCCGGCACGAAAACGCCGGCGACTGCAGAAGGGCCCCGCCTATGGCCAAATCGAAAATCGAAAATCGAAAATTGACAATCCCTCTGACTGGCCCACCTACCGCCACGACGCCAAACGAAGCGGCCGGGCCGGCTGTGACCTGCCCGTGAATCTCGAAAGACTGTGGCAGCACAAGTTCGACAGCGCGACCACCCAACCGGTCGTCGCCGACGGCCGGATCATTGTGGCCGAGGAGGATACCCACACTGTGTTCTGCCTCGACTCAGATAGCGGACAGCATCTCTGGCAATACACGACCGGAGGCCGCATCGACTCGGCGCCTACACTCTACCGGGGCCTGGTGCTTTTAGGTTCAACCGATGGCTGGGTCTACTGCCTGCGTGCTGCCGACGGTCAACTCGTCTGGCGTTTCGCCGCCGCTCCAGACGAGCGGCGCATAGTCATCCACAGCCAACTGGAATCGGCCTGGCCCGTGCACGGCAGCGTCCTTGTTCAGAACGGAGTCGCCTATTGCACCGCCGGCCGGTCGTCCTATCTCGACGGCGGCATCTGGGTCTACGGCCTCGATCCAAGAACGGGCAGGGTACTGCACGCCAAACACCTCGAAGGCCCCCACCCCGACGTGACGCGCGAGGCCGGAAGGCCTTTCGATATGGAGGGCGCCAAATCCGATCTGCTGGTCAGCGACGGCACGGACCTGTACATGTTTTTTACGCGCCTGACTCCGGACCTCGTGCAGAAGGAGGCGCCGCGAATCACTAAGTTGGGCGACCGAAAGGTCAGTACACATCTGATGTCCAATGCCGGGTTCCTCGACAAGACATGGTTCGATCGTAACTACTGGACATACGGCGACCGCTGGCCCGGTTTCTACTTCGCCTACAACGCACCGAAGTCGGGCCAGTTGCTGGTCTTCGACGAGCAGAGAACATACGGCGTACAGGTATTCACAGGAAGGCAGGGCCACAGCCCGCGCTTCTGGCCGGCCACGAATGGCTACGAACTCTTCGCCGATACCAATGCCAATCAACTGGTGCTGCGACCGACCACCATCGGACGCGAAAAAGGTGACGGCTTTTCCGGCACGCTGCCCCGTAGGTGGTCCGTACAGGTTCCCGTTCGCATCCGGGCGATAGTGCTCGCCGGTCAGCGCCTTTACATCGCCGGCCCTCCCGATATCGTCGACAAGGACGATCCGATGGCGGCTTTCGAGGGTCGCCTGGGCGGCCGCCTATGGGTAGTCTCGGCATCGGACGGCGAGAAATTAGCCGAATACGAACTCGATAGCCCGCCAGTGCTCGACGGCATGATGGCCGCTCAAGGTCGTCTGTACATTGCCGCCAAAGACGGTCGGCTCACATGCATGGGGGGAAAATAAAATATCAAAAATTAGAAATCAAAATAGCGGAATCCGCCTCCGGCGGATGACTTCCTTAATTTTGCATTTTGCACTTTGATTTTTGCATTCTCTCACGAATGAAGGAGACATCCAAATGACTCGTAAAAACGAGAATAAGCGAGTTAAGAATAATCCGATCTCAAGACGACAGTTGCTCGGCGGCGCGGCCGCCACGGCTGGGTTTTTCATCGTGCCGCGAGGCGTGCTGGGCGGACGGGGCAACCAGCCTCCGAGCGAAAAGTTGAACATCGCAGGCGTAGGCCTCGGCGTCATGGGGGCCTTCAACCTCAAGGCGTGCGATACCGAGAACATCGTCGCTCTGTGCGACGTGGACTGGGATATGGCTGCGATTACATTTGAGCAGTATCCGAAGGCAAAACGGTACAAGGACTATCGCCGGATGCTCGATACCGAAGATAACATTGACGCCGTCATTGTGGCCACTCCGGACCATACGCACGCGGTGATCACCGCGGCCGCCATGAAACGCGGCAAGGACGTCTACACACAGATGCCCTTGGCGCACAACGTTTGGGAGGTCCGGCAACTGGCGCAGATCGCCCGCGAAACCGGTGTCGTTACACAAATGGGTAACGAGCGATACTCGGCGCCGACTGTCCGCACAACTTGCGAGTGGATATGGGACGGCTGCATCGGACCTGTCCGAGAAGTCCACTGCTGGACAAACCGACCCCAGTGGCCCCAGGGGATGAGCCGGCCCGAGGGCAGGTCCGCCGCTCGGCCGCACTTGGAGTGGGACCTCTGGCTCGGCCCGGCGGCCGAGCATCCATACCACGATGCCTATCATCCGTATAACTGGCGGGGCTGGCGTGAATTCGGCACGGGCGCCCTCGGGGCAATGGGTTGCCACATTATGGACGGCGCCTTCTGGGCACTGAGACTGGCCGAGGCCGCGACATTTACGGTCGAAGCCGAATCGACCCCTCTGACAGCGAAGAGTTATCCCAAGGCTTCAACAGTCCGCTACAATTTCGGCCCGCGCGGCGACATGCCGCCTGTCACGCTCAACTGGTATGACGGCGGCCGGCGACCGCCTCGCCCCGAAGAATTTCCCGATACGCGAGAATTCATCGGCAGCAACGGAACGATCTTCGTCGGTGAGACGGGCAAGCTCACCTTCGGGGCGCTGACTGCCGGCACGAGCGGGGGCCAGGCCGGCCCCAGATTCATTCCCGAATCGTTGCGGCAGTCCTATCAGCCTCCCAAGAGGACCCTCCCGCGCATCAGAGAGGAGCGCACATGGGGCAAGCTGCGCCGACACGAGGAAGACTGGACCCAGGCATGCAAAGGCGGCAGGCCCGCATGCTCGAGATTCGAGATTGCCGGCCCGCTCACCGAGATGGTGCTGTTGGGCAACGTCGCCCTTCTATCAGGCGAGCCGATCGAGTGGGACAGCAAGAACCTCAAGATCACTAATAATCCGGATGCAAACAAGCTTATCCGCCGCAAGTACCGTCGCGGCTGGACGCTGTGATCAAAGAAAATTCAAAAACCAAAGTTCAAGATTAATGAACAAAGGCACAGAGGAACATGGGCACAAAGGCACAGAGCAGCCCGCTATAACTTTGTGCCTTTGGCCCTTTGTGCCTTTGTGCCTTTGTTTTGATATTTGATTTTTCCGCCAGGTTTATACTTCCGTCCACTTTCCCGGGATGGGAAAGGGGAACTGGCCGTTTGCGTCGGCTTTGACCGGCGCCGGGCTGTCGAAGTGCAGGTCGTCAAGATAGTCACAGAATTGGAAGTCTGACGCCATTATCTGGTCCCAGGTCACCTCCTGGCCCGTATGACAGGCGGCGCGTCCCATCAGCGATGTCAGGTCCGAGTAGACAGCTCGCCTTATTTCATTGTGCGGCGTGTCCTTGCGGATACTATCAATCAGCGCGTTCCACTCGTACTGCCACGGACTGTACGCGTCTTTCGTCGGCGTCCATGAGATGTTGTCCTTGTTGATGCGCTGGTCCTTGAACATGTGTACCGTGGCCTTGTGGGTTCTGCCCGAGAACTGCGCGGCGCACTTGGTGCCGTGAATGAATGTCGCGAATTCGCTGCGCGTTTTGCTCGCTCGACGGAAACCGCAGAACGCCTTGGTGCCATCGGGATACGTGTACTCCATCGAGTATAGGTCGAGATTCTGCCCGAGGTCGGTGCTGTGAGGCTCGCGTCCGCCCATGCCGACAACGGAAACGGGCCAGGCGTCCTTGATCCAGCAGCACTCGTCGATCTGGTGGATTAGATTGTCGACCATGTGGCCCGAGCCGACCCAAAGGAGATGAATCTTGCCGAACTGGAGTTGGTTCATGAAGCTGTTGGGATTCTCCTCGCGCCCGAGCCACCGGCTGCCTCCGAGGCGGTTGGCGCGGATCAGCGGTATTTCACCCATTTCGCCGTTGCGGATTTTCTCAATCAGCGCCTGGCGGGCCGGCGAGTGGCGGCATTGCAACCCCGCTGCGACCTTGAGGTTCTTGCGCTTTGCCACCGCGTCGGCGGCGAGCAGACGATGCAGGCCAGCCGGATCGGATGCGAAGGGTTTTTCCATAAAGACATTGATCCCCTTGCTGATGGCATACTCGACGTGCAACGGGCGAATGTATGCTCGCGTAGTGCACATAGCGACGTCGCCCGGCCTGAGAATGTCGATAGCCTTCTTATAGCCGTCGAAGCCGGTAAACTTGCGGTCCTCGCTGACATCGACCTGGCCGAGAAACCTCTTCGAAAGCGCCTTCTGCGACGAATCCATCTTCGTCTTCACAAGATCGGCCATGGCGTACAGTTTGATGGGGCCCTTGTAGCCAACAGACATCGCGTCACCCGCGGCGCCGTTGCCGCGCCCGCCGCAGCCGATCAGCGCCAAGCGAATCGTGTTGTCCTCGCCCGCGAAGACGGATCCGGACTGGAAGTTGCCCAGCACGGTGGCGCCGGCGGCAATCGAGCCACCTTTCTTGAGAAACTGACGGCGGTTAATGTTGGATTTGTTGACAGGTTTACTCATTCTTACCTCCTGAGTCGATACTATCATAAATTGTGTTTTCGAACTTCAGCATCATATCATACAAGATCCCACATCCGATTTCAACCGTTTTTGCAATTGGCACCGGATCGGCCCGGCGGCAATTTTTCTTGGACGGCACCGATTTCAATATGATACGCTGTATTCACTCTGAAACAGCCAGGTGAATAGAGAGGAGACAGACAATGACAAAACGCCGTGAATTTTTGAAACAGATGGCCACCGGAACTCTGGGGATGTGGCTTCCAGAGGTCGCGAAAGCGAAGAAGCAGACTATGCGTCCGAACATTCTCTGGCTCATCGCCGAAGACATGAACCCGTGGCTAAGCTGCTACGGCACAACATTGATTCAAACGCCCACCTTTGACGCCATGGCGGCCGGCGGCGTACGATTCAACCGTGCATATGTAACGGGACCGGTCTGCTCGGCCTGCCGTTCGGCCCTGATCACCGGAACGATGCAGACCACCCTGGGAACCCACAATCACCGCAGTTCCCGATCGAACACTAAGAATCCCGCTCACAAGGAACTGGGGATGATCCACCTTCCCCAAGGTGTGAAGACTCTTCCGGAGTTGTTTCAGGAGGCCGGATACGCTACCTTTAATCGAGGCAAGACCGATTACAACTTCGTCTACGACAACAAGGCATTGTACAACGTCAGGGACTGGAAACAGGCCCGGGCACAGGGCAAGCCCTGGTTCGGACAGATCCAGTTAAAGGGTGGCAAGAACGGCAAAGCCGTCCTCGACAACAAAACGCCCGTCTCGCCCGAGCAGGTGGCGGTGCCTCCGTACTATCCCGACCATCCGGACTTTCGCGAGATGATCGCGGACCACTATGCCTGTGTCCTTGGGACCGACCTGAGCGTAAAACGCATTCTGGATGAGTTGAAAGCCGATGGCCTGCTGGATGATACGATCGTTTTCTTCTTTTCCGACCACGGAATGCCGGGCGGTTTGCGCCACAAACAATTCTGCTACGAAGGTGGAATCCACATCCCCCTTCTCATCCGCTGGCCGAAGAATCATCCCGTAAGGCAGCCGGGTCTGGTGATTGGCGATCTTGTCAACAGCATTGATATTTCCGTTACGTCAATGGCTTTAGCGGGGCTGGCCATCCCGGATCACATGGAGGGACGGGATGTTTTCGCCGATGACTACAAGCCGCGCGACTACGTCATTTCAGCCCGTGATCGCTGCGACTATACTATCGAGCGCATCCGCGCTGTGACCACCAAACGTTTCAGATACCTGCGCAATTTCTTGACGGACCGCCCGTACCTTCAGCCACAATACCGCGACAACAGAGTTGAGATGAAAACTTGGAAGCGACTCTATGCCGAAGGTAAGTTGACCCCGGAAGCGGCGGCTTTCGCGAGCGACAAGAGACCGGCAGAAGAACTCTACGACCTGGAGAAGGACCCGCACGAGGTCAGAAATCTCGCTAACGATCCGAGATATGCCACGCAACTGCGACGGCACCGAAACATCCTGAAGAAGTGGATGAAGGAGACCGATGACAGGGGCCAGTATCCCGAAAGCACCGAAGGACTTCTTCAGGTCATGTACCGATGGAGTGATAAATGCGTAAACCCCGAGTACGAAGCCGTCCGCAAAAAGTACGGCGACATATTCGCAAAACAGCGCAGATCAAGCCGGTGACAATCAAGCTCTCGCTCACACTTCTTTCGGCAAAACGTATGGGTGTCTGTACTGTCGCGTCAGATACGTGTTCGCGTCGTCATCGTTAACGAACTTCTTGGAATGTGGATTGAACTCCAACTTGCGCCCGGTTCTATATGATATCCTCCGTTAACTCTACAGCAATTTGAAAGATCAGCAGCACATTTGTGAGTCATTTTAGGGCGATTCGGCATTTTCTGCAAATAAATTCAAAAAGGGATGATGTTCGAGGCGTTTGTTCGATACAATAGCGTGCGACTATGAGAGCAACAAACAAGTTACAGAAATACCTGGCTGTGGCGGTTATCTTCGCGCTGACGGCGTTTGTGACTATTGCCGCTCAGGCGCAACGGCAATCGAAACCGCTCGTCGGATTTCCAGTCGGGCGTCAGATGAGCCAGATAGTGCCGAGGCGATTCATCACCGATCCGGCCACCATCGAAAACCTCGGCTTTCGATGGTACATCTCAGGCGACAGCAACCGAAACGCCTCGGTGACCGTCGAGTTCCGCAAGCACGGACAGTCCCGGTGGACCGAAGCGCTGCCTATGTTGCGCGTTGGTCAGGAAGTGGTCAATCAGGTTTACGGGCCCTACCGCACGGGAAATCTTTTCGCCTCGAGCGTAATGTTCCTGGAGCCGGCGACCGCTTATGAAATTCGATTCACGATGTTCGACCCCGAAGGCGGCGCGCCGCCCGAGCCGAAGATCGTCAGAGCGAGGACGCGAGCCGAACCGAAAGCCTTCGAAGGCGGGCGCCAAATAGAAGCCGCTCCCGAGACGGGACTCATGGCAGCTTTGGACGAAGCGAATCCCGGAGATGTGATTCTGCTCGCACCGGGAGTCTACAAGGGGCCGTTTGAGCCGGCCAAATCTGGTGCGGCCGAAAGGCCAATTGTCATTTGCGGCCCGGCCGAGGGCGAAGCAATCTTCGAAGGCGATGGCGTCGACAGCAGGTCTCGGATCGTGACACTCAACGGCACGCATCACCTGCATTTCGAGAATCTGACCTTCCGCGGTGCCCAGATGGCGATTTATGCCGCCAAGCCCGGCGGCTCCGAGGGCCTCGTTGTCCGACGATGTAAGATCCACGACGTGGTATACGGCATCAACACCGGTTGTCCGAACTCGAAGAACTGGTACATCGCCGACAACGATATCATCGGCATCAACCCGACTTGGTATCCGCGAGATCCGAAGACTTACATGCAGCCGGGCCACACTGGCGTCAACGTATACGGCCAGGGTCACGTGATCTGCTACAACCGCATCACAGGATTCAGCGACTCGGCCGCGATCTACAACTTCGGCCCGCCCGTCGACGACGTGACCGGACACTGCGTTAACATTGACTTCTACAATAACGATCTGTCGTGGGCGCAGGACGACACCTTCGAGGCCGACTACGGCTGCCACAATGTTCGCTTCTACCGCAACCGCTGCTACAACACCCACACCGGCATGTCCACGCAGCCGTTCTATGGCGGGCCGGTCTATCTGATCCGCAATGAACTTTATGGAATTACCAGCCTAAGCTACAAACTGAACAACTATCCCGCGGGCATTGAGGCCTACAACAACACATCATGCTGCGCCGGATCGGGCTTTCGTCCGCCGGCTATCTGGCAGAACGGCCACTTCCGCAACAACCTGTTCATGGGCGGCTCGGACTACGCGCTCGTATCCGGATCGCCCACGGCCTACAGCACGATGGATTACAACGCGTACCGCCGTAATGAAACCGACCGGCTGATCAATTGGAAGAACCACGAGGGCGAAGTGGGAAGGTATCAGTCCATCGAGGAATTCTTCGAAGCGACCGGTCTCGAAGAGCACGGCATGATGGCCGACTACGACATTTTCGTAAGCGCCGGACCGCCGGAAAGAGGCATAACCTGCAATCCAGTCGACTATGACTTGCGGCTGCGCAGCGGCACAAAGGTCATCGACGCCGGGATCGCCCTTCCGCAGATCACCGACGGCTTCGCCGGCAAAGCCCCGGACCTGGGCTGCTACGAACTCGGCCAGGAACCGCCCCACTACGGACCGCGCTTATAGTAGTCTGTAGCGCCTGAAGTGACGGGTGTCATTGCGAGCGAAGCGAAGCAATCTCGTGCGCTACGGTTGAGATTGCCGCGGCCTGCGGAGCAGGCCTCGCAATGACAATTATGCAAACCATATGTCACAGACTACTCGGCTCTGTCTTGAGTTCCGCGAAACCTCCGGGTAGTTGGTCGAGATACTTCTTCAACTCGCGCTTCATCTCTCGAAGAATCTTGGAGTGCCCGAAGTGATTAACCAGATTGTGCTGCTCAGCCGGGTCCGACGAAAGATCGTACAACTGATCGGCATCATAGTAGCCGGCGTATTTGCCGGTCGATGCCGCTTCAGCATCTCCGCCTCCAGGGATCAGGCTGATGTGGCTAAACGGCGCCAAAGGATCGGTACACCGCACTCTCCTACCGTGCTCTCTCTGCTTGGTGTTGGATCTCTCCAGAATCGCTTTTCGCTCGGCCAGCGACATATTCCGCGCATGCTCAGGATATCGAAGCGCGATATATTTCCAGCGACCTTTCAATACGCCGCGCGTATAACCCATCTCGAAATACAGTGAATCATGAATCTTATCGACCTTTGCCTCCAACACAGGGCGAAAACTTCTGCCGTCGAAGTCACTTCGCGAAACACTGCGCCCGGCATAATCCAAAATGGTCGGTGCAAAATCGATATTCGAGACAAACGCATTGTTGACGGGGCCGCAAGGGAACCCGCCTTTCTTCCAGACGATGCTCGGATTCGAGACGCCGCCCTGGTAGATGGTACCTTTGGCGTCCTGCCCGTGGTCGTTGAAAAAGAATATGATCGTATTGTCGGCCAGGCCATGCTTCTCAAGCCTCTTGATGAGTGCCCCGACGGCGTCATCGAGCCAGAGAATGTTTTCCTTTCCCGGCTGATCGATCCGGGCCATCCTGAGCCGTCTCGGAAGATCCTCGCGGCGACCAAGGACGTTGACGGGCTCGTCGAGGATGCCGTCGGCCGTGATTCGCGGATCGGCACCCCAGGAACGTTTTCTTTCCGTGGGTCCGTGCGGAATTGTTGAGGCAAAGTACAGAAAGAAAGGTCCGTCCTTGCTCTCGTCGATGAAATCAAGAGCCCCCTTGACGATCCAGTCGAGATTGTGCACTGCAAGAGTCAGCGGACCATTTCCGTCGGGATTGTTATGGTAGATAGAGGCTGCGTAGTCAAAGCCACAGGCGTACATGGCCTGCTTGATCGCCCGCGAGTTCTCACTGAGCCTGGCTTTGGCTTGGGGCGTTGTCGGATCAGCCCGGTATGGGAGTTTCTTGTACGGCGGTGCCGAAACGACGTGGTTCTTGCCGACGATGCCTGTCTTGTATCCCTGCTGTTTCAGCAGCCGAGGCAATGTCACGTCGTCGGCAAGAATGTGTGTATTCCATCCGATCACGGTCTGCCCGTGCCGCTGAGTCGATCGGAGGAAATTCACGCTCATGCTCCTGCTGGCGTAACGACCGGTCAGGCAGTTGAACCGGCTGGGCGTGCAGACGGGTGAAACTACATGCTGGCCCATCAGCAGCGTCCCTTCGGCGGCAAGTCGATCTATGTTGGGACTCAGGTTCTTTCCCTTACCCTGCGGTAGACAATTGAACATGTGCTTTTTCATATCGTCGGCGATGATGAACACAATGTTCGGTCTGCGCCGCGATTCGCCTGCGGCAGCCCACGGTGACATCGTCGACAAGGCAATTCCGCCTCGAGCGGCGGCCCTCAGGAAACTGCGTCGGGTTGTTTGTCTGTTCATATTCTCTTTACTCCTGACTCACCCTGGCGATTTGCTCGAAGCTCCGAACGACTTCGCCATACTCAGGCAGGTTGACTGCATTTGTGGTTTCAGCGGGATCTTTTTCGTAATCGTACAATTCTCTCGATACTTGCGTGATCCCTTTCATCTTGGCCAATAACTCATATGTGCCGACCGAATGTTCCCAATGATAGCGACGATGCTTGAAATATCAAGCCTTTATGGTAACATGCGACGTCGGCGCCTGCTCTATGGCACACCATATTTACTGGAAGGAAACTATGAAACGAACAGCTCTGATACTGCCAGTCATGCTCATGGCCTGTGGACCGGCTTTTGCCGAATCGGGCCGAGAAATCGTGAATACATCAGGAGTGAAGGGAGGATTGATCGTTCACCTCGGGTGCGGCGACGGCACACTGACGAGAGAACTGCTTCTGAGCGACAGCTATCTTGTCCACGGTTTGGATTCTGACGCCCAGAACGTTGACGCCGCC
>CAZLTY010000121.1:0-13401 GCA_964562575.1 uncultured Pirellulales bacterium
GTGATATCGGCGATGCTGACCAATTCCCGGATATTGTTCTGGAGAATCTCCTGCAATCTCAGCATGTCTTCTCCGAGAACACTTATACTGGCCGCGACCGCCCGAACATTGTCCTGCATACCACTGATCGTGTCCTGCCGCTCCTGCTGCGCTTGCTCGATCACGGCGACCTTGTTGTCCAACTGCACGTTGTTCTCTCGCACGGTCTCGAACAGCTTTGCCTGCTCAGCCGTGACGGCGGTTACATCGACGGCTACCTGCCGGGTCTCGCTCTGGACGTCGGCGATTGCTTGGCCAAGGCTGGCGGACATGTCGCGCTGGTTCTGCTCGAGCGAGGCCATCTCGCCGGTCACCTGCTGACCGCTGCTGTGCACGGCCTCGTGTAGCTTCATCTGCGCGTCGGCGACAGCGGCTACATCGGCGGCTACTTTCACCACATCATCCAGCACGTTTTCGATTACCGCATGCAGTTCCTGCTGGTTCTCATCGAGACGGTTGGCAATGTCGGCTATCTGTTGAGCATTGGCCTCAACCATAGTCTGCAGCTTGAACTGGCTCTCGTCAATCCTGGCCATCTGCTTGCTACATCCGGCCAAACTCAAGCCGACAGTGACTATTACCACGGTCAAGACAGCTCTCGTGACCGGTCCTCGTACAGAAAAGCCCCTTTTCTGTTCCATGCTCGACTCCTTTCGTTCTTAAACTCAACCCACATTTGGATAGGACAGACCTTCCAGTTATTAGATTTATCGGCAGGGTCAGCCTTGGGACTTTAGTTTTTATGGGACGCACATAAAAAAAAGGGGCGAGAGACGAAAGACGTATCGTCCCTCATCTCTCGCCCGTCGTCCCTCGTCGAGCATCGAGTATCTAACAGCATTCACCTCAATACAGACCCATGTCGCCGTAGCCCTCTTCATACATCATTTCTTCACCCATCATATCGTCATACATTCCGCCTTGGCCCCCCCGCCTGGAGCCGCCACTGCCAAAGCCTTTGAAAGGCTCCTGCAGTTCTGCCTGCAATCTTGTAATGTTGCTAAACGCGGTCCGCACAGTTGTCGACCAATTCTGCCTGCCGATAGGCATGTGCATAATGTCGATCCCATCGAAACTGTAAAGCATGTCATAATAACGTCTGGCGCGCATCGTCCTTCCGCCCGTCCAGTCGCTCACGGCCACTGCATCGACCATGACAGCTCCGGTGGCATAATCGATATACTCCGGGATATTGCTCTGATCCTGTTGCCCGCCGAAAGCAGAACCGCGACTGACACCGGGACCGACACCCGGACCGAGGGCGCCCATGACCGCTGAGCCCGGACCCCGCACGCCACCTATGCCAATCCCAGCCGCACTGCGACTGCGCCGGTCAGGCTCCTCGGGCTCGTATTCGAGTGATTTGCCTATCTGCACCCCCTGCTTGACCGAAAAATCCTGCATGTACCAGTGGCCCAGCGCAAGCTTGCAGACCTGAACATTCACTGTTTTGTCTCCTTCTCGCACACTGTTGGCAAAGAAATACCTGGTGCCCATAATCTCCACGGGCTCGGTCGTATCGGAAAAACCGCTCCAAAGGATGGCCTGGTTCTTGAGTGCTTTGTCCCGCTCACTCATCTGATCGGTCCCGGCTATCGCATTGAAAACACCCAACCGAATTCTGTACCGGTAGGTATTCTCCGGCTCGATAGTATCGTCGTGCGCCCAGAACACCAGAGGCTCGCGTATCTTCCCGAAATCGGTCAACCTTGTCAGTGCAATCTCATCGTACTTGATGTAGACGTCGTTTATCGTCGGCCTCCTCGGTCCCCTTTGAGTAACGCCGCCGGGTCCTGTACCCAGACCTTCCATTCCGCCGGGGCCGTACATGTCCCCAAACTGATCGCCGCCTGCCGATCTCCGGCCCGACGAGCGCCTTCTGCTTGAGCCCGAAAGCCCTGCATCGCCCTGGAGTCCTCCGGCGCCTGTTCTGCTCGAACTGTCGCGGCTTCTACTGCTACTGCGGGTGCGGCCGCCTGAGCTGCCGACGCCTCCGGACTGACCGTACGAACCTCCCCGGCTGCTTCGGCTTCCTCCGGTGAGGCCGGAAGGATCTGACGACCTTCGGCCACCACGTGTGCTTTCACGGTCCCTGTCGCGCGCCTCCCTTGCGTCTTCCCTGGCCTTGCGTCTTTCTTCGGACAACTCTTTTTTCTGAAAGCCCTCGAACTCGCCATGCAGACTGGGGGGAAACCACTCTTCTCTGGCCGATGCGAACTGGTAAGGCTCCGGCTGTAATAAGTCTATCTGCGCCTGTTTATAGCCAAACTGCAGCATCCGCACCTCCAGCCCGCCGGCTGGCATGTCTTTGACCTCTTCAACGATCTCGAACAGTTCCTTGTTATGGTCAATCTTGGGTCGCGGCACATCCCGCCAGTCGCTCCAGCGGCCCTCGTCGGTCAACTGCTGTCTCTGCAACTGCACCGCCGCAAAGGTCGGCTTGGCGAGGCACGGGTCGGCCCATTGCTCCTCGACGTCATCGAAGAAGCTCTCCTTGAAGCTCTCGTACAGTTTTTCGACGTCGAATCTTGCCTCCACCGACACCATGTCGAGATCATTGGGCTCATTGCCGGCCTTGTCGTAGGGATTCTCAGGTGTCACTTCATCGATTGGAAGGTAGGCGACAGCTCTGATGTGGTTGACGGCCACATCACTGACCTCGCCGATGGCGGGAAGACGATAAATGCCAGGAACGCCACCCGGGTGGGTGTCTTGAGGCACCACCGGCACCGCCTCAACATCGACATCAAAAGCCACGGCCACGAGGTCGCGGTATTCGTCAACTCTCGGCTCATACAGCTCTATCTCCGTGGCCGGCCCGCGCGTCTCCTGGTCCAGTATCCTGGCCTTATCGTACACGTGAGCATCGACAGCGCTGGGGCTGAGGTTCCGGCCGTCCCAGGATACGCCATTCGGGCTGAAGATGACACGAGTGATCAGAAGCCAGGCACACACAAGCCCAACGACAACCAACACCATCTTCTCAACATGTTCCTCGAAGAACCTGATTATTTTATTCATCTCTCGTATCCCGTTCCATATTTCTTGCTGACAATCTCAGCGCCCTTACATCTCATCCAGGCTGGCGAGCGTATCTTTGACAGCTTGCGGCATGATCGGCTCGTAGCCTGCCTTATTGAAAATGTACTCACAAATCAAATCCAGCACAACTACCGCATCATCTCCATAGCGATAGTTATAGTGAAGCATATCGTCAGGGTTGAGCGCCCCGATCTTGCTTTCCAGGATCGTTATCTGATTGTGCTTGTAGGTTTGCGGCGGTTGAGATCCATCCGGATAGCCGCTGAACTGATGCTCCTTGGCGCTGCAAAGCTCCTGCATGAACAGCAGAACATCCTTCTGGGCAACCACCATGGTGATATTGAAGTGTATGACGTCGATCGCACCTTCCGCATCGGAGTACCTTCCAGTCAAGGACTCGGTCAGGCCGTCTCTGTCTTCGATGACATAGGCCGGTCTGTCGGATTCCTCATCCTTCTGCTGACTGCTCCTCCTGCCCCCGAGGCTTCTGATCACCGCCTTGCTCGTGCGGCGACTTCCCGGCCTCTTGAGCCCCATTGTGAAACTTAAGCTCTGGAACCGCTTGAGAGGCGCGGTCAAAAGGCTCTCATGTCCGGCATTCGTTGCAGCGATGGCCTTGAAAATGTCCTCGGTGACCCAGTAGGCCAACTGGTGGTACCAGGCGTCCTTGACGGCGGGCACCATGTTGACGTCATACCTGTAGTCTAGCCAGTGATCGTAGCCGCCAATATCGGATGGGTTGACGTAGACGAAAGCCGATGCCGCTCTTTTCTGGCACATCTGGTCAACTATCTTAAGGTCGATCTCACTCCTCGGCCCACGCATCCCGGGTAACGATCCAAGACGACCGCGGGGCATGGGGCCTGCGGCGCCTAGGGCGCCTGGGGCACCCATCGAATAGGGATCTCCCGCACCAAACATTCCCCTCCTCCTGTTCGTACTCGCCGATGAAGCTTCCTCCAACCCCCTGTCTATCTCTACCTGCGCGGGGCAATCGCGCCCGTTGACAGATTCGATCAGCCCTTCTATGCCGGCGCGGAACTTCTGGCCAAATTCCACAAAAATCAATCCGGAGAAATTGTTGACGTCGATCTCAGGAAATATGTCATAGCTCAGCAGATCTCGCATGGTGCTCTGCCGGCCCAGAGCCGATATCTCGTTGGCGTCGTTGCCATGAGCCACGATCCGCGCATCCAGGCTTTCCGGTTGAATGGGGACGGAAAAATCCCTCCTCAGCCGGTCAACTTTGGCACCCCCCGCGGTAATGCTCTCCTTCTGCACCTGCTCTCTCAGCTTGCCGCTGAGCAACTGCGCAGGGATAAGAAGAAGCAGGCCGACCAGCGCTACGATGACAGGGACCAGCAGCGCTGTATTGTTCTTGAAAACGCTCAGCTTTTGTAAGATATCTTTGAAATTCGGTATATCCATTTTGGCTCACAATTCCCTATTCTCATGTCGGTTGTTTTCGCCCACATCGGCTTCAACTTGGCGACGCTACCTGCTCGGGCTCAATCTCGCTCAACGCATGCCACCCATCATACCGCCCATCATACCGCCCATCCCGGGCTGCTCGGGAGCTTCCGGCGCATCTCTCCAAATGAATTTGACGTTCAACACAAACCAGTGATCATTGATTTTCTTGACCTCCTTGCCCCCGTAGTGCAGGGGTTCTCCCTTCTCGTCCAATACGCTGATTTCGTTCATGACCTCCTTCGTCAAAGGATCGATCAGGACCCATTGGCCCGGGTCACCCGGTTTGGGCATGCCATCGGCCGTGTTGTATCTTACCTCCTGTACGCCTATCCCGCCGGGCATCTCCTCTTCAACGATCACCTTCTTTATATCCAGGCTGAACTGCTCGGGAACACCCTTTTCGTACAACTCGAAGGGACTGTTGCCGTCTTCGACATAGTCATCGAGGTGCGCCAGCCGCGTAACAAATCCCCACTTGTCCGGCTGGTCCTCGACTCCGTGAGGGTCTATGAGTGGGCCCAGTTCAGCCACGTCGTCACCATAGGGGCTGTAGCAGACCAAAGTCACGACAAATCCTGACTCCTTTTCCTCAGTAGTCTGGGCGCCGAACCCCCCAATTTCCATCCCATATTCCTCTTCCATCATCATCTCATACATATACTCATCCTCCATGCCGTCCATATCCCCGCCCGGCATGCCCCTGCTCTTTCTCCACGTGTCCGCCTGGCCAAACTGCCCGGCGGCCAGGTCGTATGTAAAGTAGGCGGTCATACCGGTTACGAAGATTTGCTTTCGCTTGTTGCGCGGAGTCTCCATTACCCCTTCGGCGTCACCCTTGGCAAAAGCGTCGTAGAGCCTGGCCTGATCTGGATGGTGTATCTTGTTTGGCAGATTTGAAAGTATCGTCTCGTACAGCAACGGAGTAATTTCACGGTACTTGAAAGGCTCAAACTCTTTTTCTATCGCCGCATCAAACTCGGCGCCCTTGACCTGTACTTCATCGAGCTTGCTATTGGCCTGCTCGACTTTCTGGATGATCATGGAGGTCTTGTCCCTAGTCGGCCTGTTCTTGTTGTGATTCATTCTGTCCAAGCCGGTTCGCCCCAGGGCCAGGAGCGAAACCGCAAGCAGCATACATGCTGCGGTGATGAAATACCGGCCCTTGCCGGCCCAGGCCATCGATCTTGCGATGTTCCGCGGCAGCAGATTGCTCTCAATCCTGGCCAGGCCCAGCCCTTGCAGTGCAAGGCCGTAAACGACGCCGAAATCGCAAACGTTCTCGTGGAATTTTGCCGGTGAGACCCCGGGACCGACGCCGACTCTCTTGAACGAGTCCGGCCTCTCCACCGGCAACTGCAGCGTCTGCTGCAGGTACTTGAGCAGACCGCGCAGCCTTGTCCCGCCACCCAGGGCAACGATCTTGACTATTTTCGTGTTGGGATTGGAGCTGTTGTAAAAACCCAGCGAGCGCTGGACTTCCGAGGCAAGGTCCGTAAAGACCGGCCTCATCGCCTGGAAAATCTGACGGGCGTACTTGCTCACCGGAGCCGTGCGTTTGAGTTTCTCAGCCTTCTCGAAATTGAGCCTGAACGTATCGGCAATCGCTTGGGTAAAGGCATTTCCGCCTATCGTAATGCATCGCTGCCATACTGCCGATTTTGTGCAGACAACCAGATCGGTAATCTCGGCTCCAACGTTGAGAACAACGGTTGCCTGAGTGTCGGAGGTGACAAGGTCGGGGCGGTCGTGCAGCAGGTAGTTGTACAGAGCCATCGGCGCCATCTGCACGTAGCTGGCCTGCACGTCTTCCCGGTTGAAATGCTCGAGCGCCGAGTCGACCACCTCGTTCTTGATCGCGAAGATACCCACCTTGATCTCGGCAGCCTCGTCATCGGTCATTTGCTGCCAGTCCCACTGGATGTCATTGATGTCGAAAGGAATCTGCTGGGCCGCTTCGAACTTGACCATCTCGGGGATGCGCTTGGCCTCGACAGGCGGCAGGTTCACGAATCGCGCAAAACTGTTCTGACTCGGCACTGAAACAGCTATCTCATCCAGGCTCAAGTCGTACTTGTTGACAAACTTGCGCAACGTCAACGCGACAAGCTCTTCTCTCTCGGCCTCGGTCACATCGGATCCGCCGAGGATCTTGCCGTGACGGATCTTGTCGAAGCCTATCACCTCGACAACGCCGCGCTCCGTGCTCAAATACAGCGCTTTCAGAGAGCTGTTACCTATATCGATTGCCCAGACTGAACCGGCTTCCGCAGCCATATGACACCTCTCGCTTGGAAGTTCTCAATTACCCTTGTAAATGCATACTAACATTCGTACATTATACCGTATTATGAAGACTTTTTCAATAAATACTCTCGGCTGTAAAGTCAATCAATACGAGAGCCAGCAAATCCGAGAGCTGCTCGAAAAGCTCGGCCTTCAACAGGCCGAATCGCCCGAAAAATCGGATCTTTTGGTGATCAACACATGCTGCGTAACTCACACTGCTTCGGCCAAGAGCCGGCAACATATCCGGAGAGCAGGGAAGATTAATCCTGATGCCGCTGTTGTCGTATCCGGATGCCTGCCGATTGTGCAAATCGGCGAACTTGATGTACCGGCCAACAATGTTCATCTGGTCAGAGATCGAGCCGATCTTAGCGCCACCCTAGCTCACGCAACCGGCCGATTAGCTGCCCCGTCGGTTTCCCAAAGCGCCCAATCATGCTCGGCTAATACAATTAAAGCAAAAATCGATCACAAAAGCAAGAAAGAAATTGCCGATTGCCGATTGCCGATTGCCGATTCTCTGGTTCAAATCCAAAACGATTCGGCGCTGCCGGCCCTGACTTCGTTCCAGGGCCAAACCAGGGCTTTTCTCAAGGTCCAGGACGGCTGCGACGGGTACTGCACCTACTGTATCGTACCCAAAGCCAGACCTATTGTTCGCAGCAAACCTCTCGCCCAGGCCCTCGCTGAGGCACAAACCCTTGTGGAAGCCGGACATAGAGAAATAGTCGTCACCGGAATTTTCCTCGGAGCCTACGGTCAGGACACCGTCAGAAGGCAAAACTGGCCCGCCCAGTCCCGGCGCGCCGGAAGCAACCTCGCTGACCTGCTCGACAGAATGGCGAATCTGCCCGGCATGGGGAGAATACGACTGAGCTCGCTGGAACCCGCCGACGTGACACCAAGACTACTCGATACCCTCTGCAAACATCCTAACATCATGCCGCATCTACACTTGCCCCTGCAATCGGGCTCGGATGAGATCCTGAGAAGGATGTGTCGGCAATACAGAGTCGCCCAGTTCAAAGAAACAATCGATCTGCTAAAATCCCGTCTGGACCGCCCGGCCATAACGACCGATATAATTGTCGGTTTCCCGGGTGAAACCGATGCCGACTTCCGGCGGACCGTCGAACTGGCCAGGGACGTCGGCTTTGCCAAGATGCACATCTTCAGCTTTTCGCCGCGTAATGGGACCGCAGCTGCCGAGATGGAAGGTGCTGTAGATAATAGGGTTATAAGAGAACGCTCGAAGATCTTGCGCGCCCTTGACACCAAACTGGCTCTGAAGTACCGCCAGCAGTTCGTAGGTGATGCCGCTCAAATCTTGCTGGAAACCAGCAACGGCCAGCCAATCGGACGCGGCGAAAGATATTTCAGGGTCTCTTTGAGGAACTCACGAGACAAGGTGAAGGCCAATCAGGTCGTAAAGGTAAAACTTCTCGAAAACCACAAGGATGGGATGACCGGCACCGCTGAATGAATTCTGCATTCTAACCGTTCTTCAAGAATTCCATCCCGCTTCAGTCTCTCTCAACTTCTCCACGGACGCTGCCTGTTTATTTTTCCTGACAAGGCATCTTTGGCAAGAATCACATCCTCTCTGACCTGAAAGTCAAACATCCCGGCACAAATGAAATCAGCCCCGTTTTCGTATGCGTACTTGAAGGCCTCTCGCGGGTGGATGGCCCCGGCGGCCATCACCTTATACGCTATCCAGGGCTTGTCCACTTTCTTCATAAACTCGATGGTCTCCTCCGGAGTCTTGGACCAGATGTTGTCCTTCTCGGGCTGTCTCTCGGCCGACCAGTACTTGTGGCTGTGCAGCGTCTTCATATAGAAGTCAACATCCAAACCGGCTTGCTCACATGCCACAGTTGTTGCTGTGTTGTGACCGCCGACGCCCGCTATAGCGCCATTCTGCTTGATAAAATCGACCGCCTTACCGAGGAGATCGGCCCGGCCGTGCGCCGTATACTTGTCTGCTACGCCCCCATGCACGAACGCTCCGCAGGCACCGTTGTCGATCGCCATCTTCGCCTCGCCTGTCGGGTCGTCCTCGGTCATCTTTATTTGGGCAATCCACTGGAGCTTACCGCCCCGATTGTCCCAGTACTTGTTGATGATTCTTATGCAGTGTTCGTCGAGACGCAGGATGGCCGTGTTGATCCCGACCTCTTCGCATATTTCGAAAGTCTCCATCACTTTGTCGTCGGTAAAGTACTGTCTGAGCAGGGAAGAGACATAGATCAGATCTCTGGCGTGCGCAAATCCACTGATCAGATTGCCTCCGGCGAATATTCTGCTGATCGCGATGCTGCCGATCTTGCCCATCGGCATACCCTTGGCCGAGCCTCCCGGCACAACGGCGGCGGGCTTTCGCGAGTTAGCGGCCAACAGGGCCTTCTCTTCAAGACTTAAGGCCAAGGCGGCAGCGGGAGACGCGATGACGGATTTCTTCAGGAAGTTGCGACGGTTCAGGCTATCTGACATTGTTCACCTCTCTTCATAAGTTTCTCAAGTCAACGGAACATGATTATAACGATCTTGCCCCCATCTGTCCAGTCTGTCACTATCGAGATGGCCGGGTCATTTCCTGCGGCGAGGCTCGACCATCTGCGTCATCAGACCGTATTTGTTCCCACCTAAATAGTGCAGCGTTCGGAATTTCTCGGGAATCCACCTGCCGTCAAAGAAGTCCGCCTCGGCCACCGCCCGGACGACCTCGCAGACCAGCAGATCGTGCGACTGCATCTCAAATGTTTCGACCACCCTACATTCAAGATGGGCGGCACATTCTTCGATCAATGGGGGCTCGACCACCTCGGCGGCTGTTACAGTCAACCCGGCCTCACTGAGTTTGTCGATACCCCGACCCGTCACACAGCCTACAAAGTGAGTAGCATCGAGCAGTTCTTCGCCGGGGACATTGATGACCAACTCGTGATTCTGTTTTATTAGCTCGTATGAATACCTCACGTGGCTAATTGACAGTACGATCAGGCACGGATCGGCGCTGTTGACCGGCGTCTGCCAACTGAAAGTCATCACGTTGGGATTGTCCATCGTGCCTGATGTCACCAGGACAACACAGCCCGGCTCAACGAGCCATTTCGCCCTATGCAGTTCTACGGTTTTCTTCATTCGTCTAATCCGTACAGCAGCCGTAGCCGTAGGATGGGCAACTTGTTGCCCATGCTGTTAACTCTGTACGGGGCATCAGTAAGTCACTTGTTGCTTGGGGCCTCATGTCTTAGCCCTTGGGGATCTTGCAGCAGCCGGGCGAGTCTTTAACGAGACCGCATTTCGAACACCTGGGTTGCTTTGGTTTGCAGCAGAGATCGCCGCCGTCCATTTGGCCGCATGCGGTACAAAGTGCCGCCGTCTCGGCGCCTTCCGGGATGTTGCAGCAGCCGGGCGATTTCTCAACAAGTCCGCACATGATGCACTTTTCCTGATCGGGTTTGCAGCACGATTCGCCACCCTTGATCTGGCCGCACTTGGTGCAGAGTTCGACGCTACCCTTGGCCTCAGTCTTCTTGCAACCGTTACTACACAACAATAGCCCAACAAAAACCGTGGTCATCAAGATCAGTAAGAATTGTCTTCTCGTGTTCATAGCCTAATCTCCCAACAAGACATCCCTGCGGTTAGCATTTACCGTAAAACTACTGCTATTGTACAAATTAGCCCAATCGCTGTCAATGGCCGCCGCCCAGCATCATCTTGACGGCATGCGGCAGGACGTCAAGGATTATCTCGAGCGATTCAGTCACCGCCTTAGGGCTGCCAGGCAGATTGATTACGAGCGTCTTGCCGCACAGCCCCGCCGTCCCTCGCGATAGAATTGCTTTTCTGATCTTCCTGAAGCCCTCGACCCTCATCATCTCGCCGAAACCGGGAGCCATGCGCTGACAAACCGAGGTCGTAGCTTCAGGCGTGACGTCGCGGGGACCCAATCCCGTCCCGCCGGTGGTCAGCACCACGTCAACACCCGCCTCATCTGATAGACGCCTCAGCTCACAGGCAATTGCATCCAGATCGTCGGGGACAATTTTTTTTTCGCATATCTCGAATTTGTCTTTGGTTAGCATTTCCGCAATTGTCCGGCCACTCACATCTTCTCGATTTCCCTGCGAGCAGGTATCGCTAACCGTTAGTATTGCCGTCTTAATCATCGAGCACCTCTATCGCGTCACCAACATTGATTCGACCCGGTGTGATTACCTTTGCAAAGATGCCTTCCCGCGGCATGATGCAATCTCCCACCTGCTCGAGTATTTCACAGTGACTGTGACATTTTTTCCCGAACTGAGTAATCTCGACGACAGCGCTGCCGCCCAGCTTGAGCTTACCGCCGAGAGACAGCGCGAGCAGGTCGATACCTTCTGTCGTGATATTCTCGGCAAAATTGCCCGGCGAGACATCCGCGCCCATTGCAATCATCTTTTCTATCGACTCGAAGGCCAGCAAGCTGACCTGTCTGTGCCATTGACCCGCATGGGCATCTCCGACAATGCCACAGTCGACCTTCAGCTCGGCTTCGGGCACATTTATTTTTTGCGTACCTTTTTCCTTCGAAACCGAAATCGCCTTGATTCTGCCCTTTACAATCGCCATGTCTTCCACCTGATCTAAGAAAATCAAAAATCAAAATGTAAAATGCAAAATATTGGAATCGCCTTCGGCGAGACTCTTAAACAGCCCCGCCAAAGGCGGGCTCCGCAATTTTGATATTTGATATTTGATATTTGCATTGGGTATTCAAATCAACCTGACAGGCACGACCGTCCCCTTCTCTATCCGAGCTACGCCCACGTCGATGCTTATTAACCCGTCAGCGGGACATAATGAACTTATGTGCGCCGAGCCGTGATATTCGATGAGTTTCACTGTCCCGGCGGCGGTTATAGCTACCGGAAACCACGCCTGTCTGTCCGTCTTCCTTCTTTCCACCGGTTTGTCCAGGGGCATGCAAACATTCTCACCCTTGTGTTCACAGCCCATCAGCTTATACAGGAAAGGCTTGATCAGGATCTCGAACTGAACGAACGTTGACATCGGATTGCCGGGCAGTCCGAAACAGTAGAGGTCTTGCGATACGCCGAAGACAGAGGGTTTGCCCGGCTTGACGGCAATACCTTCAAACAGCAGATCAATGTTGTTGCGCTTGAGTATGTCGGGAACAAAGTCGAAATCGCCCACCGAGACCCCGCCCGAGACAATGACCACGTCATTAGCGGCGGCGACCTTCTTGAACGTATTGTCGATAGCCTCTTTCGTATCTTTCGTAATGCCGTAATCCGTGACGGCCGCCCCGGTAGACCGGGCCTGAGCGGCAAGCTGAAAACTGTTGCTGTTTCTTATCTGGCACGGCTCACACGCAGTCCCGGGATCGACAAGCTCGCTGCCGGTGGCAATAATCCCGACCTTCGGCATCCTTGAAACTACTGGTTTGGCGCGACCGACCGAGGCGAGCACCGCAATATGCTGCGGCTTGAGCAGCTCACCTTTGTGCAGGACAACGTCACCGGCTTTGATGTCTTCGCCCTTTTGACAAATATTGTCTTTAGTCTTTTCGCCGACAAAGCGGACCGTGCTGTCGGACAGACTCTCTATGTATTCCTTCATGACCACGCAGTCGGCGCCTTCGGGCACGACCGCGCCGGTCATGATCTTAGCGCACTGACCAGCTTCGACCGATTTGGTGGGCGCATGGCCGGCCGGGATGACTTCGATTACCGCAAGATTATTTGCCAGGTCCGATCTTCGGCAGGCGTAGCCGTCCATGGCGGATTTGTTGAACGGCGGGATATCCATATCCGACTTGACATCCTCGGCCAACACTCGATTAGCCGCATCGGCAAGACTGACTGGCTCGGCGCCGAGCGGACGAGCCGATTTCAAAACAGTATCCAGAGCTTCTTCGAACGGTAACATTACTTCCTTCCAGATAATACATCAACACGACCCAATGCCTCACATAGATTTGACCAAAACGACAACGGTTTGGCAAACAGAATTCTCAACAATGCTGTGTGTCATATGGCAGGCTCTGAGTGAACTCGACGGGGTACTTTCCAGGGTTCCTGATTGCCTTGATCGAATCATCGACCGTCGAAAGCTCGATTCTGAGTCTCGATTGTATCGTCGGCATCTTCTCAGCCGATTCAAATGGCTTTAACAGATCGTCCGCCTCGGGTTTCAACTGTGAGACAATGTCTCTCTTGTAGTGTTTGCCCTTAATCCTCTCAATTGTCTTTCTGCCGGGCCGGGTTTCCTTGCCGGGCGAGGTCTTGAACACTGCCTTCTCACCATATTGAACGATTTTGTAGACTATCTCGACTGCGGGAGCAAAGCGGGATACTGCTAGGCGGGTACCGACGCCGAAGCCATCAACCTGCGCGCCGAGGGCCAGCAAGTCTTCGATTGCGAATTCGTCGAGATCACCGCTGACAAAGATCTTCAGAAAGGAAACGCCCTGCTGGTGAAAATGCTCGCGGGCAAATGTGCTGAGCTTGACTAAATCGCCGCTGTCGATACGGATGCCCCGCAGTTTCA
>CAZLTY010000122.1:0-13373 GCA_964562575.1 uncultured Pirellulales bacterium
AGGCGGCTTTACAATATAGTGTTCCCGACTTAAAATTCCCGTTCTTGCGCGGGTAGGTCGCCTGACAATAACAGTTTATGGTTTTGCTCGCGAGAATTTACTACCCTGAAGGGTATAACATGGTATGGTTTTGCTCGCGGGAATTTACTACCCTAAAGGGTATAATGATCAAAACAGAAGATGTCCGTCTTTCGCATTTGAGGCAAAACGCAGAGTAATGGCACTTATCGACAGAAATCGTGAACCAACACCTCATGAACTGAAGGTTTTCGGCCTGCTGCTTGGCCCGTTCTTTGGCCTGATTGGTATACTTGTGCTGTGGAGAGCCGGGACATGGACGGCCCCTGTTGTGTGTTGGATCATAGCCCTACTCTCGGCAACAGTATATCACTGCGCACCGTCTGTAAAGCGGCCAACATACATGATGTGGATGACTGTGATGTACCCGATCGGCTGGGCCATCTCGCACGCATTGCTGGCGCTCGTGTATTTCGGATGGGTGACACCCATCGGTCTGCTGATGCGACTGTTCGGATACGATCCGATGCGACGCCGATTGACTCGACAGAAGGCCTCGCACTGGGTAAGGCGAAAGCCGATCGGCAATATTAACCGATACTTCAGACAGTATTAAAGCGAGGCGTGGACTAAGAATGACAGAACACAATCGTGCCAAATCATCCGACACCGGCAGGCAATTCGCCCGAGAAGCCGAACAAACCCCGCCGGGACTGCTGAAAGAATACTGGCATTTCCTGCGCCACAGCAAGAAATGGTACATGATACCGACTATCGTTCTGTTGCTGCTCCTGGGCCTGCTGGTCGCGTTGTCGGCATCGGGATTAATGCCTTTCATATATGCAATCTGGTGATAGTCCAGCTATGTCGCATGAACGAAAAGACACAAAGAAATCACGGTCCGACCGCCCCGCTGCTGTCGTGAAGGTGCCCGTACCGAAGAAGCTTCTGTTCGCGATAATCACAGTGGCGATATTGTTCGCGGCGGTTGAAGTCGTTCTGCTGATCTGTGGCGTGCGCCCAGTGCTGTACGACGAAGATCCTTACGTGGGATTCTCCTCTCACATCCCTCTATTTGTCGAGCAGACCGACCCGGACGGCAAAAAGATCATGGTGACAGCCAGGAACAAACTGAAGTTCTTCAATGAGCAACAGTTCGCACCGAAGAAATCCGCGGGTACATACCGCATTTTTTGTATGGGTGGCTCGACGACGTTTGGCCGACCGTATGACGATACGACGTCCTTTTGCGGGTGGTTGCGAGCGATGTTACCCAAGGCCGACCCCTCGCTGAGGTGGGAGCTGGTAAACGCCGGTGGCGTCAGCTACGCCAGCTACCGCGTAGCCGTATTGATGGAGGAACTGATCGGCTATGAGCCCGATCTGTTCATCATATACTCGGGCCATAATGAATTCCTCGAACATCGAACGTACGGCCGGGTAATCAGTACACCTGAGGCGGTGCGCGGCTTGGGAGCAATCATGAGCCGGACCCGCACGTACACGGCGGTTCAGCACACCGTCGATGGGCTGAGCGGATCTGCCGAAGTTACCCCTGACAAGCGCACGTACCTGCCCGGCGAGGTCGAGACGATATTGGAAAGCTCGCTGGGCCCGGAAAGCTATCATCGCGACGCCGAATTGGCCAGGCAGGTGCCCGAGCACTATCGTTACAACCTTGCGCGCATGGTTGATATCGCCCGATCCGTCGGGGCGAAGGTGATTCTGGTTACGCCCGCCTCGAACCTGCGAGACTGCTCGCCGTTTAAGAGCGAACATCGTGAGAAGCTTACTAATGCTCAGCGCAACAACTGGCAAACAATGTTTGGCAGCGCGAGCAAGATGTATGATGCCGGCAGGTGGGACGAGGCACTTACGGCGATAGATAATGCGATAGCTATCGACGATCGCCACGCCCTCGGACACTATCTGCGCGGGCGCATCCTCTGGGAGCTGCGGCACCATGGCGGGGCGAAGGAGGCCTTCATTCGTGCGATGGATGAGGATGTTTGTCCGCTGCGGGCCCCGACATCGATAGTGGACATTGTGGCCGAGGTTGCAAATGAGCGAGGTGTTCCCATGCTGGATTTTGTCGCCCTTCTCGAAGGACAGTCCGAGCACGGTATACCCGGCGAAGAGCTGTTCCTCGATCACGCGCACCCGACCATCGAAGGCAACCGCCGGCTCGCATTGGCGCTTTTGGAAACGATGGACCGACACCAAATTGTGCATCCGGCAAGTAAGTGGGACAACGCTGCGATCGACCGAGTGACACAGGAGGTCGAGAGTCGGCTGGATGTCGAGGCCCACGGCATTGCGCTGCGCAATCTGTCGCGACTGTTCAGATGGGCCGGCAAGTTCCAGGAGGGACACGAGCTCGGCTTGCGTGCCGTCCAGATGGTTCCCTCCGATGCAGAGGCGCATTTCGTGCTTGGCGCCAACGTCGGGGAACTGGGTTACGTGGATGAGGCGATAAAGCACTATCGTCAGGCACTGCATATCCAGCCTGATTACACGAAGGCTCACAGCAGCCTGGGTGATGCACTTATGAAACAGGGCAGGCTTGACGAGGCGACAGAGCAGTACCGACGGGCAATGAAAACAGATCCCGCCTACAGACACGCCCACGGCAATCTGGGCGTTGCGATGACCGCAAAGGGCGAGCTGGACGAGGCGATCAGGCACTTTCGCCAGGCGTTGCAGATCGAGCCTGACTACACCGAAGCGCACAATAGTCTGGGTACTGTGCTTGTAGCACTGGGGAGACTGGACGATGGCGCCAAGCACTTTCGTCAGGCACTGAAAACAAGACCTCACTATGTCCATGCGCGTTACAATCTCGGATCGGTTCTTCGATCCCAGGGCAAGTTTGACCAGGCGACAGAGCAGTTTCAACAGATCCTGCGGACGAATGCCGACTATGTCTACGCGCATTGCGGCATGGGCATGGTTCTTCAAATTCGGGGCAAACTCGACGAGGCAATTGACCATTATTGCCAGGCGCTGGAGATCGAGCCCGAATACGCCGAGGCGCACGCCAGCTTGGGTGACATACTATCGGGACAGGGCAAATTGGACGAAGCGATCAGCCATTATCGCCAGGCGCTGCAGGCTGATCCGAACTACGCCCATGCGCATTGCAACCTGGGCGTTGCGATGTCCACTAGGGGCAAGTTAGACGAAGCCGTCACGCATTTTCGCCGCGCATTGCAGATTGATCCGGAATATACGGAAGCTCACAATAATCTTGGCAGTTTGCTGTTGGCGCAGGGCAAACTGGACGAAGCGGTCGATCGGTATCGCCAGGCACTACAAACCAGGGGCGACTACGTCCAGCCGCAACAGAACTCGGGCGTCTCACGTCGAACACCGGTCAGACTTGACAAAGGAGTCAATCGGTACAGTCAGGCACTGCGGCCGAGGCCCGATTATGCCAGAGTCCACCATAATCTGGGCCGGGCGTTGGTAATGACAGGCGATCTTGCCGGAGCGCTCGATCACTTCCGAGAGGCAGCGTATCTCAAGCCCAACTGGTCCGTCCCGTTGAACGACGCGGCGAGAATAATGGCCACGCATCCGGATTCAAAGGTCCGCAATGCCGACGAGGCCATCCGTTTTGCCGAGCGTGCGGCCGAGCTGACCGATCGTCAAAACGTTTCGGTCCTTGATACGCTGGCGGTGGCATACGCGAGAGCAGGGAGTTTCGACCGGGCAGTGGCTACTATCGAGACAGCGATCGGATTGGCCTCCGCCGCACGGGCAGATCAGCTTCGCGAGCAACTGGAGCTCTACAGGCAGGGCAAGTTTTGACATAGCGATGCCTTCGGCCGCAACCAAAAAGCTCCAAACCACGAGTCAACCCAGATGACCACGAAAACTCAACAGTGAGATACGAACGACGAGCAACGAGATACGAGTAATAACCACGAATTAACTCGAATGGACACGAAATTGAAAAGAGGGATTAACGCGGGCTTTCGCGGATTCTCTGGGCCACGGAGCAAGGTCCAATAGTCAATTACAGGGCCGCAACATAAATACTCAACCACGAAAGACGGCAAATGTCGCGAAAAACGAAGGAGCAAATATTGTTCGTGTAAATTTGTGGCTTTTCCCTGTATTTTTCTCACCTTTTCATTTTTTCTTGCATAAGATCATGCGCTTACACCGGGGCTATCGGTATTGGGCACCGTAGAGTCAACCGGCGGCGATGGTCCGAAGGTGGTTCTCAGGGATCTTGCGTTTCAGGTTCGAATCATTGGAAAACGCAAGTCCGTCGAGGGAACCTCGCTTGATGTTGGTGAGCCCACGGTGACGGAAAAGAAAGTGACGACGACCTTATGCTTGAGTTCGGGGAAATTCTACGGCATGAAGGTGAGAATACGGGACGGCCAGGGATTCTTGCTGTGTCGAATCAGGGCTGATTTCACGAATGAGGGGCTCGCAGTCGAGCTCGATTGATCCGCAGAATCCTCGAGGATGTGCGGAGAGTCCGATTGTATGAGGGAAGTTAAATGCGGGTGTCCGGGAAGGTGTACCGGACACGTCCCGCGTCTTCGTGGCGCACGTCTATTCATCATCATGATGACATCCTCTGCATATAAACAAAGGGTGGCCTACTGACGTAGTGCCACCCTGTTGCGATTACCGACTATGTCATCCGGACTGATGCAAAGGCCCGCACCGTTTAGAAAGCACTATGCCTATCAGTCAATTGTCCGCCCCTTGCTCGGCACTGAGGTCAGCCGAATAGACTACCAACCGAGGGCGAGCATCCGCAGTGGTCGAACCGTTTGTGTGGATTTGCCAGCCATCGGCGGTGCCATTGGCCTGGATGGCGATGCCGTGGTTGGTCGCCCCGGTGCGCACGCCTTCCAGGTGGTCGGTCACGTCGAACCAAGCTTCGGCTCCGCGGATGAAGCCGTAAAGGGAATCGAGGATCGGGCCGATGTCACCATCGCTGATCTGCAATCCGTTGACCGCCCCAAAGGCCGAATGCAGGGACGTCGTATCCCAGGGCTGCAGCATCGCATACGCCGCATAGGGACCGCTGGTACGAGCATTCACGCTGGCATCCCCGGTGGTTATGACGGCCCACGCCCTGGCCACGGGTACGTCAATCGGGGCCTGACCCGGCTCAGTGCCGAATACGTTAGCGAATTTCAACAGGGCCAGATCGTCGGGGGAGCTGGTATTGCCGGCGCTGTCGGTAAAAAGCACCCCGTCGAGAAATGTCTGATTGAGTGTCGATGCATCTTCGGTCATTTCGGACCCAGTGTCTTCGATGATGGCATTCGTGCCGCTACGGACAATGGCCATTGTCGTGCCGGCATAAGCGTCTGTCCCATCCTGAAAGGTGCGCTTCACAACCGGGTCGGTCGTATAAGAAACCATCAGTTTGGGTCGCGTATCGCTAAGCGGGTAGCCCGTGGTGCGAATCGACCAGCCGTCGGTGGTGTTCGCTTGCTGGTTAATCAGGTCAGGCAGGCCAGCCTGGATAGCAAGACCATGATTCTCCACGCCGTCGGCCCAGGATTGAACGACCGATGCCACGTTTGTGCTGTCCGTGTTTCCCTGATGCTGGCGGCCATAGCCACCCACGGGCCGCGTCGCCGAGCCGTCCTGCCACCAGGCACCCCGGCTTACCAGATCAGTGGTCGTGGTAAAATCGACGAAGTACGAGGTTGTCGAGTCGAACGGCTGGAGTAGGCCTGCGACGCCGTAGGGACCTCCCGTTTGAGCGTTTCCCACCAGAGCCGTGGTCACGATCAATTCAGCGCTAAGAATGGTCGCCCCGGCCGGGATCTGGCCCGGCTCGCTGCCGATGATATTGTCGAACCGCATCAGCCTCTGCTCGTCGGGCGATGTATCCGTTTTGTAGCCATCAAGGAAATCGTTTACGACCTCGCTGCCGTCCACATTATGTTCGTCTCTTTCGCTGATCGTGCGATCGAACGTGCCTGTGTAACCATCCAGTCCATTTTGAAAGCTGGTGGTCACCACCTCGGCGCCCACGCTCCCGGCCACGACTATGCAAAAGCCGCCGGCCAATGCAGTGCGAAGAAATAGACTCTTGAATTTAACAAACAACATGGCAGTCTCCTTTTCTACATGAACTAATGAATAAAGTATTCAAGCACGGCGCAACGTGCTACACAGTTTTTTCTTAGAGCCCCTAACAAAATGATCGTTACACCGAGAGCGAGCGGTTTCGGCTCTGGCAAGGAGGACGAAGCAGACCATCCGAGGATGGTCGATGGAGTCCGACGCCGCCCAGAGGCGGAACAAGCCGCTCGAATGTAGATTCATTTTGTTAGGTGCTCTTAGTCCCGGATTTCACAGACTCCATCCCGACGAAGCAATTCAATCACCGACAGATATCCTCCATGCTCATAACCGCAAAAGCGGAAATCCACTAAGTCCATCACTTTCCCGGATCCCTACTTTCGCAGGGATGACAGCGCGAATCGGCCAATTCAGATTATTTAACGCTTCGGTCCGAATCATACAAAAGCCAACTCGGCATGTCAATAACCAGTCAGAATAATTAATTTCTCACTGGCGACAAACTCTGACCGTCCGGCGCACAATAACGCCATGAATCTATCCGATTGACGGTCTTGACTTGACCGTCCAGGAATACTGCGTTCACCACACCATCTTCCATATCCGCCTGCCGAGCCAGGTGAAACGTGCCGAAACTGTCCCACTGCTCATAATTGCACATGGCGGTGTCGTTGAAGGCATAACTGTTGTAGGGTGAGGTGATCCAGAGATTCTCCTCACCAAAGAAGAAGATTTCGGCATGACGTTTGACGCTGGTTATAGTTTTCTCACTGAGATAGGAATTCATAGAGTAATTGTAATTCGTTTTAATGGGTACGCCATCGACGTGTTCGGGATGACGAGGGCCGAACATATTGGCGATTCTCGGAAAGGACGGGCAAATGTGAATATCTTTACCTTTCAAATAGGGCCAAAAGGGGCCGGCGTACTCGGGGTTATGGACGAGGTCCCAATCAGGATTGTGCCACCGACAGTACCGATGGGGTTCGGTGCGATAGGTTCGTTGACTGTAAAAACTTCTCCAGGCATTGGGCATCTTACCGTCATTGTCATCAGCGTACATGAATGCCATAAGGCCATAGGATTTAAGGTTTGCTTTGCAGGCCACAAATTTCGCCTGCTTTTTGACACGATTCAAGGACGGCAGCAGTATAGCCAGTAGTAACGCTATTATGGCAATAACAACCAAAAGCTCTATTAAAGTAAATCCCTCTTGACGGTGGCGAGCCATACCTCAGAATCCTCCCAATGAAATCAGTAACTCTATTGACCGGGATTTCCTATGTACTTCTCTGAAATACTCCTGCGAGCCTCTTGGAATCTTACAATAACAGAATCTCATCTCAATGTAAATAATTTTCGGTAGCTTAAGGGCAGCACTATGAACAGCGATGCCAAAGGCGAAAAAGGCCGACGAGCGGCGAGCAAAACTGCCGCAAACAGAAGCTGTGGAAGAGCCAACCGCATGGGCAGGAAACCTGCCCATCCTACAGACTGCGCCATGCATATTCATCCACTAATGTCTGATTGGGACCATCGGCAATCACTGCATTCTCTTTCAAAGCACAAGCGGCCCTGTGCGGTATTTCTCCAAAGCGTCTCGATTCAATTCGACACCCAGACCGGGTTTATCGGGCAAGGCGAGTACACCATCTTTCATCTCAAGGCCATCGTCGGCCAACTCGACCCGCAGCGGCGAATCGGTCAACTCCGCCGGAAGATACTCTATAAAAGGACAGTGCGGAATCGCTGCTGCCAGGTGGGCGGACGCCGCGATGCCGATGCCCGAATTCCAACAGTGCGGGATAATCAGGCGCCCCCGGTCTTCAGCCATGTGACAGACGCGCATCGCTTCGGTGAGACCGCCGACACGGCCGACATCCGGCTGCGCGACGTCAATCTTGCCGACGTCAAGAAGGTCGGCGAATTCAAAACGGGTCGTCAGCCATTCACCTGCCGCAATTCGCATTGGCGCTTCTCGCACAAGCGTTGCATAGCCTTCAATATTGTCTGTCCGCAGCGGGGTTTCGAGGAAGAACAGATCCAAATCCTCCCAGTGGCGAATGGTACGAAGCGCACTCTTGGCATCCCGCCAGAGATACTGTACATCGACCATCAACGCAAAATCCCGACCTACCGCCTCTCGGCACGCCGTTATGATTTCAGTCATCTGCTCATCGGTGCCGTCAAGCACCTGATGCCTATATGGCCCACCGAGCGTACACTCCAGCTTTGCGGCGGCAAAGCCGTGAGACTTTGCCAGGAGCAGCCAATCGATCAAGCTCGCTTGATAGGCTTCGACCGTTTCGGCACTCGGTTGAAGGGAAGCGTAGGGCACAATATGGTCGGCATGTGCCCCGCCCAATAGTTTGTAGCACGGCAAGCCAAGGGCCTTGCCTTTGATATCCCACAGCGCCATATCAATCGCGCCAATCGCGCAGATGCCCGCCCCGCGACGCGTACTCATACAGGTGCAGACGTACATCTTCTCCCACAGCGCTGTGGTATCGAATGGATCCTGACCGATGAGCAGGTCTTTTATTCCCAAAGCCATTGTGTGGCTGCCGGGAGATTCGATGACCGCTTTGGCAATCCACGGCCCGACGTCCGTTTCACCGATTCCGGTGATGCCGGAATCGGTGTGAACCAACACGACAACGTTGTCCTGTGACAATGAAGTCGCATCTTGTCTCAAGTCTGGTGCAACCAGAATATGACATTCAATATCGGTTATCTTCACTGCGTTTTCTCCTCGTAATTGAGAGTGTATCAAGTTCAGTCAACCGAACTGTCTTGCTCACGCATCCAGTTCTTTAAGAACCTTTGTCAGGTGCCGGTACGAGCGGATTGCCTCTTGCTCGGTGCCGCACTCGACCGAGAGCACGCCCCTGTAGCCGGCCCTCTTCAACCGTCCAACGAGCTTCTTCCAGTCAATGACGCCATCGCCGCACGCACAGCCAACGGCCGTGCCGGTGACCTTGCCCCGCTCGGCCTCGGCCTGCTTGACTGAGATGTCCTTCGCGTGCACGTGCACGACTTTGTCAATGACCGCTTCCAGCATCTCGTACGGATCCGAGCCGGCGAGGAAGGTGTTGCCGCAATCGTAGTTGCATTTGATCCACGGTGAGTCAACCAGCGTGAGGATGCGCTTCATGTGCTCAATCTTCGCGGTGTACGGCCCGTGTTGCTCGACGGCGATGTACACGCCGTTCTCTTCGCACGTCTCGGCAATCGCCCGTAGCGTGATGCGCATGAGGTTGTAGGCCTCGAATTCGTCAATCCACTTGGGCGGATACATATCCTCGGTGATCTGGACGACGTTCACGCCCAGCGCCCGAGCGTAGCGAATGCCACGTCGGGCGTAGAGCACCCCATACTCGGGATTGAGCAGATCGGAGTGCGACGACAGTCCGCTGATCTTCACACCGGCTTGGGCGCACAGGTCTTTGATAAGATTCGGGTCGGTGTCCATGCTCGTCACGTGGCAATACCCGGCGTTGGAGAGCAGGCAACGGCCGTCCAGGAAACAAGGCTCGATCCACTTATAGCCGATCTCACCCGCCCGTTTGACGCCATAAGCGAAGCTCTTGTCGGCGCGCCGAACGTATTCGAGGTTGATGCCAATGCCCATGCGGCCGCTGGGATTCCACGGAACACCCGGCTTGGACGCCGGGATTGCTTTGGCCGAATCGCCAACCGATACAGCCACGACGGCGCCTGCCGTGCCGGCGGCGCCCTTGAGGAAATCTCGACGATCGATTGGCAAGGCCGCCGAGCGATCGCTGTTGGCGTTTGTAGATTTTGTCATTGGAATTCTCCGGTCTGAATTATCAGAGTGCAACTAGTATCTGTCGGGCTGTTGAAAAACCTGAGATTGCTTCGTTGCTCACCCCTAAGGGGCAAGCTCCTCGCAATGACAACGTGTTCACTTTTACGTCATTGCGAGCGATTCGCAGAATCGCGCGGCAATCTCAACTCTTGCGATAGGACTTTTTCAACAGCCCGGATGTCTCTCGAGCTGCTCGGCCGACACGACCGGCCAAGCGCTCATTGTGGTATTTTACGACCCCTTCTACTATTGTCAAATATCTCCTGTTCAGAAAATTGAAGGTGGTCTGAAGTAAAGTACACCCGCCTCAAGGCGCTGGCTTTGCGGCTGGGCTGGAAGCTCGCTGAAGCCAAGAAAATCCTAAGCACTGAATCCTAAATCCGAGACAATATCGAAAGCCCAAAACACAAATTCTTCAAACAACAACAGCAGTGTCCACGTGTGCAATTCGCTCAGCGTCTGCGGTGTGGCAGGAGGACGTGCCCGAGGGGTTTTGGATTTCCGTCATTAGGATTTTGGATTTGTTTAGGATTTAGATATTCGAATTTAGGATTTACGACACTGAAGTCTTCGCCCAAAGGCGATTGATTTTCTCCCGTTCCCCAAATGGGACATTAAGAGACTGGACGCTGCATCTATTGCAGTGTCGAATCTACGGATACAGCCTGATGTCGTCGAAATACATCGTCCCCTGGCCGCCACCGGGCGCCGGAGCGTTCCTGGTGCCGATACCGATGGTAAGCGTATTGACATTCGTCAGGTCAACGCCAAAGGCGGACAGGTCAACGACCCATTCGTTCCAGCCTGCTATCTGCGTTGCGCTCGCGTCATCATGATAGACCTCGGCCGTACCGTTGAGGGCAACGAATATGCGATCAGCGGCGTTGCCGGAATCACCGCGAAACCACAGGATGAGCTTCGTGACGCCTCCTTCGGTCCAGTCTCGCGGCCAGACGAGCGTCAGGGTCGCTTCAGAAGTCTTGCCGGCGTTGTCGTAGCGGTAAACGAGCGACTGGGCGCCGCCGTGAACGATTGTCCTCTCGGCATAAGGTGGCATATCGTTGCCGACAAGCGCGCCGTTTGTTGCGGTCCCGAAACCGTCTATCCACTTGTCGAATACGCGATTGCTCGCCGCATCGGGCGGATCAATATCGTTGTAGGACTCGAAATCGTCCACGACAAGAAGGTCGGCAGTGGCAAAGCTCCAGAGCAGCCCTTTGACTGTCTTGTCGGGATAGACTGCATCCACACGCCAGTGATAGCCTGTGCCCAGAGTGAGTTTGCCAAGATCGTGGCTCTCGGAACCGAGTGCCTTGTTGCCTGCGTACTCAGGCGAGGCCGCAGTCGCATTCTTCACCGCATCGGCGTCGGTGCCGAAGTACAGATCGCTCGAGGCGGCGTTATCGGCAGGCGTCCAGGCAAGGGTTGTCAGTATCTGTACGTCCGCATCGCCGTTAGCCGGCTGGGGACTGCCCACGGCGCCCGGCGTCGTGAAAGCCCAGACGTCGCCTTTGTGCGTCTCGGCAACGTCAAACTCATCAACACGCCAGTAATAGACCTTCTCGGCTTCGAGCCCACTGGCGGGCTTGTAGCTTGCAGCTCCCTGCAATGATCCTCCCGTGGCGTTGTCGACATCTTCGTAGCTGTCGCCCAGATACACGGTATGCAACTTAGCTCCAAAGCCCGGAGTCCAACTGAGCGTCGCGTCGAGGTCCACGAATTCGGCGCCGTCAATCGGGTCGGGCCAATAGGCCGTCTTCGGCGCAATCGAGAAGCTCCAGGTATCTCCTACCCACGGGCTGTTGGGTTCGGCCTCATTGACCTCGTCTACCCGCCAGTAGTAGGTTGTGCCGGGAACCAGGCCGTCGGGAGCCGGGAAGCCGGCAAATCCGACCACCTGAAAGGCCTCGGGCAGGCTTCCTACAAACGTCTCGGCCGCAGCGCTATTGACGTCGTCAAAGTTCGTTCCAAAGTACAGGTCGTGCGTGACCGCGAAACTACCCGGTCTCCATGAGAGATTCGCCCAGGTGGCTTCAACCACAGCTCCGTCCTCAGGATCCGGGGCGTAAGCCAACTCCGGGCCGCCGCCTTCCTCGTTAAATTCTCCCTCATAGAAACGGACATGGTCCAGCCATATTGTCGCCGTGGAGTCCACGAACGAAAATAGAAACACCACGGGTGACATCGTGGCACTCGCCTCAAACGTATGGTGGATTCTTGTCCACTCCGTCGTCACCGGCAGGTCTATCACTCGAAACAAACGTGTCCACGGGCTTTGATTCTGCAGGGCATCGAGAATCAGCGTCCGATCTGCCTCTGCCTTCGTCCAGAAGTCCACGGTATAGGTTTTGTTCGCCTCGACGGCGATACCGGCGTTGTTATCGAGCGTCAAGTTATGGTTCGATGTACCGTCGCCAACGTTTGTAATATCGATTCGTGCTGACGCCTGGCCGACTCTTTTCACTTCTGTGTCAATCGTCAAGGTTGCCGCTGCCGGCGCACGTCTGGCAAGACCCCATCCTGACACAGCCTCCTCAAAATCGCCGTCCAGCAGCAGGTTTTCGACTTCCTGTGAAAAGGCAGATGAAGTCAAAATCATGCCTATCACAAGCGTGATGCCTAGAATGAGTTGGTATGTGCGTGTCTGATTCATCTTGTTTCCTCCTGGTCTTAACTGATACTGATAGTGATTTTGACTCAAATAGGCACTGACCATTATACACCACAGCCAACGAATACGCAAGAGCTGTGAATTAAACACCCCCGCCTACCCGATTGTCACTTTACATCCTATCCGACGCGGCCATCTCCATCGATATCTCTGCCATATTCCTTCTCAAGAATGACAACCAGATCACGGAGTGTCTTCTGTGTTTGGGAGAGAACGCTCTCCAAATGTTGCACACGTTGTTCCAGTGATGAAGCATGGTCACGTTGCTCTGAAATTTGGCTTTGCTGCATCAAGTCCCAGAATAGTCCCATAGTCCTGTCTCTCCTTTCTTGAATGGTTCATCGCTTAGATAATAACAAGATATCTGACCCGCTAGGGGTGGCTTTTGTCATTCCATTACGCGGTTAAACGATGTAAACGTAAGTGATTTTACAGCAATAGACGCATGCGATGTGGCACGAGATTCTGCTGGCGACAAGAAACACAATAATCCAGCCTGTGCCCCGGCTTTGGCTTTGGCCGAAGCCGACAGCTCGGCTGTAAGCTCAATACTCGTGGAGCCAGCGGGTAAAACACCATTATGTTGTGTATTCATATTTAAAAGCTTACTGTGGACAGATGGCGATATAGCGCTTTCGACTTTTTCATTAAGTCGTTCAGTTTCTAGTATAACATTGTTGCATGTTATCTTAGCCGATGAAACAGCCTCGGCAGTACAATGTGCCTTCCCCCCAAAGGCCATAGGTGTTAAGCTAAGCTGACGTTTTTTTGGCCGATTGGTTTGCTATC
>CAZLTY010000123.1:0-10849 GCA_964562575.1 uncultured Pirellulales bacterium
CAGATAGGCCTTTATGGATGGCCGGAGAGCTACTTCAACGGTATGATCGATGAGTTTCGACTCTACAATCGTGCTCTGTCGGCGGCTGAAGCAGCAGGAGCAGCAGGAAGGGTCTTGCCGTTTGACGAGGCGTTCTGACGCGGGGCCGTGACGGTGTATCTCGCGGGGTGCATTAACGGCATGACTTGCATGGTGCTCCCGATTGAAAACTTCCGTTTTTGCGCGGGCAAGTAGCTTTACAATAATAGTTTATGATCTTACTCGCGGGAATTTACTACCCTTCAAGGGTATACAGGTTCGGGGCCTGTACTGATCGCTCGGTATAGGCCCCAGTTGTCTTGCTCTCAGGGCTCAGTCATCCGGTGATTCTTCTTGACTGGGAGGCGGCCGATCTGCTATAAATGGTATTGGTGAATTTTGTGAAGTATGTGTCTTCTTGAAGGAGGTTGTCATGTCTGAGAAATTGATCTATTTGGCCTCTCTTGTTTTGGTATTGGGCCTGGTTGCCGACACGGCAGTTGCCGATCTGGTTGCGCATTATCCGCTGGATGAGGGAAGCGGTACCATTGCCACGGATGCGTCAGGTAACGGCCACGACGGTACGTTGAGAGGGAGCCCAACATGGATAGTCGGCAAGTCCGGCAAGGCCCTGGAGTTCCCCGGTACTTCCGGCAACAATGTCGACCTGGGAACCTGGGACCCTTCGGATGGAACCGATCAGTTGAGCTTCGCCCTTTGGGTCAGGTGGAACGGACCGACCGGTGAATGGCAGGGCATGATCAACAAGAGAAACGCTTGGAACCCGGCCCCCATCGGCGAGATGATGTGGTTCTTTGAATTGAATGCAAATACCGGCAATCTGTGGTTTGGGCGACGGGGCGATAATGGAGGAAGTGGAGGAGTCGGTAGTTCTGAACTTCTGCCGGAAGGAGAATGGCAACACATTGCAATAGCCTGTGATGGAGCCACTGCGATAATGTACAGAGACGGCGTGCAGGCAGGCAGCGGAGCTTTCACACTCGGCTCGATGACCGATGCCGGGCTTGCCTTTGGATCCGGCTATGCAGGCGGCGGCGGGCCTTTTAACGGTGCCATAGACGACGTTCGCCTCTACAACCATGCCCTCACTCCAGATGAAGTTCAGGATGTCATGATTGGACAGGTGCTCCAGGCCTATGGTCCGGCGCCGGCCGACGGCGCTATCCACGAGAATACATGGGCAAACCTCTCCTGGACCCCCGGAAACAGCGCCGCCTCACACGATGTCTACTTCGGCGACAATTTTGAGGATGTCAATGCCGGCGCCGAGGGCACGTTTCAGGGCAACCAAACCGGAACGTTCTTAGTTGTCGGTTTTCCGGGATTTGCCTTTCCGGACGGACTTGTCCCGGGCACAACTTACTACTGGCGTATTGACGAGATCGAAGCCGACGGTACCACGATATACAAGGGCAACGTCTGGAGCGTGACCGTTCCACCCAAGATCGCCTACACCCCCAATCCTCCCACCGGCGCCAAGTTTATGGACCCGGATGTCACCCTTCGCTGGGAGGCCGGTTTCGGCACGATAATACACAATGTCTACTTCGGCGACAATTTCGACGATGTTAGTGCCGGCACGCCGGAGACCTCCAGAGGCCCGGTGGGAGACACAAGCTATATCCCCGGCACTCTTGATCTGGATAAGACTTACTATTGGCGCATCGACGAGTTTGACGGCGCCGGCACACATACCGGCGACGTCTGGAGCTTCGCAACCTCGCGTCCGGGCGGCGGTGTCCGAGCGGACTACTACAAAGGCATGAATTTTGAAACTCATGTCCTGACCCGTACGGACCCGCAAATCGATTTCAACTGGGGCGACGGCGCACCGGATGACGCGGTTGGCGCCGATCAGTTCTCCGTCAGATGGACAGGCCAGTTCGAGGTGGCCTTTACCGAAACCTACACCTTCTACGCAAGAAGCGACGACGGCGTGCGCCTGTGGATCGAGGGTGAGCAACTCGTCGATAGTTGGGTCAATCGCTCGCCCACTGAGAACAAAGGAACCATCGACCTTATTGCCGGGCAGTTGTACAGCATTGTAATGGAATACTATGACGACGACAGCGGTGCAGTGGCGGAATTGAGGTGGTCAAGTCCCCGCACGCCAAAGCAATTGATTCCGCAGGGCGCACTGTCACTACCTGTCAACGCCAGCAGCGCAAAGCCGCCGGCCGGCGCCATAGACATAGAACAAACGCCTGTTCTTACCTGGGCGGCCGGCGATTTTGCTTCTTCGCATGAAGTCTATTTTGGCACCGACTCAGAGGCCGTCCGAAACGCCGATACAAGCTCGCCGCAGTACAAAGGCACCAGGAGCCTCGGTTCGGAGAGCTATGATCCCGGAAAGCTCCAGTGGGATACAGCTTACTACTGGCGTGTCGATGAAGTCAATAATGCGAATCCGGACAGTCCATGGACAGGCGGCGTCTGGAGTTTTACGACAGCAGACTTCCTTATCATAGAGGACTTCGAGAGCTACACTGACAATGACCCGGCCAATGAAGCGATCTGGCAGCACTGGATCGACGGTTTTGGCGCCGCCGGCAATGGTTCGCAAGTCGGCTATGTAATGCCTCCGTACGCCGAGCAGACAATTGTCCACGGCGGCCGCCAGTCCATGCCGCTCCTTTACGACAACAACGCCGGCGTAACGAATTCACAGGCCGATAAAACTCTAACCGGCGCACGTGACTGGACCGATGAAGGTGTCGCGGAACTGTCAATCTGGTTCCAGGGTAGGGCCGGGTCTGTCGGCAGCTTCGCGGAGGGACCGACAGGCACCTTTACGATGACCGGCTCGGGCGCCGATATATGGAACGTTGCCGGCGTTGAAGCCGATGAGTTCCACTTTGCGTACAAGAGCCTGACCGGACCGGGCACAATTGTGGCAAGAGTCGAGAGTGTGCAGAACACAGACGCCTGGGCCAAGGCCGGCGTGATGATTCGCGAAACACTTGCCCCTGAGTCGGCGCACGCCTTTGCCTGTGTGACTCCGGAAAACGGGGTTGCCTCCCAGGGCCGTCCGAGCACGGGCGGGACCAGCTTCAATACCGCCGAGGGCGGCACTACGGCGCCTCACTGGGTGAAGCTGGAACGTGACTTTGCCGGCAACTTCACAGTATCGCACTCGTCAGACGGCGCGACGTGGCAGCCGGTGCAGGGAGCTATTGCGTCGAATATCCAGATGCAAGCGACCGTTTTTGTCGGGCTAGCGGTGACGGCACACAACGCCGGCGCAACGTGCCAGGCCGTGTTCTCTGACGTTACAGTTACCGGAACGGTCGGTCCACAGTGGACGAATGAGGACATCGGAATAGAGAGCAACGCCGCTGAGCCTTTGTGCGTGGCAATATCCAATGCTGCTGGCACACCTGCAGTAGTGACACACGATGATCCCGATGCGGCAACGATAGACACTTGGACAGAGTGGGTAATCCCGCTTAAGGCCTTTGCGGATCAGGGCATAGACCTCAGCGACGTCGACAAGATTGCTATCGGGCTCGGCACTGAGAGCGGCTCGACGGCAACTGGTGGTTCAGGCAGGATGTACTTCGACAACATCAGGTTGTATCGTCCCGCTACAGGCAATTGAGATGACAACTGATACGATAGACCAGGCCTATTTCATGAAGGAGGACTGTCATGTTCGGAAAATCTACTCATATGATTCTGCTGTCTCTGGCGCTGATCCTGATCTCAACGGGCGCGGCCGCCCTGGCAGTCGATCGAGGTGACCCCGCTCTTGTTGGCTATTGGTCGTTCGATGAGGGATCGGGCACAGTGGCTGGTGATCTGTCCGGAAATGGCTACGACGGCACGCTCAATGGCGGCGTGACCTGGACCGGCGGCAAGTATGGAGGCGCACTTGGCTTTGACGGCAGCGGTGCATACGTGGGGACCGGCCAGAGTATTCTCAATGGCGTGGCCGGATTCACCTTAGCCGGCTGGGTCAGCGCGAGCAATGTCGATGTCTATTCCAGCCTTTTCGGCCAGAATGACCTGATCGAATTCGGATTCATTGGGGGCAGTCAAGTCGGAACCTGGCTGTTGGGCAACAACTGGCAGCTTGTGGCCGCGGACTATCCGTTTGAGTATCCTTCGTGGCATCACGTGGCCTTGACAGGAGGCCCAGCGGGAGTAGTCATCTACATCGATGGCCAGGAGGCAGCCAGTGACACAGGGGCGGTCTCGAGCGGCAGCTCCGGATTCACATTCACTATCGGTGCCAACGTCTTCAACGCAACGGGAGATCCGTTTCTGGGAGAGATTGACGATGTCTGGGTCTTCAGTCGGGCCTTGACGCCGGAGGAGATTCAGATCCTGATGCAGGGTTCCGGCGGATATCCGTATGCCTTGAGCCCCAGCCCTGGTGATGGCGCCATGCATATGGATACGTGGGTGACCTTGAGCTGGCGGCCGGGAGATTTCGCGGTTTCCCACGATGTCTATCTGAGTGACAATTTTGACGATGTCGACAACAGCACCGAGGAGGCCTTCGGCGGCAACCAGGGTGATCTGCTCTACATGGCCGGCTTCCCGGGTTTCGCATATCCAGACGGTCTTGTTCCTGGTACCACCTATTACTGGAGAATTGATGAGGTCAACGATGCAGACCCGAACAGCCCGTGGAAGGGTGAAATATGGAGCTTCTCAATTCCGCCGAAGACTGCTTACAACCCCGACCCGCCTGACGGCGCCGAGTTTGTAGATCCGGATACAACCTTTAGCTGGACGCCGGGTTTCGGCGCCAAGTTGCACACCATCTACATGGGCACCAATTTCGACGACGTCGACAATGCCACCGGCGGGATGCCGTCAGGCAGCACCAGGTACAGCCCGGATGTGTTGGAGTCAGAAAAGGTTTATTACTGGCGCATCGACGAGACCGATCCCCCCTTCACCCATAAAGGCGATATCTGGAGCTTCTCAACTCCGGGCGCCGTGGGCAATCCTCAGCCGGCCAACGGCGTGGCGGATGTACAGATCAACTCGACGCTGAGCTGGACGGCGGCGGACAATGCCACCTCACACGAGCTATACTTCGGCACCGATGCCGACAGCGTAAGGAATGCGACCACGGCGTCACCCGAGTACATTGGCCCCAGGGCGCTTGGCGCCGGGAGCTATGATCCCGGAGGACTTGCATTGGATAGCAGTTATGCCTGGCGCGTCGACGAGGTCTATCCGACTGAGACTGTCAAGGGTATTGTCTGGAGTTTCACAACGGCGGACTTTATCACGGTGGACGATTTCGAATCTTATAACGACATCGAACCGCCGGACACCGCGAGCAATCGCGTATTCGATAGATGGATAGACGGCTTCGGAACCACTACAAACGGCGCCCTTGTCGGCAATGACCTGCCCCCTTATGCCGAGCAAGGCATCGTTCACGGCGGCGCCCAGTCGATGCCGTATCTCTACGACAACAATCTCAAGACTTCCGAGGCGACGCTTACGCTCGTTTACCCACGTGATTGGACCGCTGAAGGTGTCACCAAGCTGTCACTATGGTTCAGAGGCACCTCGGCAAACATCGCCGAGCGGATGTTTGTCGCTCTCAGCGGCAGCGCTGTGGTATATCACGACGATCCCGCTGTGACACAGACAGTCAATTGGACCAAATGGGTCATCGACCTGACGAGCTTCGCGGATCAGGGCGTAACCCTTGCCAATATCGACACGCTCACTATTGGTTTTGGGACCAGGAATAGCCCGGTCACGGGCGGATCGGGTACAATGTACTTCGACGACATTCGACTGTATCGACCCGCACCGGGTAATTGAGATGACAACCGCTTGAACGGTTGATATAGCCTTCAGGGTAGTAAATTCCCGCGAGCGAAACCATAACCTGTTATTGTAAAGCCGCCTACCCGCGCAAGAACGGGAGTTTTCAATCGGGAGTAGTATACTATAGACTAATGTCAGTTCGGGGCCTGTGTCGGTTGACTTGATGTGGGCCCCTCTCAGTTTTGAACGGAGAAGACGCCGATGCGCTGTGAGAGATCATCGTTGTCCGTCACATCTCTACTGTTGATTGTGTGGAGTTGCTCGGTTGGCGCAGCGTCAGCGCCTGCGGTCGGCCCTCTCACGGTCGATGCCGATTTGCCGGGCGGCAACATCATTCTCGAGGGCATCGACGGCGATACGGTGTTTCTCCGACCCGATCAGCGCGACTCGTCCACCTGGTGGTTCTATTGGCACTTTCGAGTTCGCGGCGCCGCCGGGCGGACTGTCAGATTTCAGTTCCTCGGCCGAAATCCAATCGGCACAAGGGGCCCGGCTTTCAGCACCGATGGCGGGGACACATGGTCATGGCTCAATCGGGCAACTGTGCGAGATTCCTCGTTTACATACACATTCGAGAAGCAAGACCGCGAGGTGCGATTCTGTTTCTCGATCCCATATCTCGAAGCGAATCTGCGGCAGTTTCTACAAAAGAATGTTGACAATCCGCATCTGGCGGTCCACGAGCTTTGCCGCAGCCGCAGGGGCCGCTCCGTTGAGCGTCTGCACGCCGGTAAGATTGTCGGAGACCCGCGGCACCGTGTCTTGCTGACAGCGCGACACCACGCGTGTGAATCGATTGCCTCCTATTCGCTCGAAGGCCTGTTGGAAACGGCTCTTTCCGATACCGAGTTGGGGCGATGGTTTTGCAGCAACGTGGAGATCCTTGCCGTACCCTTTATGGACGCCGACGGAGTCGAAGCGGGCGATCAGGGCAAGAATCGCAAACCCCATGACCACAACCGGGATTACGCCGGCGACAGTATATATCCTTCGATCCGGACATTGCGCCGATTCGTCCCTGAATGGTCCGCCGCAAGGCTCAAGGTCGTTCTCGACCTGCATTGCCCTTACATCAGCGGCAAACAAAATGAAGTGATCTACCTTGTCGGCAGTTCCAATCCTTCCGTTTGGACCCAACAGAAAGAGTTTGCCGCCATCCTGGAGTCAGTCCGCAAGGGTCCATTGCCCTACCTCGCAGAGAGCAGCCTGCCATTCGGAACCGCCTGGAATACGGCCGCCAACTATGGCAAACAGAAATCATGCAGCCGCTGGGGCTCGCAGCAGCCTCCTGTCAGCCTGGCTTCGACCATCGAGATTCCCTATGCCAATGTCGGCCCTGTTGTTGTAACCGCCCAGAACGCCCGTGCATTCGGGCGTGACCTCGCTCTCGCCTTGCGTCAGTACCTTGAAGACACGGGCACAAACGCGCCGTACATGCAATGACCCTTTCTGTGGTCGTAGTAGGCCCTTTCGGCAGTGACTTCAGGGCCCAATTCGTAGTAACACCAAGGAAAGCCGGTCTTCCTGTCCGAAGACGATGCCGCACGTTCGCTCAAACAGGAGGAAAGTACACATGAGCCGACGGCAACGCCGATCGGCCCCAGCATTTGCCTGCGAGTCAGATGTTTCACGCTTCAGCGCCTTCCGGAAAACCAGTCATTAACTCGGAAACCGATCCGAGTGCAGAATTAGAGCACGTGCAGTTCGATCCGTCAAGAGACTGTTGCCGACTATCCCTTGTTGGGCCAACGGCCGCAGCAAAACAAACACCGTACGAAACTGGCTCGCTTGGCGGAGCAAGAAAAAGAGGAATCTTGAGGCAAGATAGCGAACTCCTTAGCGCAGGAGGCTAATCTCAAGATTCCTCACAACTGAACCACGAAGAAAACTATCGCACAAGTTTCTCAGGAAAGTCCTGATCGGTGTGAGACTTACCTTATTATCACGTAGTCCACCATCTGATCCTTGTCAAATCCGGCAATTTCCCAGCACCTTCGACTGACTTCCACGCCGACGATGTTCTTCTTTCTCATCGAGGTAGGGGCTTGCTGAAAAGTTCTCGCCTTGGGCACGGCTCCCTTGTTCGATGCGACAGGGGCTCTCGGCGCGACCTCTGCCCTGCCAACCTCCCGCCGGGTATCCGGAGCCCAGATCCTTTGCCTGGGTTGCACAACACTTTTGTGTGCTGGCGCGGGCTGTGAACGGGCGCTGACGCCGGCACGAATCCTGTCGTAAAACGATTTCGGAATCGCCGTCCTGTTGACCATTGAGGGGGAAAATCTATAGGCCTCTGCGCTCACTACGGCCTTTCCCTTGCCTTCGGTGATTCCGCTTGAGACCGAACCGAACATGGAAACCGAATAGTTACTCTCGCCGTAAGCTCCGCCGGCCCCGGGGAAAGAGCCGCTGGAGCCAACCGTAACGCCTTTCATTCCCCCGGAGATGAGGAGAATATCCACATCCCACGGCAGAGTCTCGGCCACGGCGGCGTCGTACACCTGGTCCCAGTTGCGATTTACGTTGCCTTCCAGACTAACTTTGCCCGCGTAGGCGTAACCGGCTTTTCTCAAGAGGTTGGTGTCGACGTTGGTGTCGATAAAGACCAGCAGAGGTGCTCCTTTGCGCCTGCGCTGACGGACAAGAGAATTCGCTATTTCAAATCCTCTACCGTGATGATAGTTGTCAGGCCCGCAGAACAAGGCTCCGACGCCGTTGAGAATGCCTCCTATAAGTTCAATTGGACCATCGTGAGGCAGTGATTCGAGAACGCCCCTGAGTTCTCTCTTGTCCTCAGCGTTCTCAGGATCAAATGTTCGTTCGTATACATGGTCATCCTTGTTGGGCCCATTGGAGAAATAAGCCTTTATTGTCCCCCAGCCCCCGTGATTCCAGTAGGGCAAATAGGGAGGAAACGTCGTGACCGGAGGCATCCGCCTCTCGTAGTTCGAGATTGAGGTTGTGTTTATACTCGCCTTGGAGCTCGAGGAGGAGTGAGCGTCAGCATCGCCGCCTTGGGCCCTCGAGATCGAATCGCCGCCGATGACTTTAACCTCTTGCACGGGGTTGCTTTCAACAGTCTGGATCTGCGTGCTCTTGAACGTATTGTCAATATTGATAGTGTCGCCCGGGCCCGGGTCGGGAGTCCCGCCACCGGTTGCGTGGGCGACTGCGACGACCATCAACAGTGCAGTCATTAGTGAGATCAGCCTTTTCATGATCATTCTCCTTAACACAAATTCCGTTTTTTCTAAGTCAATCCTTTCAAACACCCTCCTGGTGCATCAATAAAGTGCTGTCTTCGTACCCTACACCTCCTTTCTTCCTCCACACAAATTCAAAAGCAGACACCCGGTCTCTCATTCGGTTCGGTGTAATAATGGGCCCGTTCGGTCGTGACGCAGGGCCCCGTCCCTGCTCCGATAGCGAGGGCTGTTCCAATCCGTCGTAGACTACTTTGAGCGTCCATCCTCAACCAGCCTGCTTGATACCCATTGCCCACAGGTTGACTGCAGGTCTCCAGAGGCAAGCGAGCACCGCGCTCGGTTAACCTCTAACGCTATGAATTTACTCTTATGGGACGTTGATGGCAACTGAAAAAACTTTTTTTTTTGGTTCGCGCCGAATCCTGGGCCTACGGAGTGTTTTCAGCAAAGGCGCTTCGGGAGTGGGAAAAGGTCAGGCTGGGGCCAAAACGAGCATGCCTGGGCTCATTTTACCTCAAGAACCGAGTTGAGACCGCCGAACGGATTCTGTTCGGTCACCTCGTTGTACGGATCCTGCTGCCACTGACCGTCAACAACCAGCCGATAGCGATACCGGCCCGCAGCCAGATGCATTTTTGTCTGCCAGACGCCGTTGTCACCGGCTCTCTGCATCGGCGACTGCTCGGGCTGCCAATTGTTGAAATCGCCAGCGATCTGGACCTCCTGAGCACGTGGATACAGCGTCACGAATACCGCAGCATCGTTTATCTGGGTAACGCCGTAATACTCAGCAAGCTTGATGTCGATAGTGCTTTGGGGAGCTTGGGCTCGCTGCTGGCCAGCCATCGGCTCCTGCTCCTGTTCGGGGGCCTGGACCTTGATTTCCCGCGCTTCCGTTGCCGCCTCGAATTCGCTCAGTGCCGCCGCTTCGGCGCTGGTTAAGTCGTTTTCACTCAACTCGGGCAAGGATGGCTCGGTCATTGCCGAGTCAATAGCTGCTACCGACGGCATCGCAGCCTCCAGCAACTCATCGGCGGTGGCACTGATGGATTCGAGCTGATCGGACAGGGAGTTGACAAACTCATGCCGCTGCTTCGTCTGCGAGCCCACTACCTCGGTGGCCAGCGCGACAAAATCCCTCTTGCCCCTACTGGCGGGATCATATTCACTGATGGGCTGGCCGAAACTCGCGGCTTCTTTGATCTTGGTGTTGAAACTGACGATCGACTCGAACATTATGTCGCCAAAATGGCTCCGCAATTCAGCCAGAATCTCCCGGGCCATCTTTGTTCTTATGTCGTACATGCTGGCCAGAACTCTGACATTCACCTGCTGACTGCACCGCTTGCAAAGGATACTCAGGGTATCGAGCTGCTTGCTGAGCCCATGCAGGGCAAAGTAACCGGTCTCGACGGGAACTATGACGTCGGTGGCCGCCCTCAGCGCGTTAAAGGTCAGCAGGCTCACGGCCGGGGGACAATCGATTATCGCGTAGTCATAATCATTCTTCATATCGTTGAGCGCTTCTTTTAAGCAGCGCTCACGCTCGGCAATTCCTGTCATCTGCTGCTCGAATGCCGACAAGTCAATACTTGACGGCGCAAGCTCCAGCCTGTCGCTGATCTGCCAGAGTATTTCCGTCAGCTTCATCGGCTCATTCTTGCTCCTGCTGATCAGCACGTCATAGATACTTTGTTCGATTTGTTCCTCGGGCACGGCAAGACCCACCGCGCAATGCGACTGCGGATCCATATCCACAAGCAGGACTTTCTGGCCCGCATCGGCAAGAGCGCTGCTGAGATTTATGG
>CAZLTY010000123.1:10859-13311 GCA_964562575.1 uncultured Pirellulales bacterium
CGTTTTGCCACAACCACCTTTTTGATTGACAACCGCTATGGTCTTCATTGTTTCTCTCCAGCTCGTAAAACGGATAGCCCGAAATACCCTTTTCGCTGCGCAAGATGCCTTCTTAACCGGTGAAAACGCAGTAAAACACCTTCTAATTTACTTCGGCAAGAAAATAGGGAAAACTTTATCTTTTTATGGGACGGGCCAATAAAAACACAACTGCCCACACAATCAGATGGTATCCGGTGATGTCCGCGGCAAACAAAGAGAAGCCAAGGAAGTTCCGATAACCGAATCCATTCTGTCATCATGTTTTGTACATACAGTTAATCGGGCTTTCTGTCAACTATCTAATTCTTTGAATTTGTTTTTCTCAGATGAAAATGTTATCAATGGACGAACCTGCTCGAAGGAGATGTGAACTTCAAGCAGGTTCGCCTGGCGCTCGATGAGATCGGCTACGACGGATTCCTAACGCCCGAACTTCGAGGCGGCGACCAAGCGTATCTGACGGATCTGTCCGGAAGAATCGACAAGATCATTGCGATGCAAGGTGGGTACCAGGACATCGAGTTATCAGGTAGTGGGTATCAGGGAACCAGGGCATCAGGGAACCAGGTTATCAGGGAACCAGGTTACCAGGGAACCAGGTCACCAGGGGCGAAAGAACCTGCTAGCCTGATATCCTGATCTTCTGCATCCTAATACCCTGATAACCTGATACCCTTTCCCGCATAGATGCCGCTTAGAACCTGCTGTTTCGATTAAGCTTGTTCGATAGAAACCGAGGCTCCGTCGGGGACGTCCCACAGCGCCGAGAAATCGCCCTTGAGTCTGCCAACGATGTTCACCGCCGAGGCGGCTCTGATTTCGTCGCCCTGCGAAGCGGGTGTCGGGCCGAAGAAGATGCAGAACGCCGTGGCCGGCAGCCAGTAGGCAAGTTCCCCCGCATCCAGCACGTCTCTGCTGTCATCTTCGATCTCGCAGCTTACCGGGATGCTGAAGTATATCTCCCCGCCCCAGCGCTGCGCGTTGCCCTGTATCACAAGAGCATCGAGTATCGCTCTGGCGGTGGTTCCGTCATTCAATTGGGCTTCGACAACTTCATCGCCTGCCTTGATGACTACTGTTTTCGGCATAGCCACGATACCTCAAGATAAAGTTGAAAGACCGGGCCCGTACCGAATAGCTCGGCACAGGCCCCGAACTGATCTACATGCACCACATTAGCCGTGCAATCACCTGTCGCTACAACTAGCCCACATGGAACCTACCGCACAAGCCTGATGTCGTCGAAGTACAAGGTCCCTGTGCCGCCGCCGGCAGCCGGGACGTTCTTGGTGCCGACGCCAATGGTAATGGTATTGACATTGGTAAGGTCCACGCCGAATGCCGCCAGGTCAATGACCCACTCGTTCCATCCGGAAAGCTGGGTCGCGCTCGCGTCATCATGATAGACCACGGCTGTACCGTTGAGAGCGACAAATATCCGGTCGGCAGCATTGGCCCCGCTACCTCTGACCCATAGGCTGAGCTTGGTGACGCCTTCGGCGGTAAAATCACGCGGCCAAACCAGCGTCAAGGTTGCCTCAGACGTCTTGTTGGCGTTGTCGTAGCGATAAACAAGCGACTGGGCGCCGCCATGAACGACAGTCTGCTCGGCATAAGGAGGCAGGTCATTGCCAACGAGAGCACCGTTTGTCGTGGTCCCAAAACCGTCTATCCACTTGTCGAATATCCTGTTGCTCGCCGGATCAGGCGGGTCAATGTCATTGTAGGACTCGAAGTCGTCGACAAGAATGAAGTCGGCCGTCGCAAACCTCCAGACAAGACCTTTGACAGTCTCAGCAGGATAGACCTCATCCGCTCGCCAGTAGTACGCGGCATCCCAGGCAAGTTTTCCGGGATCATGACTCTCGGCGCCAAGCGCCTTGGGGCCGACATACTCAGGCGACGCCGTGGTGGCATTCTTGACGGCATCGGCATCGGTGCCGAAGTACAGCTCGTGCGAAGCAGCCGTTTCCGCCGCCGTCCAGCTCAGCGTTGCATTCATCGGAACATCCACCGCGCCATTAGCCGGCTGTGGATTGCCCACCGCGCCTGGAGTCGTGAAGCTCCAGATATCGCCCTTGTATGTGTTCGGTGGATCAAACTCATCGACCCGCCAGTAATATACCTTCTCTGATTCCAGCGTTCCCGGACTGTAGGTGGCGCTTCCCACAGGCGTGCCGGCTGAGGCATTGTCCACATCGTCGAAATTGGTGCCCAGATAAACGGTGTGCAGCTTGCCGCCGAAACCTGGCGTCCATGTAAGGGCCGCGTTTGGGTCGACAAACTCAGCGCCGTCAGCCGGATCGGGATTGTAGGCCGTCTTTGGCGGAATCGAGAAACTCCAGATGTCTCCCTTCCAGGGACTGTTCGGTTCATCCGGATTAACCTCGTCGATCCGCCAGTAGTAGGT
>CAZLTY010000124.1:0-13303 GCA_964562575.1 uncultured Pirellulales bacterium
GAGCCTTCAGACTCTGACCACGGTCAAAGACCGTGGAACTCTGGGTCGCATTAGAGTGCCTAAATGTAGACAACGAAATCCTCAAAATCCGATTCTTTTGAAAAAAAAGCTCGAGTCTCCACAGTTCCCTTCCAATTTTGAGGAATATTCTTGCCGCGAGGCTGAATTTGAGAAGGTGTATCCACCTCTGAGGCCCCAAGAAGAGCGTTATATGCAGGAGAACCGTTAAATGCGGAAATAATGTTACATTTGGCACCGATGGCGGCACTTAACTATAGTCTTGGACAACTTTGAGTCGTTTGGGCGACGACGCAGCTAAAAGGAATGAACATTCGCATCAATCAAGCCTCTGCTTTGGGTTCTCTCCCTCTCCTCCAGGCAGGGGCTTGCCCATAGCTCGCCAGAGGGAACACTCGTCGCAAGCCCCAGAGAGAAGCTGAAACGGCCAGAACCGAAGCCCGCTCACGCCAAACGGGGCGACCGCCAGCGCAGAACCAAAGGACCCGTCCAGAAATAACTCCCGCGTTCTCCATCTCATCTTCAGGTCGTCTTTGGCCGTTCCTCAATCGCGAAATCCTCAACGTAGGATCACTACGCTTCCGGTTTCGCTCAATCGATCACGACCAAATCCAACCTAAATCTGAGCGGATACCATCGGAACTTATTTCCGGACGAGTCCTAATACTACAACGCCATTTTGGCTATGTGTGAACAATGAACCCTCGTTCTTGAAGCCCTATCGCAGGTTGTCCTGTGCAAAACCGCAAAGTAGCGTTGTAGCCCTAAGGCTGCGGCCGCAAATGGCTATTGCCCACGCACAATAATAGAAAAACGGCAGACCCACAATAGGGTCCGCCGTTCGGAGAAGTAGTTTACTTCGTCCAAGCCCTTCATTCTTGCCCGGCACTCTTCATTCTCACCGGTACTCCCCACCTATCTCGCTATTATAACTGAAACTGAATCTTGGTAAATCGGTGCCGAACCTGTTTTTGCCATCGGGAAACTTACCACTGACCGCATCGGGGATTTACCCCAGGCTCTGTCTGAAAGGCTTGTTTGCCTGTGTGGGCGGCTGAACCACAGTGGCTGCGTTGAAGCCGAATCACCGGTCGCTTTGGACCGGCTCGAAGATTCGCACCGTGTTCTTGCCCGCTTGCTTGGCTGCGTAGAGTGCCTTGTCCGATCGGCTCGTAATGTCCTCAGGAGTAATGTCGGCATCGTACCGACCGAGACCAACGCTCACCGATAGCTCAATCTGCTGCTTGTTCCACATCACAGGAGAGTGCCCAACCGCTTCGACCATTCGCTCAGCGACAACAAGGGCATCGTCCAGTGATGAATTGAGTAGTATGACGGCAAATTCATCGCCGCCATATCGTGCCGCCGTGTCGATCTGCCTGATGCACTCCTTCATTCTCTTGCTGATTTCCCGGATGACCTTGTCACCGGCCCTGTGGCCGTAAACGTCGTTAATGTTCTTGAGATTGTCGATGTCGACCATTATCAGCGAGATTCGCCCGCCGTATCGTCGCGAACGCCATAGTTCCTTTTCCAGGATCTCATAGAATGTCTTATGGTTCACCAGCCCGGTCAGGCCGTCGGTCGTAGCTTGACGCTGTATCTTCTCAAACAGCTTGATGTTGCCCATCGAGGCACCAACCAGTTGGCTAAAAAGCTCTATGAGCGCTATATCCGCCGAGCAAAAATCATCGCAGTCGGTCTTATCAGCCAAATTGAGCACCCCGACGACTCGGTCCTGACAGAGAAGAGGGACTATCGCACAGTTCTTGGTCCGGTAGTTCTTTGAGAACGCCCTCTGTGATTTCCTGATTATGGGTTTCTTGTGGGTGTCTATGTCCGGCACCAATATCAGCTCTTTGCTTCTGACGGCCATAACCATAAGAGGGCTGGGAGTTTGATTGAGCGATACAATCTGGTTTATCGGAAAGGGATGATTATGTTTGTGAAGATGCAGAATGTTGTTAGTTTCATCAAGTATGTAAACCGACGCAAACCTAGCACTGACCAGCGCTGGAATGCGCCTGACACAGACATCGGCTATGCGGTCGATGTCCAGGCAGTTTATCTGCCTGGCCAATGGGGTAACCTGTTCGAGCAGGGAGATACCACTGGCCGGATCTGCAGGGTTTTTTTCTGTTCTATTCATAGTCCAGGAGCAATTGGCTCTACTGCCTCCGAGCGATTTTATCTGACTACGGCGATTTCTCTTACCGTTCTATCGGATATTTCTCGACAAGTATTTTGGAAAAAGCGCCGGCCGAGCACGAAATGACCTTGAGCTGCCGCGTCATGTGTGAGCCCTGCTGGCCGCCGGCGACAGAAAAACTCGCAAATCCCCGGCAAATCAGCTCGCGCGATCTTGCATCCTCGAACGGACGCCTCGCCCAACCTCTGCCAGAGTGCGGCCTTAAGGCACCCGCGAAGGGACTGTGGCAGCGCCGGATGAGCGTCATATGTCGAGGACACCATCCTTCTCGCTGCAGTAAAAAGAAATGAACTTTGCGAAGTCCCTCTTCAGGAACATCCCTTCCGCCGGCTCTTTCGACTGGCCGATAAAAACGCCAGAAACAGAAAGACACAACTATAGTCAGGAGAGCACTGCCAGGTCCTTCGCCGACAATGGCCGGGGAGAATTCCCGCCCGGGGCAAGAGAAACAGTTCTTCCTAAAAAAAAAAGTAAAAAAAATTGACACCTGCGGAAATGTATTTTACATTTTACAAAATGTAAAATATAATTTGGCTGTCCATCGTGGTGTGATCGTCTGTGGTTTGGCAACAAGTTGAGTGACAGGAATCTGAAAAATGGCCGTGCGAACAGAACCAGAGAAAGAAAGCCTGCCGATACCCGCCAAGTTCTATCGGATCGGCGAGATGGTCAACTGCACGCCCTTCTCGCGACAGACTATTCACAACTATACGACTATGGGCCTTATTCGTGAGAATAGATGGACTGCCGGTGGGCACCGACTCTATGACGAGTCCGTGTTTGAGAGATTGTCGGAGATTCTCCGGCTCAGAAAAACGAAGACGCTCTCGCAAATCAGGGAAATTCTAAGCAAGAGACAACGCCATAACTGACGATTCGACGGCACGACTGAAGAAGGAGCACCAAGAACACCTATAGGAAGGGTCGCATATGAATTTGACGTCACTAATAACGGACAACGTCACCGAAATACTCGCTAAGATAGTCAAGTTCACCCAGTCTCGCCAGAAGATACTCATCCAAAACATAATCAACATCCACAATCCCGGATTTGTGCCGAAAGACCTGGAAGTGGATGAGTTCTCCAACGTGCTCAACAACGCAATCGACGAGCACGTCCAAAACCAGCGGCTTGTCCTTTGTGACACCGAGAACATCAAGTTTTGCCCAGCAGGCGACCTGGAACTCAGACCGATCATCGACAAACACGGCGAAAGGCTTCTTGAAGAGAACCTGGACGAATACATCGAGTGGCAAATAGACAAGCTTTGGGAAAATTCGCTCAGCCAAAAGGTTGCTGCCGAACTGCTGAGGCAAAAAGAGGGGACCGTCGAAATTTACTGTTGATCGATTCTGCTAAAGTTATCGGCCGAAGGAACGATAATGAACGTAGGCATGTGCCGTGGTTGATCGCACAGCAGCCGAACAACGAGGGAAGACAAGGTGGTATTGTCTTAGATACCCGTAGGAATTGAAGTAATCCGGCTCCCGCAAAGCGGGATGCTTTCACGGAGGAAAGCAGTGGAAACCAAGCAAGAACTCAGCATCGAACAAGTATGGGAAAAGTTCCACAAGACGCACGATCAGGAGTTCCGCAACCTGCTTATGGAGAACTACAGGAACCTGGTTCGTTACTGCGCCGAACGCCTGCACAGCAAGCTGCCCGATAAGGTTGAGCTGGACGATCTGATAAGTGCCGGCATTTTCGGCCTGATGGACGCTATCGACAAGTTTGACCCTCGGGTGGGCGTCAAATTTGAGACATATTGCTCGCCTCGCATTAGGGGCTCCATCCTCGACGAGCTTCGCAGCATGGACTGGGTTCCCCGGCTGGTTCGCGCCCGGGCGCACCAGTTGTCGAAAGCAACGCATTCGCTCGAAACGCATCTCGGTCGCAAACCCACCTCAAAAGAGATCGCCAAAGAGCTGGAAATGGACATGGACGAGTTCAACAGGCTCCGGCGCGACGCCAACGCCGCCAGCCTGGTCTCGCTGAGCACCCAGTACAGTGACGGCGAGGGCGAAAAAGACATCCGCGAAATAGACATCATCAAGGATCAAAGAAGCAAGAACCCGGTGATCGAGGCGCAAAAGCGCGACCTCAAGAACCTGCTCACCAAAGGCCTGACGCGGGCCGAAAGGCTGATCATCGTTCTCTATTACTACGAAGAGATGACGATGAAGGAAATCGGCGCCACGCTCGACCTCTCGGAGTCTCGAGTCTCCCAAATGCACTCATCCATAATCCAGCGCCTCAAGGCCCAGATGAACACTCGAAAGAAAGAATTTTCTATCAGCCGGTCGTAAACCCAAGGCACCTGTCACCCATCTCATATTTGTTCAGCCAGAATCTGTTTTGACACCGTATGTCGGTCCATTATCATTGTCGGCATGTACCGGAAACGAAAATAGGGGAGAAATTCGCTCTTGTAGTCTATGCAGCCACTGCGGCAGTAACGAAGAACGTCCCCAATTATCGAGGCCTTCTGTGCAAAACTGAGCCAATTGTCGAAAAGGCTAGATCGATGTAATCTACTTTGACAAAAAGGATTATACAAATGAACACCGCATTGGAAACGAAGAACAACAAACGCGATCAAGCTTGTCCTGAGCAGCGCCGAAGGAGCCGATTTCAAAATCCCGCCCCCTCTAGAATGGGTGAACACGGAAAATCGATTGTCGCCTCATTGCATTCATTCGTCGCGATTTCTCCGCTGAAAATCCTCGTGTCCATCTTCTTGGCAGCCATTTCCCCAGCAAATCGAGGTTATTGTGCCCAAATCGAGTTCTTCGTTTCACCGCGGGGAAATGACGCTCACCCCGGAACCAAAGCCCTGCCGGTTAAGACGTTCGAGGCGGCACGCGACGCCGTACGCAGATCCGACCGTAGCCGGCAGAGAGTAGTCTGGCTCGGAGCCGGTGTGTACGAGCTTGACAAGCCCGTCATGCTGACCGCCGAGGATTCGGGAAGCCCTGGAAAACCCGTAGTCTATCGCGCCTGGCCCGGTGAGCAGGTGCGAGTCGTCGGCGGCAAACAGGTAACTGGCTTTGAGCCTGTAGTAGATCGGATGATTCTGAGCAGGCTCGTCCCGGAAGCTCGCAGCCGGATTCTTCAGGTTGACCTCAGAGCGGCCGGCATAGAGGACTACGGCACGGCAAAAGGCGGAGGACTCGAGTTTTTCTTCGATAACAGGCCGATGACGCTGGCACGGTGGCCAAATGAAGGATTCGTCAAAATCGGCGGTTTGGTCGAACCTGATACCGTCAACGTAAGGGGTACAAGGGGCAGCAGGACGGGCAAGTTCATGTACACCGGCGATCGAGCCAAACGCTGGGCCGCCGAGAACGATGTCTGGGTCCACGGCTACTGGTTCTGGGACTGGTCCGACGAACGGCACAAAGTCCAATCGATTGACACGGAACATCGCATTATCTCAGTAGCAGCCCCCTACCACCGCTACGGCTACCGCGTCGGCCAGTGGTTCTACGCGATGAACGTTCTGGCCGAACTCGACACACCGGGTGAGTGGTATCTCGATCGCGAGACGGGCATCCTTTACTTCTGGCCCCCGGCGCCTATCGAGGAGGGGCATCCGGCGGTATCGATATCGGATACGCTCGTGAGCCTAAGCGCTGTTTCCAATGTGACCATTCAGGACATAACGCTCGAAGCCTGCCGGGGCACAGCCGTCGTAATGAACAACTGCACCAACACGCAAATCGTCGGATGCGTGCTGCGCAACCTCGGCAGTCAAGCCGTCCGGATCGAAGGCGGTAATAATAACAGCGTCGCAGCTTGTGACATATATGGAACCGGCGGCGGTGGTATCAGCCTGCGAGGCGGCGACCGACCGTCGCTCACGCCCGGTGGACACCTGGCCGAGAATAATCACGTCCACCACTACGGGCGATGGACCCGCATGTACACACCGGCAATCTCGATCAGCGGCGTAGGCAATCGAGCGGCGCACAATCTGATCCATGACGCTCCACACATGGCCATCGGCTTCGGGGGCAACGATCACGTCATCGAGTTCAACGAGATCCACAACGTCTGCCTGGAATCGAACGATGCCGGGGCTATCTACGCCGGCAGGGACTGGACAATGCGGGGAACAGTCATCCGCCACAACTACCTTCACGAGATTACCGGCTTCGAGGGACGCGGATGCGTGGGCGTCTATCTGGACGACATGTTTTGCGGCACGAAGATTTACGGCAATGTCTTCTACCGGGTCACGCGAGCCGCTTTTATTGGCGGCGGCCGGGACTGCCTCGTTGAGAACAATATCTTCGTAGACTGCCGGCCCGCGCTTCACATAGATGCTCGCGCGACCGGCTGGGCCGGCTACCACGTGGATACGACCATGACGCAGCGGCTTAAGGCCATGCCCTATGGGTCCGAGCTTTGGCGCAAGCGCTATCCTATGCTCGTAACCATACTCCAAGACGAGCCGGCTACCCCGAAAGGCAACGTCGTTGCCCGCAACATCTGCTCCGGTGGCAAATGGGATGAGGTCTATGACGACGCACGACCTTATGTCACGTTTTCGGACAATTGTCTGTCCGAGCCGCCCCTCTTTGCGGGGACACCGCCGCAGACATTTGAGCTAAGCGACAGCTCACCAGCCTATAAAGTTGGGTTTGAGCCGATCCCGTTCGATAGGATCGGCCTGTTCGAGGATGAGCATCGAACGCCACTTGTGCCGAAATAGAAGGTTGACGCCTGGCTCTGCGGAGATGATCGGGCCTGAAAGGTACAATTAATATTTGATTTAGGCCATCTTTAAGCCGATATGACATCTGAGATGAAAGCTAATGACCAACAAGAGCAGGGAAAAAGCAACGTGAGCGGCCACGATCTTGAGGCAGACATATCTATGGAGAAGTACATGTCCGATCAGTTCTCAATCTCGGGCAGGATACAGAGCTTCAGGCATGCGATCGACGGCATAGTCTTGATGCTCAGGTCTCAGCACAACGCCTGGCTTCATGCCGTTGCGTCCGTGACGGTCTTGCTTACCGGCGCTTTTTGTCGTCTGTCAGCCACAGAGTTTTGCTGGCTGGTCATAGCAATTATGGCGGTCTGGACCGCTGAAGCGCTCAATACTGCGCTTGAGTTCCTCGCGGATGTGGCATCTCCGGAGTTTCATCCGCTTGCCAAGAAGGCCAAAGACGTCGCTGCGGGCGCGGTGCTCATCTCAGCGGCCGGCTCGGTGGTCATCGCCCTGCTCATCTTCGCTCCCCATATTCTCAAGTGCCTGCACCTGGCGGTGTAACGCTCTCCCATAATCCGCAACGATCACTTGACCACCACAGGCTCGGCGGCGTATACGTTGCAGAATACCTTTGTCCTGCCTGACGAGCGCACAGCCTGGCCGGCTTCGTTGTGGGTGACAAACCAGTTGTGATGCACGTGACATTTGTCCTGGGGCACGCCGCGGATCACAATGGGCGTTTGCGCAGCTCGGAACGTATTATTGTAGATCTCGATCGATGTTCCCGCAATGTCCGTGCCGTCCTTGCGATCGCGTCCGCCGTGCATATCGAAACAATGGCTGAGCGAGACTCCGAGTTCGACGTTGTGCCGGGCGACGTAGCTGTTGCCGGGCCTGCCCGTGCCGGCAATTGAGTGACGGTTCCAGTCGAACAGATTATACTCGATCAGCGAGGCCGCGGTGTTATGGCATACGCCGTAGCCCAGGCCCTGATACTGGCAGTGGTGGATGTAGTTGTGATGGATGTGGTGTCCGGCGGCGGTTATCAGGTCGACGCCCGCATGGGAGAAACCGGAGATCTCACAGATGTCCACTTCAAGCCGGGCATGCCCGGTCGATATGCCATTTGATGTGGGAAGCTTGTAGTAGTGCTCATGTCCGGCTCCGCTTTGGCCGAACGAGCGGCGATGATGGTCAAGGTATCGCTTGGGATTGGGGCCCTGGATACGCAGGCCTGTGATGCGCACACCCGGTCCGGCGGCGCGAATCATCACCGGTGTCTTCAGTGCATCACTGGTCAGCAGCACACCTTTGGATCCGTCGTGTCCGCGATTGCCGGCCAACGTAACGCCTGTGGGGACATCGAGGATGATCTTGTCGATGTAGATACGGGCGGTCAGATCGATTGTCGTTTCTCCGGGTATGAAAACGACTTGTCCCGCTTTCGCTTTCGGCAGCGCATCCAGCAACGCGTCCAGGTCTTTGACGATGAAGTCGCCCTTGGTGACAATGTTCGCATATCCTTCTCCGCCGCCAATTGGCCCACGTTCGTCGCCCTTCGCTCCATAGGCAATATTGTCGATCTCCACCCACGTCGGCTCATCGGCTGCCAGAGAAGGCGTCGCGATGTATAACAGTAGCGGTACTATTGCAAGAACTCTCATGCTGTCTGTCACCTCCTACTTCACCGCGTTTATCGCTCGTGTGACTATTTGACTGATCTCAGATTCGATGTTCTCGGTAAACGCCGCCGGCAGAAAATAGGCGTGTTGCGAGGTCAGACCTTCGTATCCGCCCTCTCGAACGATCCGTTTATCCGGAATATACGAACTCGTGCCGTTTGCATAGCCGATCACCATGGCCTGGTCAGTCGGAGCCATCGCGCGGAGCATCGGCCCCCACGGGCTGCAAATCTCCCCTTCCATGGCGAATATCGTCAGTAGGCCGCCGAGCTTCCAGAGCTGCACATCGTAGCGGAAGCTCTCGCTATTGTCGGGCAGCGCCAGCGACTGCCTTGCCGTCCAGGTCTGCCAACTATGTTGTCCCTTCTTCTTCGGCTCAGGAAAGGCCTGCCGTTCGATTTCCTCACGCGACCAGCGCCGGCCGTAGCTGATTTGCCCAGTGGTTAGTGAGCAAGCCAACTGCCCGTCGAGCGGGATCATCCGCCCCGTCTCAAGATGTTTAAGCACCGCCCCGGCGAGCTTCTCACCCGCAGCCTTCGCCCGTTGGGGTGAGTTGGAGAATGCAAGTCTGCCGGTCTCAGGATCTTCGTGGACTACCTTGGCGTCGCCGCCGCACCCCTGGACAAACACGGCTTTGGTGTTGGGCATCTCGGCAGCCAGGTAGTCGCGCATTGCTCCGGGATAATCCGGACTCCACTTGCCGATCGTGCCCGAACTGGTCGGGTGACAGGCATGACCGACCAGCAACAGTTGTTGCGGGTCGGCTTTGCGCCTGATGCGAAAGATCGGCGTATGCCCGTCAAACGAGCCTTGCCTGTAAGGGCCCCATGTGATCTTCCCGTTTACGGGGAGGCGGCGATTGCAACCGATTCCGCGAAAGTCAAACCAGCCGTATTCGATCGTCGCCGGAGACAGGTCCTCCATTGCCACATCGACACCGGCCAGAATCTTCTGCTCCAGGTGACCCATGTACCACACGTTCGGGGCCCCAAGACTAAAACCCATACGGAACCTTACTGCCGGACCCCAATGAGTGTGCGAAGCGACAAACATGATGTTCTCGGCCGGGATTGCATGCTCGCGGGCGACTGCCCGGCGGATCGCTTCAACCATAACGTGATCGAGGTCGAGAATGTCGGCCGTGATAAGCACGCCGGTGTTGTCCTCTCCGTCGCGCAGGACCACAACCTGCGTCAGCAGCGGCGCCAGGGTGCCACGGGCATATCGCTCGCGCCCAAAACCAGACATCTGGACCTGCCCGGGCGCAGGCGTGATGTCTGATTGGGCATAACCAACTGACCATGACCCCTCGTCCGGCCGTGCCTGACTCGCAAACGCCGCTACCACTGTGATCAGAAACAATAGTTTCCTCATGATTGCCTCGTTCTAAGCATATCAATCTATCTCAATTACCGCCACGTCCTCGCCGTCGAGAGTCAGTTGCGTCCGTCGATCGCGCCAAATGACGGTCCGGCCATGAATCAATTCACGCGAGGCTTTCGGCGCACTTCTATCCAGCGTGACAGAAATGGTCCGCCGTTGAGTGCTGTCGTTGAACACTGTAAAGAGCTTGTCGCCGAATCGTTCCACATAGACACGATCGTCGCCCGAACGGGCCAACGTGACAGGTTCCCAGCCGGACTCGGCAACCAACTTGCACAAAGGGACATATTTCTTAAAGAGCACCCGGTCTCGTTCGTAAAGTTCCGGCCGGGTGAAGTAATGTCCCTGCGATGCATTGTGGCTGAAAAAGCCCGGGAACATACCATAGGCGAGGGACCGCTTCATGTATTTGGCGACGAGTTCGTGGGGAAACTGCTCAAAACGAGTGTTCATCAGGAAGCAGAAAGGTTTACCCTTGCACAGGCAGCGACGATAAAGCATGTCACGGTCGGACATCGGCTGCCATTGTCCGCCCGGATTCCAGTTGGTTTCGGTTCCCATGACGTCCAATTGCGGCGCCAGCCAGCACAAACTCGAAGGGGTGGAATTCGCCATCATGAGCTTGCCCATAGCATGGACATCTTGTGCAATAGCGCGAGCATATTCAAACGAAACAAGCCCGCGGAAGATTGCCACTTTTCTGCTGTCAAGGGAAAACGTCAAAGGCGTTCGGGCTGCGGCGAAGTGGTCACGCCTGAAGTCAAGCTCGTCTGTCACATAGCCTTCGCTCGAATCTATGTACTCGCCGTCCAGGCTGCCTTTGGCTTTGGGACCATAAAGTCTCTCGCGAAGTTCCGGGTTCCATTTGTTCTTGAAATTCGTAACGTCACCCTTGATCTCTGGAATAGAGTTGATGCTCCAGACGGCACCATCACACCACGGCGTGTCTCGCAGGCGTGCGGAGAACATTCCAGTTTGGTCGTGAAAACCGCTGGCCAGAAATGCCCTAGCCCGCCGGTCCGCTTTTTCATCAGCAAGACGCCGGGCATGAGCCAACGCACTTTCGAGCGTGCGCGGCATTTCCTTGGGCATGGACATCCACCAGGTCATAGGCTCGGTGTAGCGGAAAGTAATGATGCCGTGCTTATCGTCCCACGCGGTTTCATTGGTGCCCTCCTTGAATTTAAAGCCGAAGTCCTGCCAACCGTTGACGTCACTGATCCTGGCGAAAGGCATCCAAAGTCCCTGCTCAGGCGTGCGGCAGCGGAAATGTTCAGGGAAGGTCTCATAGTATCGTGCGAGGGCGGCGCGAAAGCCCCATTTCGGATCGAATGTGAATTTACAGAATCGCAGGCGAGCAGTCGGTTTCTCGGGCGCCAGACCTATGTCGTAGGCCAGAAACAACTCTTTTGTCCCGGCGTTGTAACCGACGCGGAAGAACGCCGGCCGGGCCATGTCAATGCCAAGGCCGACGCCCCGATTGTCACTGGCCAGCGCGGCAAATGGCATACGTGACAATTGACCGTTGGCTCCTGCCGAAGAGCGGCCGGCATTAACGTACTGCTGGCCGGCCTCGACAGTAACGCTGCGACGTGGATCGGCCAGCCAGCGGCATTTCTCTGCGGCAATCGGAATGGCGTAAACCAAAGTGACGGCCCGATCTTTGCCCGTCCGGTCGGAAATGGTGACGTCAAAGAAAGTTGCGTTGCCGATTCCTTCCCGGCGAGACGTCAGTTCCAATCCCAGAGCACGTCGCTCGAACCGGACAAAGTCGGAATCGGCTGCAACATCACGAACCTGGAAACCTTCTTCTGCTGGTGCCGTCGGCGAAACGGCTACGCCGTCGAACAGGCACGCGCCCGCTGGCGGTCTCATAACGCGCAGCTCAGGATGACAGAACGAGGCTTTGCCCGGATGTCGGCGCATAAGCATGTGAAAAGATACCGATCTCACCGGCTTTTCCGGAAATGCCGTCACCTCAGCCTTTTCCCAGCCGTGAGTGCCGACATTGAAGGAAGCGACCTGTCCCCAGAGCGGCGTTCCGTCAAAATAGACGAGATCGAGATAAAGAGAATAGTCACTGTCCCGGCTACCGCCTACCCCATCTGCCTTACTCCAGGCCGTTGCCACAATCGGCTCAGGGCTGCTCTGGTTCAGCACGACCGTCTGCGAGAGGCCCCGCTGGAGTTGTGTGTCAGATGAATTGTCACAGATGAAGATGCCATCGGCTCTTTCGAAGCCGCTTTGCCAGGGCCTCCAGTTTCCTGGACTGAGCAGATTTTCGCCTGCATCACCTGCGGCAACGACCTTCTTCAGGGGCATGCCATCGGAAACTACACCAGAATCTGCGCCTACGACATATGCCGGAGCCAACACAAAACTCACCAAGAACATGACCAATACGCGTGTTACAATACTGATGTCCATCGCACTTCGACCTTTCCTATTTCACCGTTCGGCCGCTCAACTGTCCATAGATCAACCGGCCCCTGATGCGTGCAGCATTATACAGGAATTCATGAAGTTGCGGAACAATTGTCACTGCACGTAGGCGCCCAGCCTAACACGCGGGACATCTCCCTCTGGGTAGCATCGCATCTCGATGGCCGGGCTCTCTGTTGGAATCCGCAGATCCAGTTTTCCGAAGTCCCTGAACACAATGTCCGCGATCTGGCCGCTCTGCTCGAAAGCCAGCTCGCCGCGCACGGCGTCCAGGTTCTTGTATTTCTTGTGCCTTTTCCAGGTCACTCCCCAGTTGAAAAGCCCCTGCCCGGGTCCGGGTCTGTAGAGATTATTTTCAAAAATCAGCTTTAGATCCTTCAACTGTGAACCATCGGGCGGCCCATCGTCAGCTTTCGATTGCCGTCTCGGCAAAGTCTCCTGCATCGATTTCGGCCAGTGCCGCTGGTCGTTTATGTCAAACCATCCCCAAACCTGTGCGTCCCGATTGTACGCAAGCACATTGTTGCGAATCGTCAAGTCTCGATTCCATACCGGCTCGGAACCTCCACCGATCAGCGGCGTGGAGCGTTTTTGCTCGCGCAGACTCAGTCCCTCCTTGTTGCCGATCAGAAGATTGCGCTCGATCAGGCAATCAGCCGAGCTGGATATGCTTATCCCCGCGTTTGCTCCCCAATCGGCCGGAGAAAATGCGAACCCGTTGCCGACGATCACATTGTCGTGGGCGTAGAGGCCATAGGATATCTCATAGAAGATCCCGGCGTTTTCGTTGTCGGCAATAAGGCAATTCCTCACCTCGCACTTTTCGTTTCCGATATCGAACCAGATTCCGT
>CAZLTY010000125.1:0-13274 GCA_964562575.1 uncultured Pirellulales bacterium
GAACGATTTGTGGTCGACGGTTCTGGTAAAGCCGTTATGCAGGGGTGTTCCGAAGAAATAGTCAAAACCCTGAGCATTCGGCATCAGCGTCGGATTGTACTTGTTCTTGCGCCCTCCGGCTAAGTGCCACTTGCCAACCATGCCCGCAGAGTATCCGGCGCCCTTGAGTACTTCGGCGATGGTGTTCTCCTTCGGATGAAGAACCGTGTGCTGGTTCTTCTTGTTCTGCGGTTCGCCCACTCGTATAGGATAGCACCCGGTCATAAGGGCCGCGCGCGATGGCCCGCACACAGGCTGCGCGTAGAAGCTCGTGAACTTCATTCCTTCAGCCGCCATCCGGTCGAAATTGGGCGTACGAATAAACGGTGAGCCGAAACAACCGACATCGTTGTATCCCTGGTCGTCCGTGAAGAATATGATGAAGTTAGGCCTGTCGCTCGAAGACTCGGTGGCGCGCACGTACGCTTGTCGCCCGGCGGCCACCCATGCCAGTGCTGCGCCTGTCTTGAGAAAGCTGCGCCGAGATATGCAGTGCGAATTTGTGCAATCATGATTCATAACAGCTACTCCTTATCATTCGTTCCAGACAATTGTACACGGTCACAATGCAGATGTCATACTTTTCATTCGTTTGCAACCGAACTGATGCTCGGTTAGAATGACTGAACCCTGGAATTGAGCCGGTCGGTTTTTGGCATTAGGAGATTACGAAAATGATGGATAATGGTAGTCCACGAAGGGCGTCGTTCACCAGACGAGATCTGCTTAGGTCAGTCTCTCGCGGCACGGCTGCGTTGGTCTTCCTCGGCGCCGGGCAGTCTTTGCGAGCGGGCCGTCGTGATGGATCAGCAAAACGAAACATCGTCTTCGTTCTCAGCGACGATCATCGTTACGATTTCATGCGATTCATGGAAAACTCCCCGGCCTTTCTTCAGACGCCGAACATGGATCGCATGGCGCGGCAGGGCGCGCACCTGGCCAACGCATTTGTCAGCACCTCGCTTTGCTCGCCGAGCCGGGCGTCGATCCTCACCGGACAGTACATGCACCACCATCGCATCGCCGACAATCAGAGACCGGAGCCTGAAGGCACCGTGTTTTTTCCGCAGTATCTGCAAAGACAAGGCTACCAAACCGCCTTCGTCGGCAAGTGGCACATGGGCCACGACCACGATGCACCAAGACCCGGCTTCGATCATTGGGCCAGCTTCAAGGGCCAGGGGACATATTTTGACCCCACACTCAACATCAACGACAAACGCCGGACGTTCGAGGGATACACGACGGATGTGCTCACGGACCAGGCTCTGGCCTGGCTCAGAAACGGTCGAGATACCGACAGACCTTTCTTTCTCTATCTCTCGTTTAAGGCGGTCCATTATCCCTTCCAGCCCGCCGAGCGGTATCAAGGGCTCTACGCCAAGGACAAGGTCGAACGCCCCGAGACGATGGCCAATACCGAGCGTAATTATCAAACCCAGCCGCACTGGGTCCGCGAGCGGCGATACAGTATCCACGGCGTCGATCACATGGAGACCGGCCAGTACGACAACGATCCCGTGCCCTCGTTCGACGATCTGTACAAGCAGTACTGTGAAACCGTGCACGGGCTCGACGAGAATCTCGGCCGCGTGCTCAAGTACCTCGACGAGACGGGTCTGAGCAAATCGACGCTGGTCGTTTACATGGGTGACAACGGCTTCGAACTCGGCGAGCACGGCTTCTACGACAAGCGCGATGCATTCGAGGAGTCGATACGCGTGCCGATGCTCGCCTACGCGCCGGGAATGATCGAGCCGGGGACGAAGGTAACTGAGATGGTGCAGAACATCGACATCGCGCCGACGCTGCTGGCCGCCGCGGGCGTCCAGCCGCCCAAGGCGGCAAAGATGGACGGGCAATCCTTCCTGCCGCTGCTGCGCGGCCAACCGGTTCGGTGGCGCGACCACATCCTGTATGAATACTACTGGGAGTGGAACTTCCCCGCCACGCCGACAACCTTCGCCATTCGCAGCGACCGTTACAAGTACATCTTCTATCACGGCGTCTGGGACCACGACGGGTTCTACGATCTTGAGACCGATCCGAACGAGCGGCACAATCTGATCAATGTCCCCGCCTACGCCGAGAAGATAGAAGCAATGAAGAAGCAGCTCTTCGACGAACTGGAGGCAAGCGGTGCGCTCGATATTCCCGTGCGCCGCCCACTGGGAGAGCGACTCGACCAGCGCAAGAACCGACGCTGAGCCGCAAATTTTGTGTCAACTCGACAGATCCGGCACTATGTAAGGCTCACGGTAGAATCCGCGAACCAGGCGATTGGCTCGCCTGTTGTTCTTGAAGCATTCATTCTCTCTGTCGATCTGGAGCCACGGACCCAGTGTCACCGTCTTTGCGTCGGCATCGATTTCGTGTGCTGAGAGGTGCTCCAGCAGCCGATCATACATTTCATTGAATAGCGGAACGTCCCGGACAGTTCTGCGCATCTTCCGCTTCGATGCCTTCCTGCCGAGACGATATGAAATGTTCCCGGTATGGGTAACTGCGGTTGAGAGGTGTCCTTCGAGGATTTCGGCGTTGAGATCCTCACGGCGCCCGCTGCGGACTGCGTCGATGAAGTTGGTGAAATGATCGCCACCGCCTTTGAATAACGCGACCTGTTTGCCCTCGTTGTCCCAGGCGATGCCGCGATAGAGGCTGACCGAACCACCTTCGCAATTGACGATCACGCCGACGCGCTCCCCGCGAAAATCAGGGGCCTCGTTAGAGTCCTTGCTCTTGGGCAGATTGTGTACTTCGTAGAGCACCGGCGCGGTTGGAAAATCGTAGTAAATTATCTGGGTGTTGGGGACATCGCAGGCATCGTTGAACAGAAAGCGCCCACCGATGCTCATTACCCGGCGGGCCAACTCATTCTCGCCCAGGCACCAGCGGGCCACGTCAATCTCGTGGACGCCCTGATTGCACGATTCGCCGTCTCCGGTGTTGAAATCGAAGCTGCAATCGTATTGGAGCCGATCGCGATAGATCGGCACCTTCTTGGCCGGGCCACACCAGAGATCGTAGTCAACCGTCTCGGGGATCGGCAGCGGAGTCTCGCGCTTGCCGCATGAGGCGCGCGGCTTATTGGCGAACGCCGTGATGTACCTGATTTTGCCGAGGTTGCCCCGGCGAATCCATTCGATGCCCTGAGCGAACTTTTCCTCCGAGCGGTGCTGGATCCCGCACTGAACGATGCGGTCGTACTTCCTGGCGGCATTGACCATCTGCCGGCCTTCCCAGATGTAATGCGACAGCGGTTTCTCGACGTAGACGTGCTTGCCTGCCTGGCAGGCCCAGATGTTGCTGAGTCCGTGCCAGTAGTTCTGGGTCGCGTTGCCGATGACGTCGATGTCACCGCGATCGAACATCTCGCGCATATCAACGTATTGTTCGGCCTTGTGATTGTATTTCGTCTCGATCATTTTGGCCGCTGCGCCCATCCGCAGTCGGTCAGGATCACTCAGAGCCACTACCGTGACAGACTGCTGCTTCTCGAATGACGGGACGTGCGCTCCCGCGCCGCGTCCGCCCAGACCGACCACACCGACATTGATGCGGTCATTCGCCCCCAGCACGCGGGAAAACGGCAGAGCCGACGCAAATCCAGCGGCAATCGAACTTCTCATGAAACCACGACGGGTAAGAGCCTTCATGATCTACCTCCCTTCCAAAGAATCAGAGATCGCATGATTGACGGCGTGAACTTCCTCGGTCAGTTCAGCCAGTTCATCAAGTGTTTTCGCTGACTCGACCGAGCGCAGAACGCCTTCAAGCTCCGCCACGCCTTTGATCGTGTCAAGACCGTTATTCTTCATTGTGGTCAGAACGTGCCCTATCCTCGTTGCCAGCCGGCGGCGGAAGAAGTCGAGCTGCTCACCCTTTAATGCCCCCTGCTTGAAGGCCGGCTCGAACTCGTGAAACGCGGTGCAGGCCTTCTGGAGATAAAGCAGGACCATACCTTTGGCCGGGTCGCCCGCCGAGAGAAGCCGCGACCACTGAAACTCTTCGTCGCGCCAGTGGTCGTTGTCTATCGTCGTTTTGTAGCCAAATTCGTCTTGATAAACCATGGTCTTATAGGATATAAATCAAATATCAAAATGCAAAGTGTAAAATTAAGGAAGTCATCCGCCGGAGGCGGATTCCGCTATTTTGATTTTTGATACTTGATATTTGACATTCTTTATGGAAAGGATAGAGCGATGAAAGATTTCAGAAACGAACTCCTGACAGCCTCGGCAATTCTCGTGATCGTTACAGCACTTGCCAGCTGTGGCGCGGCGGCTCCACATCCCATCAGCATTGTGCCAACCGAGCAGGGCTTTGTCATTTCAGAGGGCCCGGAGAAAGTAATGGTCTACCAGGGCGAGCACAAATCCCTGGACGGCAAATACACGCGCGCCAACTACATCCATCCCCTGTACGGCCTAGACGGCGAGGTCCTGACCGAGGACTTCCCGCGAGATCACCTGCATCATCGCGGCGTATTCTGGGCCTGGCACCAGGTATGGCTCAGTGACATGAAACTCAGCGATCCCTGGGCGACAATAGATTCTCGCTGGGAGGTCTACCAGGCCAAGATAGTGACCCCGGATTCCAAGTCGCGCGCCCTGCAACTTGGCGTCTACTGGAAGTCTCCGCTGCGGACCGATTCGACCGGCAAGCAAGTACCGTTTGTAAAAGAAAAAACGACCATCACGGTCCACCGCGCCGAAGACGGCATGCGCAAGATAGATTTCCAGATCGAACTGCTCGCACTGGAAAACGACATGCGGCTCGGCGGCTCCGAAGACGCCAAGGGCTACGGCGGATTCTCGACGAGAATCCCGCTGCCCGCAGATCTCGCATTCACCGGCACGGACGGTCCCGTGGAGCCGACAACGTTGCAGGTGGAAGCCGGTCCCTGGCTTGACTTCTCGGGCGATCTCGGCGGAACCGGCAAGACAAGCGGGCTGGCGATACTATGTCACAGCTCTTCTCCCGGTTATCCCCAGCGATGGATACTCAGAAGAAAGGGGAGCTGCCAGAATGCAGCCTGGCCGGGACGTGATCCGGTCCCGCTGTCGAAGACAAAACCGATCGTGCTGCGTTATCGCCTCATCATCCATCGCGGCGATGTCACCCATGTGGACATCGACAAGCTGCAGGCCGAGTATAACAGTGAGGCTCTGACAAGTTTCGAAAGCAAGTAGACAGAGGTTTTTCGTATGACTGGAATATCGCAGAAAGGGCGAGTGACTGTGAGTCGCCGGCATTTTCTTGGCCGTACTCTGCTGTTTGGCCTCGGCTGCGCGCATGTCCCGATGTCTGTCTCATCTGCCGTCAGTGACTCGCCGCCCAACTTCATCGTCATTGTCTGCGACAATCTCGGCTACGGCGATATCGGCTGCTTCGGCTCGCAATTGCACAAGACGCCGAACATTGATCGCATGGCTGCTGAAGGAATACAGTTTACGAATTTCTATGCCACCAGCGGCGTTTGCACTCCATCCCGCGCCAGTTTGATGACCGGATGCTATCCTCGCAGAGTCAATATGCACGTCGCTGCCGACGGCGGCGCGGTTTTGCGGCCCGTTTCAAAAAAGGGCCTGAATCCCGAAGAGGTCACCATCGCAGAATTGCTCAAGGGCCGGGGCTACGCCACGGCATGTATCGGTAAGTGGCACCTTGGCGACCAGTTGCCGTTTTTGCCGAGACGGCAGGGATTCGACTACTACCTGGGCATCCCTTACAGCGACGACATGACGCAGCGCCCGGAGCGAGACTGGCCGCCTCTGCCATTGATGGAGAATGAAAGAGTCATCGAAGCCCCGGCAGATCGGAACCTTCTTACAAAGCGATATACTGCCAAGGCGATCGAGTTTATCACGGCCAACAAGAACAGGCCTTTCTTTGTCTATCTGCCTGAGGCCATGCCGGGCAGCACAAGGTCACCTTTCGCGAGCAAACGTTTCCGGGGCAAGTCGGCAAACGGCCCTTGGGGTGATTCGGTCGAAGAGCTGGATTTCTCGACGGGCGAAATTCTTCGCACCTTGAAGAAACTTGATCTCGATGAGCGCACGCTGGTTGTCTGGGCCTCCGACAACGGGGCGCCGCGGCGCAATCCTCCACAGGGCATCAATTTGCCGCTAACCGGTTGGGGATACACCACGGCCGAAGGAGGCCAGCGAGTTCCGTGTATCATGCGCTGGCCGGGCAGAATTCCGGCTGCAAAGACGTGCACCGAATTGTGTACGATGATGGACCTGCTTCCCACACTTGCCCAACTCGCCGGTGCCGAAATCCCGAATGACCGAGTCATTGACGGCTATGATATCCGGCCGTTGATAACGGGCAAAGCTGGGGCCCGCTCGCCCTACGAGGCCTTCTATTACTACTACATGGGACAGCTCCAGGCTGTCCGCTCGGGAAAGTGGAAGCTGTATCTTCCGCTTGAGGCAAAATGGCAGAACTTCAGCGGCAGAACCAGGGCAAGCGCTGCCGAGTTGTATGATCTGGAAGCAGACTTGGCCGAGAAGCGGAATCTCGCAAAAGCGCATCCGAGGGTAGTGACACGACTGCTCGCACTGGCTGAGAAAGCTCGCGAGGACCTCGGTGACATTGACCGCCCGGGGCCGAACCAGCGACCTGCCGGCTTCGTCGCCGATCCTACCCCAAGAAGGCTGCAGTAACAGTCACCGGCACAGAGTCACGGTATGTCACTCGGCAGCAGATCCAGGATTTCGGCTGAGTATTTTTCGTCGGCCTGCCTGCGGGCGAAGCGTTTGAAGGCCTCGAGCATTTTTCTCGCTTCTTCGACGGACGCCTCAACGCGTGGCTTCTTTGAGCCTACCGTGACATAGATCGGACTCGTATGGGCAAAACGCAGACGTGTCGGCTCCGAGGGCATTCTGCTGCCCTTGCCCTGCACGTATCGGCTGAGTTCCTCATCACTCAATAATCGATCTTCATCCGTGCAGCGGGCCGCCACCCAGGTGCCTTCATTGACGCCGAAGGAACACGTTAACGTATGTTCTCGTTGAGAGCCTGTAAGATCCGCGCGGGCCATGACCTTCCCGTTGGCAACTCGTTCGACAAACGCCAATTTCTGTCCCAGCCGCTCGTTTAGGATTTATATCTGAGAAGATCCTGCAAATCCTATGAACCGCTTTTTGAAACGCTCCAATGTTTGACAACATATGTCTTGTGGATGGTTACAGACGAGACAATCAAGCTGGCGAAGAAGAGATATATGTATGTCCCCCGAAGTCCCGATCCCCCCCGATCTCCCAAGTGCAGGGTGAAGCTTGAGGAATGGTGGCCGACGTTGCAGGCGAAGCTGAGAGGTTACTACCGGCACCCAGGACGCGCGCCTCTGTCGTACCTGAATCAGGAAAACCCACGAACAGATCTGCGAAGAAAGCTCTTCTCTGGTCCTTCCCATTCTGAGGCACGGGCAACGCTGCGAAATCGAAGATAGCATCATCCACCCAATTGGGCATCAGAGGACGCTTCAGGTGTGTGTGCCAAATCCAAAAACATGCGCAGTGCCTGCCGGCACTTGAAATGTTACAGGTTTCCTCATAGAATACTCGTGCTCTCATGACGACATCCGATTTCGAGAGGAAACATGAGCGATGTTACGCTAATCTTGACCGCCATTGAGCAAGGTGATGCCAGGGCCGCCGAGAAGCTGCTCCCGTTGGTTTATGAGGAACTGCGTCGTTTGGCTGCTCACAAGATGTCCAAGGAGCCGCAGGGTCAGACACTCCAGGCGACTGCCTTGGTTCACGAGGCCTATATCCGACTGGTGGGCTCAGAAACACAAAACTGGAACGGCCGCGGTCACTTCTTTGGAGCTGCCGCTGAGGCCATGCGACGAATTCTCATTGAAAACGCCCGTCGCAAGCAGCGCCTCAGACGTGGAGGTGGTCGTGAGAAGGTTGATCTCAAGAGTGAGGATTTGGCAATTGAGGCACCTTCTGACGATGTCATTGCTTTGGATGAGGCCCTCACCGAACTGACCGAGATAGATAGAGCCAAAGCTGAATTGGTGAAACTTCGCTATTTTGCGGGGCTGACACTTGAGCAGGCTGCCCGGATATTGGATATTTCTCCGGCTACGGCCAAGCGCAATTGGACATACGCCAAAGCTTGGCTATACGGGAGAATTGGCTCCAAAGATTGACGAGTTCAAATTGCATAGTATCCACCATCCTGCTTGAGGGTCCCACATGGCGTTTTCACCCAAATGCAGGCGGATTTCAACAGCTATATGCGCATTCCAAAAAAAACCGGCTCTTTTCTCAAAAATCTTGAGCCAAAATCGATCCAGACAACGCACTACTCAGTGGAAGCAAAGAAGAAGAAATTGAAGGGCTTGATAAAGGATAAGGAGTAAAATCATGACTGGCTGGATCGAATCAATTACTGAGCTAATGAATGCAGGGCGTTCTGGATTGACCTTTTCCCTTTCGGATGCAAAATACTTGATACCTGACGCCAGGACTTGTGGTATCTTGGTGCTCTGTGTGGCGTTCTTGATGTTCTGTGTATGGGATGACACTTGGTCAGAGGACAGGCATGGCCAAAAATCAGACATAGATTCAAAATAAGGCGATCACCGAGCGAGAAAATGAGAGAGTATTGGCATGGCAGCAGAAAAGACCAGTCCGGAAGAGATTTTCCACAAAGCTATCGAGATATCAGACCAGGCGGAGCGGGTAGGATATCTGGACAAAGCGTGCAAAGGAGACGAAAAGCTGCGAGCAGAAGTGGAATTTCTGCTCAGGTCTCATGATGAAGCCGGCAGCTTTCTCGAAATTCCGGCAATAGACCTGAATGTTACTCTTGAAGAATCCCCTCTCACCGAAGGTCCCGAAACGGTCATCGGGCGTTACGAGTTGCTGGAGAGAATAGGCGAAGGTGGAATGGCCTCAGTCTATATGGCCGAGCAGAAACAGCCCATCCGTCGCAGGGTTGCCTTGAAGATCATCAAGCTGGGAATGGACAGTAAGCAGGTCATCGCTCGCTTTGAGGCCGAACGCCAGGCGCTGGCATTGATGGACCATCCGAATATTGCCAGGGTCCTGGATGCAGGTACAACCGATACAGGGCGGCCCTACTTCGTGATGGAGCTTGTCAGGGGAGTAGCTATCACCGAATTCTGCGACAAAAACCATCTGAGCACCCGGGAACGTCTGGGGTTGTTTGTGTCAGTATGCCAGGCTGTGCAGCATGCTCATCAGAAGGGTATCATTCACCGCGATATCAAACCCTCGAATGTCATGGTGACACTGCACGATGGCGAGCCGGTCCCAAAGGTGATTGATTTCGGTATCGCCAAGGCCGTTAATCAACAGCTAACTGAAAAGACGGTCTTCACCCGTTATGCCCAAATGATCGGTACGCCGGAGTATATGAGTCCGGAGCAGGCGGAGATGAGTGGCTTGGATGTGGACATACGCACGGATGTTTTCTCGCTGGGCGTTCTTTTGTATGAACTACTGACTGGAACGACGCCGTTTGACCCGGAATACCTTCTCGGCAAGGGATATGCAGAGATGCAGCGGATCATTCGTGAAGAAGAGCCGACCAGACCGTCCACTAAGATAAGCACCCTGGGAGAGGCCTTGATAGACATTGCCAAACATCGCCGGACCAGTCCGGATTTGCTGCAAAAACTTGTACGCGCTGATCTGGACTGGTTTGTGATGAAGACCCTGGAGAAAGACCGTAACCGGCGCTACGACTCTGTCAGTGAATTTGTGGGCGACATAAAACGTCATCTGAACCATGAGCCGGTATTAGCCGGTCGACCGGGTACATTGTACCGAATGAGGAAATTTGTGCGACGGCGCCGAATGTTGGTAGCGGCAGCTTCAACCGTAGCGGCGGTAATAGTAGTCGGCTTCGCTATCAGTACGGCCATGTACCTTCGGGCTGAGCAGGCCTGGAAACATGAAGCAGTTGCACGCGTCCGCGCCGAACAAGCTGAGACTACTTCAAACGAACAACGGAAACTGGCGGAGGAACGGCGTGCTGAAGCGGAGACGGCGAGGGATGAAGCCCAACAGTATTCGGAGACCTTGAGGACGATAGTCTCGTTCTTCGAGTGGGACAATTCGCTCGTGAAGTGGCCATGGGCCGGTTTGGGGCGCGCCGTCCCTTTTGAAGTCATGCTTGAGTCAGCTGCGGGTGACTTTGAGAAGGGTTTTAAGGGACCACCTTTGCTCAGGGCAAAGGCGTACAGTTTCTTCGCTTGCAGTCTCCCGGACGTCCAGGCTGAACAATACGCTAAGAAAGCGCTGGATATCCGGCGGAGTCAGCTTGGTGAAAGCGATCCATTGACTCTCGTGACAATGAACAACATGGGATCTGGATACATTCATTTCGGTCAACTCGACAAGGCCGAGTCAGTACTCATTGAGGCCATCCAAATAGGGCGCCGTGCTTTGGGGGAGAAGCATTTGGCTACCCAAGACTCTCTTGAGTGTCTGGCCAGCCTTGTAAAAGAGCTTACATTGCATGGCATGGACGAATACAACAATGGCTACTACGATAAGGCCGTCTTGACATTGAGTCGAGCGGATCGACTGCGTCGGTCCTGGCTCGGCAAACCATCACGGGCTGTTGCGATTGGCTATCATGCGATGGCCTTGCACGAGCTTGGCCAAGCCCGCGAAGCACAGGTCCCTCTGGAGCGACTGCGGCACCTGTGCGAGGACAACCAAGTCGTGCGGGCAGAAGACCAGGAGTGTTTGTGGAAAGTGGAAAGACTTCTAAGTAGTAAGAGTAGCGCTCTTCGTCCAGCTTGGGAACATCTGGAGGCTAACAGGCTAGACAAGGTTTTGGAGATACTGGACCAACTGAAAGCATTGCCGGGCCTTGAAAATGCTCGAACCACCCACTCTTTGCACAACTTGGCAAAAGCTCTGGCGAGAGCCTACTACCTGCGTGCCAGCAGAAGCTACAAGCGTGGTGGGCCTATCGATAAGGTGCTACTCGATTATGAGGCAGCCGTACACATCGACCCAGAGCTTGCCGCGGCTTTCCACGATCTGGCTCGTTTGCAGGCTGCGAACCCGGTTGCCCAACTCCGTGATGGACTCGATGCCGTCAAGCGCGCCAGCAAAGCCTGTGAACTAACTGACTGGAAAAATCCACTGTACATTGAGACACTCGCTGCGGCGTATGCTGAGGCAGGTGATTTCAACTCTGCAGTTAGTTGGCAGAAGAAGGCGATCGATGAGTTTCCAAAAGAAGAACGCCCAACGTACCACGAAAGGATGAAGGTCCAGTTGAACGCCTATCAGTCGCGCCTGCCGTATCGTATACCAAGGGCTCAACCGATGGTGGCTTGGTGGAAGCTGGATGAGACCGAAGGCCAGACGGCAACTGACTCCACAGGTAATGGCCGTGACGGCAGAGTTGTTGGTGACTCCTCATGGCGTTCTGGTTGGATAGGCGGCGCCCTCTCATTTGACGGTGAAGGCGACTACATAGACTGTGGAAATGATCCAGCGTTGGATATTACTGACGAGATCACCGTTGCATGTTGGGTAAAGGTCTCCCAGTTCACCACTTTCGGTCAGGCTGTTGTGGCCAAAAGTGATTCCTCCTGGAGGCTGCAGAGGTGGTGGACTACCCCTTTCATGGAGTTTGCATGCACCGGCATAAGTACTGAAACCAATGAGATAGGAAGCGTTCTTGGGAAGATCAACGTCGCCGACGGACAGTGGCATCATGTTGCCGGCGTCTACGATGGGAGTAGAATCTTCCTGTATATCGACGGGGCTCTTGACAATTTCGAGTTTGCATCTGGCAAGATGGCTTTGGACAACTATCCAGTCTGTATAGGCTCTCACTCCTATACCAAGGGACCCGGGGGAAGACGATATTGGAACGGCCTAATCGACGACGTGCGTATCTATAATTACGCCCTCGCTGAGTCTGAGATAAAAGAGCTCTTTGAGGACCATCAGACCAAGGAAGGTGACGGCACAGGCTACTGAATAGGATGTGGTGCTTGGGAAGAACAAGTAGATTGCTACGCATAGCTGAGCACTTGATATGGTGAATGTCAGATATACATAGTCAGGCATCTTCCCCATTTGACATTCTTACATAATAAGGAGACGAGCAATGGTAAAACAGACACCAAAACGCAAGTGGAAGCGAGTAGCTGTTCTACTGGCAGGTTTTGCCCTCGCTGTAGTTGTTCTGGTCTACGTAGTTGCACAAGTGGACTTCCGCCGGTGGCGCCGCAGTAGGCATATGGCTCTTCGGAGCGGAAGCAAACTTGCCCAGACGAACCAGGGAACCGTTGAATATGCCACACGCGGCCAGGGACCGGCAATCCTTATAATGCACGGCGGCATGGGAGGGTACGACCAGGCCCTGGCGATTGGAGAATCTCTTGAGGGATTTCATATTGTAGCGCCATCCAGGCCAGGGTATCTACGAACCGAACTGAATGTTGGGCCGACCTACGAAGAGCAAGCCAGGGCCTGCGCGGCTCTGCTTGACTCGTTGGGCATCGGTCGGGTCGCAGTCTTAGGAGTCAGTGCAGGTGGGCCACCAGCACTACAGTTTGCTGCGCAGTACCCCGACCGAACTTGGGCAGTGGTCCTGATTTCGGCCATCACCAAGGAGTGGATTCGCCCCACGCGCGAGGCATCCATGTTTCGACGGGTCACGGATCGGGTATTCGGGAGAGACTTTGCTGACTGGCTCATGGCACGCGCCGTAATGCGATTCCCGGAGGGTTTGCTGCTTCATGAGGGCAATTTACTTCTGTCTGCAGAAGACAGGGAAATACTCGACCAAAACCCTGAAAAGCTGCAAACCTTAATGGACTTGGCGGCAAAGACCGGCCCATGTAGCTTGCGTTATGAGGGATGGGTGAACGACGACGTCCAGTACGCACATTTAGGTGAGCGGGATCCACTGCCGATCTCCGCACCGACCTTGGTGATCCATGGTACGGCTGACGCTCTCGTGGATTTCTCGCATGCTGAATCTGTGATCAGGAGGATCCAGAACTCCGAACTTGTCGCGACTAAGGGAGCTGGTCATCTCCCCCTCATAACGCAGTTTGAGGAAAACGACCCGTTGGTCAAAGAGTTTCTGCACGAACATGCACCTGTTGCCACAAAAGATCTTCTTTGAGGCATCCACGTTACGACCTATCAGCCATGCTTCGTAGCTTATCTGAACAGCCCTTCGACTTCACGATGCATTATCATGGACATCGT
>CAZLTY010000126.1:0-13254 GCA_964562575.1 uncultured Pirellulales bacterium
CAATAGTCAAAGCCGGTCGGGTCGGTCTTGAGGTGCCACTTGCCGATCATTGCGGTCTTGTAGCCGGCTTTCTGGAGCAGCTTGGGGAACGTTTGCTGACTGCCATCGAACTTCTGGCGATTGTCGAGGATGCCGTTGAGGTGGCTGTACTTTCCAGTCAGTATGACAGCCCGACAGGGGGCGCAGATGGAGTTCGTGCAGAAGCTATTGTCAAAGAGCATGCCCTCGTCGGCGATCCGGTCGAGATTCGGCGTCTTATTGATCTTGCTGCCGTAACAACTCAGCGCGTGCGAAGCGTGATCATCTGTCATGATGAAGATAATATTGGGCCGTTTCTTTCTCGAAGCCTGGCCGGCAGCATCGGCCCTAAGGGCTGTGGGCAAACCGACCGCCGAACCGGCGACAAGACTGAGCGATTTCAGGAACTCTCTTCTTGTTTGATCTTTCATTTTGACTCCTATGTTGTGTTTTTGAGGATTACTCCAGGTTGTCATCCAATATGTATAGTCTGCCTTCTTCGGTTTTCATGTCAATTACTTTGCTCTTGTACCTGATCTTACAGTCGCCGCCGGCTTTGGAAAGGATATTCACTCGCGACAGCGCCCGGTCCTCCCACTCGATGTCGACGACGAAGCCACCGCGGACGCAGAGGCCTTTGACATGCCCTGCGGGCCAGGCGTCCGGTAGCGCGGGCAGCAGATGAATCTCGCCGGCGTGACTTTGCACAAGCATCTCCGCGATGCCTGCGGTTCCGCCGAAGTTGCCGTCGATCTGAAAAGTCCGGCCCGGCCAGCAGGCGTTGAACAAGTTGCCAAATGCATTGTGGCCTATCAGGCGCTGGAGATAGCCGTAGGCCTGGTCGCGGTCCAGCAGGCGGGCGTAGAGAGCGATCTTCCATGCGTTGGCCCAGCCGACATCGTCTTGGAATCCGCGTTTTTCCAGGGATTTTGCCGCCGCGGCGGCTAGTTTCGGTGCTGTCTGAGGTGTCAGCTCGTAGTACGGATAAAGCCCGTACATGTGTGAAATGTGGCGGTGATGCGGGTCTGGCTCGTCATACGGTTCGAGCCACTCCTGGAGACGACCGTCAGGTCCTATCTGGTTCGGGGCCAGGCGGGCGCGTTTGGCTTTCAGGCTTTCACGGAACTGTTCATCGACGTCGAGAATCTCGCTGGCGGCGATGCAGTTGCCGAACAGCTCTCGGAGGATTTGCATGTCAACGGTCGGTCCCATGCAGGTGTGAGCGGCGGTTCCGTTCTTCATGCGAAAGGCATTTTCGGGAGAATTGGAGGGAGCCGTCACAAGCCAGGCGCGGGCCGGTTCGGTAATCAGCATATCGAGGTAGAACTGTGCCGAGCCCTTCATGATCGGATAGGCCCATCGCAGATATTCTTTGTCGAGGGTAAATGCGTAGTGTTCCCAAAGATGCTCGCATAGCCAGGCCGAGCCGCTGACGGTTGAACCCCAACTGGCGCGTTCACCCGGTGCGGTGAAGCCCCAGGCATTGGTGATCACATGGGCCACCCAGCCGTCGGCATTGTAGTATGCCTTGGCCGTTTCGCGGCCGGGCCGCTGGAGCGCTTCGATGAGCCTGAGCATGGGGACGTGACAATCGCCGAGACCGCAGACTTCGGCGGGCCAGTAGTTCATCTGGATGTTGATATCGAGATGCCAGTCGCCGTTCCAGGGAGTCTGTATCTCCTCTGCCCAGATTCCCTGGAGATTGGCGGCGAGCGTGCCGGGCCTGGACGAGCCGATGAGCAGATATCGGCCGAAGTTAAAGTACAGTGCTGCCAGCTCGGGGTCTTCGGCGGTTTCGGCAAACACCTTTATCCGCTTGTCGGTTGCCATCAGCGAGTTTCTGCCGCTGGTGGGTTTGCCGTCATCGAGCCAGAGCGAAACGCGGTCGAAGAGCCGGCGATGGTCCGTGATGTGGTCGGCGAGTATTGCCTCATAACCTCTCGCCGCCGCCGCGTCAATCACTTCGGCGGTCTTGTCGCGAGGATCATTAATCCTGCGCTCGCGGGCAGCGATGCCGTGATAGTCAGTCTCGGCGGCAAACAGAATTGTGGCCGCATCGGCGTCGTGGACGGTCAACTGATTGTCGGCGGTCGCGACATTGCCGCCGGTAGTGAGCACGCGCACTCGCGCCGCATACTTGACTCCGCCGCCGCCTTGTCCGTCATTCAATTGACCGGTCATCAACAATTCGTTGTCGGCGAGAGCTTCGGTGGTAAAACGTTCGGGCCGGTCCAGACTTATGCCGAATGTCAAAGCGCCGGCCCTGCTTGCCGTCAGACGGATCACGCCGATCTGATCCGGCGCGCTGGCGAAATACCGGCGGAGATAACTGACACGGTTTAACTTGTAGTGAACGACCGCCAAGGCGGTGCTCAAGTCGAGTTGGCGGCGATAGTCCGTTCCCGAGTCCGGATCTGTTTCGAATTCTAACGAGAGGTTGCCGAGAACCTGATAGCATCCGAAAGGTAGATTGGCGCCTTTAGCGTGTCCCGATCCTTCGCCTTTGCAGGTGAACGTCTCGTTTACCAGGTGTTCGGCTTCGTCGTTTTTGCCCTGCTCGAGTAGACGGCGGATTTCGGGCAGTCGCTTGTGCGCGTCGGGCCGATCATTATCCGAAGGCGAGCCAGACCAGAGCGATTCCTCATTCAGAACGATGCGGTCTTTGTCAATGCCGCCGAAGACCATCATGCCGAGTCTGCCGTTGCCGAGAGGCAGTGACTGAGTAAAGTGACGGGCCGGCATCTCGTACCACAGAACCAGGGAACTGTCAGCAGCAGGCTGTGCTGCCGAGACAACCGCATGAGCGACTGACAGCGTTAAGATTGTGAGTCCCGATGTCTTCATGGTCATCATGCTCTCGTGCGCCAGAACTCGGTATGGGGAATGTCCCTGGGGGCGTCGAGTCTGGCTTCATGGCCGGCGAGAAGCTTGCGGTGTTCGGACATCGCCGCCGCATAACGCGAGTTTGCCGCGAGGTTTCTGGTTTCGCCCGGGTCGTTTATCATATCGAAAAGCTGCTCGACCGGATCGTCCACATACTTGATGTACTTGAAACCTTGTGTGCGGAGCATTCTGCCTGTGTTGGTGTTGCCTTCCGAGACGACGCAGTCACGCGGCGCACTGTCGCCTCCTTCGAGAATCGGTCGGAGGCTCACGCCCCGCATGCTCGCCGGTGATTTGATGCCCGCGTAGTCGCACAGAGTCGGCATTACGTCCAGCCCCGAAGCCAAATGTACTTCATCGGTCTTGTCCTCAACGATATGCCCAGGCCAGGACAGCAGCAGCGGCACCCTTGCGGCTTCGTCATAGAAACTGCTCTTGCGCACCATCTGGTGGTGTCCCATGCCTTCGCCGTGGTCGGAGGTCATCACAATCAGCGTATCGTTAATGTAGCCACGATCTTCGAGCGCCGAGAGAATTCGCCCTATCTCGGCGTCGAGATGTTCGATGTGGCGATAGTAGCTCCACCTGTAATATCGCCAGTGTTCTTGGTCCCAATTGCCCTTGAACGGTTCGTTGCCTGATCGTCTCTTCTTGGTCGATTGAGGCTCATTCTCATCGAACTGGAAATTACCGGGGAGCCCCGGAAGCTCATCCGCCAATTCCGGATATCGAAGTTTCCCAGGGTTGTTCATGTTAAGCCTGAGCCACTCGCAGATATCGTGAGGCTGCATGAACGAGGCCACCAACAGGAACGGTTTCGATTTCGAGCGGTTTCTTATGAAGCCCTCGCACGCGCGTGACATGGCCGTGTCGCAGAGATAGCCGAATCCGCCGATGCCGGTGTTTATGACCTTGAAGCCCGGGATGTCGCTCGTGTACGTTCTTGGCAGATGCCACTTGCCGGCGTAGAACGTTTCGTAACCCGTGTGCTGCGAGAACCATTGCCCGAGGTTTGGGATATCAGAGCGGATGGGTCGTCCGTTTTTGTGGACCGAGGCCTCGCAACTGGTCCGGCCTGTGAAGGCTGCGCTTCTGGCGGGGCTGCATACCGGGTTGGCCGAGTATGACTGTGTAAAGCTTACGCCGTTGGTTTTGAGCCGGTCGAGCGCAGGCGTCCGAACGTGTCGGCAGCCGCCGGCGGCGATCGTATCAATATGCTGCTGGTCCGTGTAGATCAACAGGATATTCCCGGGCTTTGGCTTGCGATCTTTCCGTCCGGCAAAAGCCCTCTTCGTCAAAGTGCCATCGGCTAACAGCGCGACGGCCGCGCCGCCCAACTTCACGAAGTTTCGTCTGCTTACGAGATGATCAGATGATCGTTCTGTTGTGTTCTTGTCCATTTCTCTACCTATTGATCCAGTACATAAGCTTTGTTCATTGAAATCACGGCCAACAATCTGTGACGATTGTCGAGCCAGTATTCATAAGGCAAAATGCCGCTTCCCAACTGAGCAAAACAATGCAGAGGTATGCTTTGGCTGTCCGTCTTCATCGGATAGCTTTGGCGGTAAAATAGTCGGTGTCCCAACTTTGACAGACTCATACCTTCGAGCAGATCGAAACTTAACGAACTTCTCTTGTCAAAAGCAAGACGCTGCACGGCTTCGAACAAACACCAGTCACCCGCGGTGCCGGTCATTGACTCGGTGGCAACGCCATGATTGCGGCAGCCCAGTTCCGAAATGACCTTGCCTTCGAGGCCTTCAAATCGACTCGATAATGTCCATTCCACCGGCGAGGCCAATTGATCGAGCCGGCACTTAATCGTGCCCTCGATCACATTCGTCATCTCGTCTGTCTGGATAATCTCCTGGCGCACCTGCAAGACAAATGTTTCTGTCGAATCGGCTCTGCGTGCGATCCGAAGACTTCCGGCGTTTTCGTTGCCGCTTTCGCGATAGCCGTGACATGTCCAGATCCGATACCTGTTCACCCAGTTTCCATCCGGCTTGAAATCCGTTGGCGTCGATGGAAACTCTTCCAAGCCGCCCAGCTTGGTCAACAGGGTTGGCGTCAGATTTTCACCGACTATTGTCCTTTGTTGTTTGGCCATGACAACCTTTCTTGCTTAATCCAGGCCGCTGCGCGTAGGGTGTACACCCTATTGTGCCCTAACTCACTGGATTATGATAGGGCATGTGAGAAGTCTTGTCCAACGATTTGGCACGGTTAAGAAAGGGGCCCATACCGAGCCGATAGGTATAGGCCCCGAGTTACTCACAAATCGTTACATTATACTCTTGCGAGTGGCACTTATGGCCCAGCATTCCTTGGCCGATACAACCTGATGTCGTCGAAGAGCATCTTGCCTGAGCCACCAGGCGCCGTCATGTTACCTCTTGTGCTCACGCCCAGAGCAATCTTGTCGACGTTGGTCAGGTCGATACCCTGATCGGCCAGCGTCTGCAGTGGAATTACCCACTCTGTCCAGCCGTCTATCGTAGTGGCGCTCGGATCATCATGGTACACCACCACGGCCTGGCCGGTCACGTTGGAGACCGCCACGTACAGTCGATCGGCGGCATTAGCCGCCTCGCCGTGGAACCACAGCGACAATTCTGCGACGCCTGCTTCAGTCCAGTCGCGAGCGGTTGTCAAGGTCAGCTCGGTCTCCGAGTACTTGGCGAAACCCTGCTTGTTGTTGTCGTAGAAGAGCGGCATCGCCTGGGCGCCGCCGTGACGGGTGCCCTCTTCGGTATAGGAGACAGTCGTTTCGTCGCCTACAGCCGAGCCTGTGCCGTTACCGGCGAAGGCCGGTTCGTCATCGTGTGCGGCGAAGCCGAGGCCGTCTTTCCACGTCCACCATATCTGGTTCTCATACGCGTCGTAGCTCTCGAAGTCGTCCACGATCAAAAAGTCCGCAGTAGTGAAACTCCACACTGAGCCCTTCCAGGGGCTGTCCGGATTGAGATCGTTGACTTCGTCGATACGCCAGTAGTAGGTTGTGTCCCACGCGAGCTTTGCAGGTGCGAAATTCGTCTCGGCCTGCCTGAGCTTGTAGATGTCCGCTGTGCTGGTATCTGCTGCGGCAACGGCGTCCGCATCGGCGCCGAAATATACGTCGTGCTGCGCGGCATGATCGCCGGCTGTCCATTCGAGAGTGGGCGTCTGGGTGACATTCGCAGCCTTGCTCGTCGGTGTGATCAGGCCGGCTCGCAGAGGCGGTGAAAGAGCCGCTGCCGGGATGATCTCCAGCGGGAAGAACTCGTGTCCCCAGCTCAGGTCGGCCTGAGCATTGCCGCTGGTGGCGAAGTACAACATCTTGATAGACGCGAACTCGCCGGCGACCAGATCAATCGTGCTTCCCTGCTCGACGGCCGATTGGGTGCGCCACGCCTTGGCCATTTCCACGCCATTGACGTAGAGAAGCACGCCGTCGTCGGTTGTGCTTTTGAAGGTGTACCTACCGTCCAGTGGTACCTCCAATTCACCCGTCCAGCGCACGGCGAAGTTATCCTCGTCTATCACACCCGGCTCGGGCGAGCCGTTGCCCCATGCAAAGTCGATGCCGGGATCGGTGCGGGTCAACGTTACGTTCTGGAACGGCGCTTCGGGCGGATTTGGCACGCCGCCGCCATAGTTGGCGTATTCGCCAACGAGGCCGCCGCCCGGCCTTGTTGTGGTGAAACTCCAGACGTTGCCCGTAGTCCAAGTGGCGCCGTCGAATGAATCTGCGCGCCAGTAATAGGTCGTATCGAGTTCGAGAGGTCCGGGATCGAAAGTACTTTTGCCGCTGGGAGCGGCGCCTGTGGCACTTTCGACTTCTGCTGGATCGGTCCCGAAGTAAACGCCAAACAGTGCGGCGCCCCACTTGGCTGTCCAGGTCAGGTCTGCATCGGTCTTGACGAACTTCATAGTGTCGGCCGGGATCGGATTGTACGGAGCCTTGGGAGGCAGTGTGAAGCTCCAGACAATCCCTTTCCACGGGCTATCGGGATTGTCGGGGTTGATCTCATCGACTCGCCAATAATACGTCGTACCGGGCTGGAGGCCTTCCGGAGCCGGAAAGCCCGGAAAACCGACAACCTGGAAGTTGGTTGCGGCATTGCCGACAAATGTGCCCTCGGCGCCCTGCTCTACGTTGTCATAGTCTGTGCCGAAATAGATGTCGTGAGAGACGGCCCACGTTCCGCTCTGCCAGCTCAGGTTAGCCCAGTTCTGTTCGATCGTGACACTGTCAGCGGGGTCCGGCCCGGCGGCCAGCGGGGCTGGCGGCCCTTCCATTGTTTGAGCGAGTTCTGCTTCGGTAAGAGCCCTTGTGTAGATACGCACATCGTCGATGATACCGTCAAAGGGTCTGTTCTCCGCTCCGATGGGTTGGTTGCCGATAGCGCCCTGGACCGCGGGATCGAGAGCGACAGAAGTGCCCCCCTTTGCGAGGGTGCCAACCTCGGCGCCATTCTTGTAGACCTTCATGTCCGTACCGTCCCACCAGATGGCGCCGTGGATCCACTCGCCCACCTCAAAGGTGCCGGCCTTTATCTCTGACGTATCCTGTCCATCATTGGTCTTCAGCCGAAATCTCAGGAACTTGTTCCCGCTGATGCGACTGGAACTGAACATCCATATGTGGTCATTGTTTCCACCGCCGAACGCCTTGGAAACCATGCGGGGGTCCTGGCCGGGTGTGTCCAGATTGTCTGCTTTGAACCAGCATGCGATGGTCATCTGACCCGAAGGAATGTCTAGTCCCCCGATCGACACGCGCTCACCGCCCTGGCCGTCAAAGAGCAAAGCGCCTCCGAACTTGCCGGCGACCCACTCGGGATCCTGGATGAATACTCCATCGTTTCCGTTACCGCTCGAATCGACGGCAACAGTGCCTGTGCCGTCGTCGAATTTCCACCAGGCCAGCAGATCCGGATCCTGTGCCTGCGCGCAAACCGCCAGGGTGAGCAGTATTGTTGAAGCTAACAATGGACGTGTTCGTTGCATGAGATGTCCTCCTTAAATAATGGTTGAGAAAATGCTGCATGGTTCAAAAACCACAATCCCCATCTTCCGGGGCTACTCTCGACAGACATTAAAGACTCTCAACTCAATTGGAAATCTGCACTTGCACCAAGAATTCAGTTCAGGCCCTTTCCTCCAGGCACCGGTTCAGGCAGATCGCAAGAAGAAGACTTGCATATCCCAATACACAAAATCTACCAGTTTGTCCGGCTTGTGTCAAGTTAAATGGCGAAACAGCGACACTGTGATCGAGAATTCTGGAGATTCAGGAAATTTTCCGAAAATAGAAAAAAACCTTGATAAGTTGAAACAGATGTTTTAAACTGGCGTATGAAACATGCGTTTAGGAGTTTTCCGGTATGACGATTTCACAGGAGAACAGTGCTGTCAGCAGCCCTGCCAAGGGCGTGCGGGACCGACTGCTGGAGGCGGCGGAGCAACTTTTTGCCGAGCGCGGTTTCGACGGCACGAGCATTCGCGACCTTGCCGCTGCCGCCGGGTGCAACATTGCGTCGGTCAACTACTACTTTGGCGGCAAGGAGAAGTTGTACGTCGAGATCTGGCGCCGCCACCTGCACTTGCTGCGGGATGCCCGCATCTCCAGTATTGATAAGGTGCTTTCCGAGAGCGCGGGTGAGCCTTGCCTGGAGGATCTGCTCCGCTCATTCGCCCATGCCTTTATCGGACCGCTGGTAGACGAAAGCGGCGGTCCCCGTCTTATCAAGCTGATGGCCCGAGAAATGATCAATCCCCATTTGCATGTGAGCATGTTCGGCGACGACGTGATCAAGCCGACTTTGTCCGCTATGCAGCAGGCCCTGGCGAAAGTATGCCCCGAGTTGCCCGCATCGAAGGTTCCTCTCGTCGTGTTCTCGCTGGTTGGCCAGCTCATTCACACAATTCGGTTCAAAACAATGCTCAGTTCGATGGATGATCAAGGGCTGCCTGAGTTTGAGCCGGCCAAAGTAATCGACCACATCGTGGCATTTTCCGCCGCCGGAATCAGGGCCTATGCAGGAGGAGAAGCTTAAATGACTAAGAAACTGATTTCAATATGCTTGCTGATTTGTACATCAGGTGCCGTACTGGTAACGGGCTGTATGGTCGGGCCGAAATACAAGAGGCCCGAAACAGCGGCGGATACGAACGACGGCTATTTCAACGCTGGCGATCACGTTACCGATATCAACGATTTTGGTGACACCGGGATGTGGTGGCAGCGATTCGGCGATCCGGCAACAGCCGAATTGGTCCGCCAGATGCTGGAGAGTAACTACGATCTCAAAGCCAGCGCCGCCAGGGTGCTGCAGGCTCAGGCGGCACTGGCCCAGGCGCACGGAGGACGTCTTCCGGACGTGTCCTACGCCCTGAATAGGGACAGGAGCAAGGTGTCCTTCAACCTGGGCGCCCTGGGCGGTGGCAGGTTCAGTTTCATCAACGAGACCTGGTCACAGAACATCTCAGTCGCCTACATTGTCGATTTCTTCGGCAAACTCAAGCGCGCCGAGCGGGCTTCCCTGGCGCAGTTGCTTGCCGCCGAGGCAAATGAGCAGGCACTCACAAACTCGATGATCGCTACGGTGATCGTGGCCCGGGCAGATATTGCCATGCTCCAGCAGCGGCTGGTTATTGCCCGATCGAACACGAAGAGCCGCCGGGAAACACTCAGGATTGTCGAGCGTCGCTACGACGAGGGGCTGGTCGGGCCTGTCGACGTCAGGCTGGCACGTGAGAACCTCGAGGCGTCCCTTGCACAGGAGCCAAGCGTTGAACTATCGCTGATACAGGCTCACCACGCTCTCGATGTTCTTCTGGGCCGCCGTCCCGGCAGTTCAGAGCAATTGCTTGGGGCGTTGGATGTGCTGCCTGACCTGGAGCCTGTTCGGATTGGCTTGCCCGCGGCGTTATTGGATCGCCGGCCGGATGTCAGAGCAGCCGAGTTGCTGGTGCGTGCGGCGAATGAAGAAATCGGCGTCAGCATCGCACAGTTGTATCCTGATCTTACTCTTGTGGCCAACTACGGCGCCAGCGCGGACCGGTGGCGAGACATTTGGGAGCATTTTTCCGAGACCTATTCGGCGACCGTTGGTCTTTCTCAGCCCGTATTCGCAGGCGGACGGTTGCGGGCGCAGGTCGATGCTGCTGAGGCGCGCCACGTCGAGCTTGCGGCGAACTATGCCGGCACGGTTCTGACGGCAATGAAAGAAGTCGAGGATGCCCTGATTGCAGAACAGATGCTCCAGAAGGAGCATGAGCATACCGAACTGCGCTTCAAGGAAGCCACGGCGGCCGAGAGCCTCTCGCAGGAGCGATATCAGCGCGGCGTCGACAGTATTCTCACGGTGCTTGAAACAGAGCGGCGGCGCAGAATCGCTGAGGAGTTGCTTGTCATCCTTAAGGCTCGGATTTGGACGACCCGCGTGAATCTCCACCTGGCTCTAGGTGGCGACTGGAACGATCAGTCCACAGGACACCTTACGGTGGGACAATCTGACGGATAAACGGTGAATAGAAAATGGCGAAAAGCAAAATAGAGAAACGAGAAGCGGTCAAACCGAGTGGCAGGATCAGGACAATGCCCCCCGGATGGGTGCAGTCCATTGTTGCCGTGGTTGTGGTCGCGTCGGGCGTACTTGGTGTGTTTCTTCTGATCAAGTATCGAAAACCACCCCAGCGAGAGGAGCAGGTAGTCTTGGCGCCGTTGGTCGAGGTCGAGCAACTGCACGTGCGGGACATTCAAATGATTGTGCGCGGCTACGGGACTGTCAGTCCGAGAGTGGAAGTTGAAATCGTGCCTGAAGTCTTCGGCAAGGTGGTCTACGTCCATCCTCTGCTCAAAGCCGGCGGCCTGGTCCGCGGCGAAGAACAGATTATTCAAATCGAATCAAGGGATTATGAGTTGGCGGTCCAGCAGGCCAATGCCGTTGTTGCTGAGGCTCAAGTGAGGCTTGATACGGAAAAGGCCGAGGCGGACGTAGCGCGCCAGGAATGGGAACAGTTGCATCCGAATACCGAGCCGTCTTCGCCTCTGGTCCTGCGCCAGCCGCAGATTCGTCGAGCAGAAGCTTCTCTCGAATCGGCAAGGGCCCAACTGGCTGCCGCCGAGCTGAGGCTCGAGCGAACGAGCCTGTCACTTCCATTCGACGTTCTGGTAATCGACGAGAGGGTCGATCTCGGCCAATACGTCGCGGTCGGCCAGTCGCTCGGCTCTGCCTACGGAATCGAGGCGGTCGAAATCGCGGTGCCTCTCGAGGATGACGAACTGGCCTGGTTCGATGTCTTTGACAGCACAGCTCAACTCGATGGCAACAAGGCCGCAGCAAAGCCCTGCACGGCGCAGGTCAAGGCCGACTTCGGCGGCGCCGAACATATCTGGAAGGGACGTGTCGTCAGGACAACCGGCCAGGTGGACAGAACCTCGCGGATGGTTTCAGTTGTTGTCGAAGTAGCTGATCCGTTCGATACTTCCGGCGGAAGACCTCCGTTGTTGCCGGGCGTGTTTGCGGATGTTCATATCAAAGGTAAGATCCTAGAGAACGCCGTTGCAGTGCCGCGTGACGCTGTGCGAGAAAGCAACCAAGTCTGGGTCGTTGATGGCGACCGCCTTCACATCCCGACGTTGGAAATAGCCCGCACCGACAAGGACTTTGCTTATGCGATCTCAGGGCTTGAAGAAGGAGCGCAAATTGTCGTTAGTTCGCTTGATATGGTTACGGACGGAATGGCTGTGAGAACGCAGGCCGACAACCTCGCAGAGACTGCGCAGACAAGTGAGGGCGATGGCGTGTCCGCAGAAACGGAGGCGAATTAAGTGAAAGGCTCGGAAGACAAAAAGGGTGTTCTTGGGTGGTTTGCCTCGAACCACGTCGCGGCGAATCTGCTCATGGTTCTAATTATTGTCGCGGGCTTGATGGGGCTTCTTTCTGCGAAGATGGAGGTCTTCCCGGAGTTGAGTCTCGACATGATAAACGTAACCGTGCCCTACCTCGGAGCTTCGCCGGCGGATGTGGAAGAAGGGGTCTGTCTTCGTGTTGAGGAGGCGATCGCAGGTGTAGAAGGAGTGAAGCGCATGACGTCGAGCGCCGCCGAGGGTGCCGGTATGACCATAGTAGAGGTCGAAGAATATGCCGATCCGACCGATGTGCTCGACGATATCAAGGCGGAGATCGACACCATAATCACCTTCCCCGAGGAGACCGAGAAGCCGATAATTTCGGAGATCAAGAGCCGTCCCAAAGTCATCTCGGTTGTTGTCTACGGGGACGTCCCTGAAAAAGTCCTCAGGCAATTGGCCGACCAGATTCGTGATGACCTTACGGTCAAACAAAACATCAGCCAGGTTAACATCGCAGGCGTCCGACCTTACGAAATATCCATCGAGGTCCCCGAGGAAAACCTTCGCCGGTACAATCTCAGTTTCGACCAGGTGACGCGAGCGATCCGGAATTCTTCACTCGATACCCCCGCCGGATCGGTCAAGACTTCGGGTGGGGAAATTCTCGTTCGAACCAAGGGTCAGAAGTATTACGGGCCCGAATTCGAAAAGATCGTAGTGCTCACCAGAAACGACGGGACTATTGTCAGGATTGGTGACATTGCCACTGTCAAAGACGATTTCGAAGAGGTCGATCTTCATTCGAAGTTCAATGGAAAGAGGGCTGCATTCGTACAGGTCTCGCGCATAGGCGAGCAGGACGCGCTCGATGTCGCCGGCACCGTCAAGGAGTATGTACAGCAGAAACGCGACTTTCTGCCGGAAGGCGTCTCTCTGGCCCTGTGGGAGGACGACACACTCATTCTAAAAGCAAGGATGAATCTGCTCAAGCGGAATGCTTATATCGGCCTGGTTCTTGTGTTCATATGTCTGACCCTCTTTCTGAATGTGAGACTTGCCTTCTGGACAACCATGGGCATTCCAATATCGTTCCTGGGAGCTTTCTGGCTGATACCGCACTTCGATGTTTCCATCAACATGATAAGTCTCTTCGCATTCATTATGTCACTGGGTCTTGTCGTTGACGATGCGATTGTAGTCGGTGAAAATATCTTCGCTCATCGTCAGCGGGGTCTGGACAGAACGGCTGCGGCCATAGCAGGCGTCCGGGAGATGGCGATGCCGGTAATACTGGCGGTCCTGACCACAATGTTTGCCTTCATACCGCTGGCTTACACGCTCGGCATCATGGGCAAAATCCTGCGTGCCATGCCAATCGTCGTGGTCAGCGTTCTTGCGATTTCACTGGTCGAAGCGTTGCTTATCCTTCCGGCCCATCTGTCGTCCAAGGCCAATTGGAACAAGTTCCCGCTTGTCCGTTTCACCAACAAGATCAATCAGACGAC
>CAZLTY010000127.1:0-2585 GCA_964562575.1 uncultured Pirellulales bacterium
TACCCGCGCAAGAAGAGGAATTTTCAATCGGGAGCACTATATGATGCCGTACATACTTGCCCAAACTGTGGGTGGAATAGAGATACCCTATACCGCCATCACGATCATCTTCATCATCCTGGCTACGGGTGTCGGTGTTTTTGTCAGGAAAAGGAGCAGGGATAAGTGCCTGAGAGATTTCGAACATAACATGGTGACGCTCGAAGATACTTCGGCCAAGACGATCTGGGGCAAGCTGCGCGTTGAAAACACCGGACTGGAATTTACCTATCCCGAAAAGCAGCAAGACGCAGACGGACACGAGGAAGCGAGCTACATTCTGTACAAATACGAATATCCGAATATCGCAGCGGTGATTCGTTTCCACGATGATCTGAGCGAACGCAACAAGGCCGAAAGAGAGAAGGAACTGGAGCGAACATATCATCCCGGGTGGCGGCGCAGGCAAAAAAGGAGGACACTGAACATATTTAAGACTGTGCGGGATTCGATTGTCGAGATTGTAAATCTGTTGATGAGCCAGGCCAAGAAGGCCTCGCCAGCGGGTAAGGTGCTGACTTCTCAGGACAAGTACGTCTCCCAGATGAAGCAGGAATTGATGGGCTCGGCGGGGACTTCCTTCGAGCCTTTGTTAGAAAGGTATATAGGGCATAAAGTCGTGCTCGAATTGATCAAAGCCGACAAGATATTTGAGTATTGCGGCGTGCTAAAGGAATACACGGCTGACTTCATAGAAATCATGGATGTCGATTATGCAGTCAAAGAGGGCCAGCCGACCAGAAAGGCTGATCTCGTAACCCCCCGCAAACACGGCATCATTCGGCATCTGGCGGAATAGTCAGAAAGTGATTCTGAAGTCTGTGTATCTCGGGTCCGGCGGGACTTCTACAGCCCTGACTTCTCTGACGTGGCCGGCCAGGCAATCCTGAATATCCTTTATGCAATCATCTATGTCTTGAGCCGGTCCCTGGGCGAGCATCTCGACCGTACCGTCGGCGAGGTTGCGGACGTAACCGGTCAACTGGTGGCGGCCGGCTGTCCTGTGGGCTGTGAATCTGAAACCGACGCCCTGAACACTGCCCTTGAAGACTATGTGCTTTGCGACCATTTTCGACTGACTATTTACTATTGATTATTGGTTTACGCACTGTGACAGTAACATGCTAATTGATGTATCGGGATTGGGCAAGCGAGCGATAGGACAATTTAAGGTTCACCGCAGGCTGCAAGTCGGGTATAATCTGAGTCCATTTGGAATTGTGACTGGATTATGGTGAAAAAGACGAAGAGACAAATAGAGAGAGACGAGCAGATTTATCAGCTCAGCACGCTTGTGGCGGGAGAATTTTCGCTACAGGAGGTGCTGGATAAGCTTGCTGAAGCTGCGGTTAAGATCGTTCGGGTCAAGGCATGTTCGATCAGGCTGCTGGACGAAGAAGCGGGCGATATGAAGATGCGAAGCACTTTCGGACTCAGCGACGAATACCGCAACAAAGGCGTGGTATGCAAGAATGACACCGTAATCAAAGCCGCCTTTGCGGGCGAGGCGGTGGTTCTGGACGATGTGCGGGTAGACGGCAGAGTCAAATACAAAGAGGCTGCGATAAAGGAAGGACTTGTCAGCCAGCTCACCGTTGCGATGCAGTTCAAGGGTCGTGACATTGGCGTGCTCAGGCTCTACAGCCCCAAACCAATGCACTTTGACGAAGACGATATCAACCTTGCGCGGGCGGTTGCCTCACAGTGCGCGGTGGCGATAACGAACGCCAGGTTGTACGCAAAGGCGATCGAAGGGGCGCGAATGGCCGAGCAGATGCGGCTGGCGGGGGTGATTCAGCGCAGGATGATTCCCGAACATGCCCCCCGGATACCGGGCCTGGACATCGCGGCCACATATATCCCCTGTTTTGATGTCGGCGGCGACTTTTACAGTTTCCATCAATTGGGCGAGAACTCCATAGACGTGGCGATCGCCGACGTGATGGGCAAGGGGATTCCGGCGGCAATTATGATGAGTTCCTTTCGAGGTGCCGTAAAGGCTTTCGCCGATGCGGTCGGAGATTTCCAGACGTATTGTGAGAACCGTGACAAGGCCGACTGCGGCAAGGAGATTGTCAACAGAATCAACAGGATGGCATGTGACGAGTGCCGGGATGGCGAGTTTATCACGTTGTTTGATGCCGCTATTGATGTCAAGGACATGACCCTGACCTACTGCAATTGTGGTCACGAGCCGACGGTCCTGATAAGAGACGGACAAGTCACGGACCTGGAGAAGGGTGGACTCGTGCTCGGGGTCGATCCAGAGGCCGAGTACGAAGTTGGGACTGTCAGGCTTCAAGAAGGTGACTGCCTGCTGTTCTACACGGACGGATTGATTGACGCAGCCAACTTTGACGGCGAACTGTGGGGCAAGGAAAGAATGCTCGAGGCCGCAAAGAAGTTCACCTCAGAGTCGGCCGAGCAGATGATACAGGATGTTCTCGTGCACAGGAGGAGGTTCGTCGGGCTCGCCAGGCAAATTGATGATACGAGCATGATAGTGGTCAGAGTGGTTAGACGGTAACTGGCTGGAGAATACACGG
>CAZLTY010000127.1:2595-13243 GCA_964562575.1 uncultured Pirellulales bacterium
AGGATATCGGGAGAGCATGGACGCCGGGTGATCATTCCTGATACCCTGAGATCCTGGTATCCTACATCCTGATGGCCCTGTATCCTGATATACGTTGTTAGGTCACCTGATACTCTGATAACCGCTCACCAGGTCCAAGATGGCGGATTTGACAATCACAATTGACGGCCCCGCGGCCAGCGGCAAAAGCACCGTGGCCCGGCTTCTCGCTGAGAAGCTGGACGCGAGCTTCTTGGATACAGGCGCGATGTATCGAGCAGTCACGTTGGCGGCGATGCAGGCGGGCGTTGATCTGAACGATGAACTCAAGCTGCTCGATATTGCACGGAAATGTGAATTTAGATTCTCAGTCGAGGCGGGCAAGACAGTTGTCTGCATCGACAATGTTGATGTCACCGAGCGGATACGCGAACCGGAGGTAACCGCGAATGCACGGCATATTGCCGGCGCGCCCGAGGTGCGAGATGAATTAGTGCAGATGCAGCGACAATTCGCGGCTGGCACCCAGAGAGTCGTCACCGAGGGCAGGGACCAAGGCACGGTGGCGTTTGCCGATGCCGATGTAAAGTTCTTTCTGACTGCCGAGGCGGGCGAGAGGGCCAGAAGAAGGCAGGCGGATCTGGGAGGCAAGAGCAGCAGTCAAAGCCTCGAACAAATACACCGAGCCATTGAAGAACGAGACAGAAGTGACGAAAGCAGAGCGGTCGGACCGCTGAAGCCCGCCGATGATGCTATTGTGGTCGACACCACTGATTTGAGCATAGATGAGGTCGTGGAAAAGTTCCTGGCGCTTGTGAAAAAAAGATGCTTAGAGAGCAATTGAAAGCAAAATGGTTCTGGCTTGTACGCTGGATGTTCAGGCTCCTTTGCATGCTGTTTTTTCGTATGCGCACGTATGGCAGGGATAACATCCCCAGTAAGGGCCCCTTTTTGCTGATCAGCAACCATCAGAGCTATCTCGATCCGGTACTTTGCGCCTGTCCCATCAAGAGACGCGTAGGTTTTCTTGCGCGTGAATCGCTTTTTACGCACTGGCTGTTCGGAAGAATGATTACCTCGGTGGGCACAATACCGCTCAAGCTGGGCGAAGCGGACATATCCGCGATGAGAAAGGTCATAGACGTGCTCAAGGAGGGCAGAGGGGTGTGCCTGTTTCCGGAGGGTACGCGCTCGATCGACGGCAGTATCACGCCTTTCAAGCCGGGTTTCGGCCTGCTGTGCAGGCGGGGCAAGGCGGCGGTCGTTCCGGTAGTGATCGACGGGGCCTTCGAGTGCTGGCCGAGACATAAAAAGCTGTTCTCGCCCGGCTCGATTGTGGTCTGCTACGGCAAAGCCATCTCAGCCGAGCAGGCAAAAAAAATGGGCGACGCCAAATTAGCGGAAGTCCTGACCGACACCCTGCGTCAGATGCAAACGGCGTGCCGGATAGAGCAGGGTAAGAAACCGTACGACTATTGATGTGCCCGAACAGACGGAAAATAGTTGTAATTTCAGCGCCGATGTAGTAGTATGGTCAAATCAGGGCATTAGGTACTTCTTGGGATTATGCATCTGGAGAATTTGCGAGCAGAACCAATGGCAGATAATGGGAAAAGACAAAAGATGAGCCGAAACGAACGAGGTGGTGGTGCGAAGGCGCGTAAGGGCAGGCGGCTCTGGGTAGTTGTTCTTATCATGGCGATTGCTGCGGCGGCGGTTGTGCTCGCCGGATGGATGCGAAAGCCCGCGGCAGGTGATCTCGGCACGGGCAGAGCCACATTCACAGCCCGCACCGACGAGTTGATCATCACGGTTACCGAGACCGGCAACATCAAGGCCCAGCAATCGACGGACATCATGTGCGATGTGGGTGGCCGCGGCATGGAGATTGAGAGCATCGTTGCCGAGGGCACGGTGATTACCCAGGAGGATGTCGACAGCGGCAAGATCCTCTGCCAATTGAACTCGTCTGAACTCGAGGATTATTGTTCGAGAGAAAAGACGGAATTGTCGCAAGACCAGGCGTCGTATCTGCAGGCCCAGGAAGCCCACCTGATCCAGTTGAAGCAGAACGAATCGGATATTGCCGCTGCGCAACTGGCGGTTGAATTCGGCTTGCTCGACCTTCAGAATTACCTGGGCAAGGCCGCCGTCGAAGAACTTGCGGCTCAGGTGGCGGACGACCCTAATTCAGCTATCGAAATGTCTGTGCTGCTGGATTTCCTCGCCGAGCCCAACAGCCTGGGCGGCGAAGCACTACAGTCACTCAAACAGTACGAGGATGATATTCTGCTGGCCGACGGGCAATTCCAGAAATACACCGACGTTTTGGCCGGAACGGTCAAACTCCATGATGCGAACTACGCGTCAGACCTTGACCTCCAAAGCGCCAAGCTGGACGTGGATCGTTTTCGCGTTCAGACAGAAAGTGCCGAAGAAGCTTTGAACCTGTTCAAGCTGTACGGCCTTCCCAAGCAGACCAAGCAGTTACTGAGTGACTATTCCGAGGCGAAGCGCGAGCTGGTTCGGACTAATGCCAGGACTCGATCGTCACTGGCCCAGGCTGAGGTCAGGCTTGAGAGTTCAGAAGCCCGGTACGAACTCCAAAAGGAGCGAGTCGAGAAACTCCAGGGCGAGATTGCCGCGTGCACTATACGCGCCCCAAGCCCGGGGATCGTGATTTACGGCACAAGCGCCGATTGGGAGCAAAGACGCGAGGATCCGATCGAAGTCGGAGACCAGGTTCGCAGAGGCCAGAAGATCTTCAGCATCCCCAACTCTAACCTAATGGGCGTGCAGTTGAGAGTTCACGAGGCGTGGGTGAACATGGTGAAGCCGGGCCAGGAAGCCAAGGTTACCATCGAGGCCCACCCGGACACGCCCTTTGCGGGCAAAGTGACCAGCGTTTCCCCATTGCCCGATCCGCCGCGCGGCTGGCTCGATCCTGGCAGCAAGGTCTATACGACGCAGGTCACCATCGAGGGATCGCATGACATCATCAAGCCGGGAATGTCGGCCAAAGTCGAAATCCTCGCCGACCATTTGTACGACGTTGTGATCTTGCCGGTCCAGGTAGTGGCAAATCGAGGCGGCAGAAAGGTCTGCTATATCGACACCGGCGGGCCGACCCCCGAGGAACGCGAGGTGCGAACCGGAGCTTTCAACGACATCTTCGTCGAGATCGTAAGCGGTGTCGAGGTCGGCGAAAACGTTCTGCTGAGTCCACCGCGACGCATCGAAGAGGAGACGAATTCCAAGGCAGAGAAAACCGTCGCAGCCATCGCGGGGCGATAGCGCCGATGGCGCAACACCATAAATCGCAAGTTGTGACAGACTGCTGAGTCAGACGTCTGCAAGATTTGCGAGGCAAAGCGATGACTATATGCGAGAAAAGCCAAACAGGGGTGGCAAAGCGGGGGCTTGGTTCAATGACGCACGGGGGCGGGCGGTCCCGGCTGATCGTTCTTGTGGTGGTCATTGCTGTGACAGCATTTGTGCTCTTGGGGTGGTGGCGATCACCCGCGCCATCCGACGTCGGCAGGGCCGGCAGCACGTTCGCAGCGCTCAAGGGTGACCTGGTCGTTACAGTTACTGAGAGCGGCAGCATCAGAGCCCGCAAGACGATAGATATCAGGTCCGAGGTCTATCGCGAGGCGACAATAATCAGTCTCGTTCCCGAAGGCACCTATATTACACAAGAAGACGTCGATGCCGGCAAGGTTCTCGTGGAGTTTGATTCTTCGAGTTCGGTGGACAGACTCAAAGAAGAGGCAAAGGGCCTTGCCAGTGACGAGGCTTCCCTTACCGAGGCACAAGAGAATTATAACATTCAGCAGAACCAGAACGAAAGCGATATCACAGCGGCCAAACTGGCAGTCCAATTCGGCCTGCTCGACCTGCAGAATTTCCTGGGCAAAAGCGCCTCGCAGAAACTTGTCGAGAAGGTGGCCCATGATCCTAACGCGACGATTGAGGTGGTGATGCTGGTGGAGTTCCTTGCCGAACCCAACAGCCTGGGCGGGGAGGCTCTACAGACGCAGAAACAGTATGAGAATGATATTCTTCTTGCCGCCGGACAGCTCGAAAAAGCCACGGATGTGTTCGAGGGCACCCAGAAACTCTACGATGCGAATTACGCCTCGGCCCTCGATTTGAAGAGTGCCAGGCTTGATGTAGATCGCTATCGGATCCAGAAAGAAAGTGCCGTTGAAGCTCTGAGATTGTACAAGCTCTATGCTCTTCCAAAACAGACGATACAACTGCTGAGTGTCTACAGAGAGGCCGGACATGAACTCAGGCGGACCGAGGCTCGCGCACGGTCGATGATGGCACAGGCCCTGGCCAGGCGAGGTAATGCAGAAGAAGAGGTAATTGAGTCGGGGGATGATGTAGAAAGATGCAAAAAACAGGTTGCCGCCTGTACGATCCGGGCGCCGGCGCCGGGCCTGGTGGTGTACAGTTCGAGCGGTGATTCGTACAGGCGTGAGGAGAGAGGGCCCATTCAGGAAGGGGGCAAGGTCTATCAGCGTCAGAAGATTATATCGCTTCCGAATACAGCAGAGATGATCGTTGAGGTCCGTGTCCACGAGGCGTCGGTCGACAAAGTCCGCACCGGCCAGCGTGCGACCATTACTGCCGAGCCCTTCCCCGATAAGACCTTTCACGGCCAAGTGCTTAGCGTTGCGCCGCTGCCCGATGCGCAGCGCAGTTATCTCAGTCCTGACATCAAGGTTTACACGACCAAGGTGAACATCGGGGATTCGCAGGCTTCTCTCAGACCCGGAATGTCGGCAAAGGTAGAGATTCTCGTCGAGCAGTTGGACGATGTTCTAATGGTGCCTGTCCAGGTGGTTGCTAATCGCCGCGGCAAGAAAGTCTGCTATATCGCGACCGACCGGGGGGCGGAGCAGCGCGAGGTGCAAACAGGGGCATTCAACGACATCTTCGTTGAGATAGTCAGCGGCCTTCAGGTCGGCGAAAACGTACTGTTGAGTCCTCCGCGGCTGGTTGAGCCGACACCCGGCTCCAAATCGCAAGAGACGGTGACAGCCGTCGCGGGCAAATAAGCAATGAGAAGCAAATCATCCGCCTGATGCGGATTCCGAACTGTTATGGTGCTCCCGATTGAAAGTTCCCGTTCTTGCGAGAGTAAACAGCTTTACAATAACGGGTTATGATCTTGCTCGCGGGAGTTTACTACCCTTCAAGGGTCTGCATTTTGATTTCTGGAGTTTGATCTTGTTTAGCGATGTTCAGCAACACACCCACCGCGGCGGCCGAAAGCAGCATGCTTGTTCCGCCGGCGCTTACGAACGGCAGCGGGATGCCTTTTGTCGGCACGACGACCGTTACGACCGCGATGTTAATCGCCGCCTGGATGGCGATCGACAGCACAATCCCGCCGGCCAGGAGCTGGCCGAAGCGGTCGCGGCAGCGCATCACTACCAGGATTCCCAGCCAGACGAACAATATGAACAGCAAGATCACCGCTGCGTTTCCGACGAAGCCCAGTTCTTCGCCGATGATCGCGAAAATGAAATCCGTCGTGTCCTCGGGCAGATGGTCGTACTTGCAGATCCCCCTGCCCAGTCCCTTGCCCCACAGTCCGCCGGAGCCCAGAGCGATCAGCGACTGGTTCGGCTGATAGTTGATCGTATCGGTCCATTTCTCAAGGTTCCGGAATCCCGAGAGGCGATTCATCCGCGTTGGTGAGCTTGCTATCGCCTGATAGAAGGCGATGCCGGCAACCGGAAGCGGGGGCAGAATGTGCCACAATCTTGCCCCGGCGATTATCAGCATCAAAAAGGCCAACAGCGTTATAAATGCCGCTGTACCGAAATCCTCGACGATTATGAGTGCGGCCACAACGGCGACGAGAAGGCAGATCGGGGCAAACCTCGTGAAGAACAACTTGATCTCGTCGCCGAACTTCGCGCACGCCGCGGCCACGAAGAAAATCACGGCCCATTTCGCCAGTTCCGATGGCTGGAAGCTCACGTTGATAGGTCCCAGGGGGACTTTTATCCACCGAAAATGATCGTTTATCTCCGGGACGAGCCGCGGGAAGACCGGGAAGAACCGCTGAAGAAGAACCACGGCCAGCAACACCACGCTCAGCAGCAACAGGTAGATCGTCGGGTTCCGCGACCAGCCGTTGGCCAGGCTCAGTTTGCGATAATCAACACCGGAAAAGAAGTACATAACGCCGCATGCCAACGGGAAGAACAATATCTGCCGCAGACCCGTGTATTCGTAAAATCTCTGCAATTCAAGCTCCTGCTCGATGTTGGCGCTGGCAGAGAAGACAAAGACCGTGCCGATGGCCATCAGAAGAACGATGACCATTGCAATGCAGTCGGTGGCCGGATTGTTTCGTGTCGCAGTAATCATTCAGTTTCGTCGTGCCCTGAAACCCTTACCTGAATATATATTCGGCTTTCAAGGGCGAATAACAGCAGAAATTGTCATTTACTATAATTGCGAGGGCCACAGAGGGCCCGGAGGGAGTAAAAGGTAAAAAGGTAAAAGGCAAAAGAACCGCGGATTGCGCGGATTTTTGTTCGCCACAAAGGCAGGAGGGGATCAATATCGAAGATCCCGATTCATCGGGAATCATTAATCAATCATAACTGTAAGGTTTAGTACTCCAATTATAGAGGCTCTCCATACGAGATGACTGTGACTTTTACGCGCTGCGCCGGCGCATCTACTTCGTCGCATGAGAAGCGGATCTGATTTGCACCCGGAGAAAGCATGGGGGCTGGGCCATCGGGCACCACTTTCGAAAGCAACTCGCCCTTGGACCCGTACAACGCACAATCATTGGCTCCCGCAAACTCGAGGTAGCTGCCGGATTGCATCTCTACCGGGAAGGTGATCGCTCCGCCGTTGACGGTCACCACGGGATTCTTCACGGTGCAGGAGATCATGGGCATGGCCTTGATCGGGCCAATTTTGCACTTTGTTTGTTTTTTCTCAGGTAGATTGTTGTACAAGACACTGAGAGATTCAACCGTACCGAAATCAATCTTCTCGCGGTAAACGTTATAGAGCCATTTGCCGTCATTCCAGACGTAATCGCTCCACCGGGCCGATTCGGTCTCGACGAGCGTTAACAGCCGTCGGCCGGTGAAATCGACCTTCACATAACGATCTGCAACAGCGCCAAAGGAAATATGACGAGGGCTCTCGAGCCGAATGGCCATGATCTGTCCGGCGCCGTCGCCCTCGATCCATACGCCAATCGCCTGATGATTCTTCAAGTTCAGACAGGGCGAGAACCTGCGGTCAAGCCTTGCCCATGCTGCGTTTCGAGCAACCCTGCCCGAGTTTTGTGCGCTGAACACACTAGAGCCGTCCGGTCCACTCGATGTCTCCACCAGAGACGCAGTCACTCCATCGGCAGCGCTGGGCGGTCTTCCAAAATGCTGTGGAGCTGAAAGATCGGCCAGGACTATATTGTTCGCATCACTGTATGATGCCGTGGACATGAGTGCTTCGATGCGCAGTTTTACCGGCTGGGCACCGAAGGGGTTCGTTGCTGTCCACGACAGACTCCAGGGCTCGCAAGACGAAGCGCGGTGCCGGTCTCGGTGCGCCGGGCGAAATCGCCACGTGCCGCTCTTATCACGAAAGAGAGAGAAGTCCTTTGCCGGTTCCCGCAATCTCTCCCTGACCTTTTCATCGAATGTATTGTCTCGACGCAGTTGCTCGCATGTGCGGAGGATACCAACCGCCCGGCGAAACAGCGGTACTGCAGTAAGACGATCACGATCTATTGCACCGGTCAGAGAGATGCCGGCATTCCATCCAATGAGCTTGGCGCCCAGATACTCGATCACGTCAGGGTAGGTCGGTTCAACCTGCGGCGGATTGAAATGCTGAAAATTCCACCATCCGAGATGAAGAGGCAACAGAAGCCCGCCGTTGACGGAGTTGGCATGTATGTCAATGAAGCGTTTGTGGCCTCGCTGCGGGTAATCCCATGCCTGCCATCGCGTGCGGAACTGCCAAAAATGATGCCACATGGCGCTCATCTCCATGCCCACCGGTTTCTTAAGACGCTTCTGGATTTCAAAGACGAACTTGTCCGCCCAGTACCAGCATTCATCTGCGCCTCGCAGGATGCTGGCCCCATCGATGGCATCGAGGTAGATGCCGTCGAAATCGCACGAGTTAACAATGTCGGCATGATTTTTGGCAATCTCTTCAAAGAGCGACGACTCGGGATCGGGCACAAGAAGTCCGAAGCATTCCTTGAGATGACGCGCTCCGGCCCCTTTCTGATGCGCTGTCGGCTTGGTTTCGAACGCGCCGCGCCGGACCTTGGTGAACCGCCATGGAGGCTCCTGACTGACAGCACCGAAGGTGGCGAGCTCATCACCAATGTGGAGTATGACACTGTTGTGCTCGAAAAAGCCAGTGACAGTGTTCATACCGCTCGTCGATTCGTTGACTGTGATTTCCGTGGCATCCGGATCAATGGCCTCGGTAAGAGTGAAGCTTCGAAAGGCATCGAGTCGTTTATCCGGAATTGGAGTGACGTACTTTGACTGCTTGTCGAAGAAGAATGCAAACGTGTGAAAGATAGACCCGATGCCTGCAACATGAAGGCGCTTTACGATGCGACGGTAGGTGTCCCATCCTTGGGGGTATTTACGACTGTCCAGCACAAAATCGCCGAATCGAAAGAAATTCCTTCCGCCGTGATTGTCGATCTGAGTGACGCCGAGGTCCCTGGCCATTGCTATCCATTCGTCCACGTTGGATTCATTGAGAGAACCGAAATTGAACAGATATGAACCGCGGTTGAATGGCACTTCTCGCGCCCATGGGCCAGCGACCGTGCAATGGGGCATCTCATCGGCGTCGTTCAAAACCTGTTTGAGGGCCGTGAGCATATTATTCATCGGTATCGCGACAATCGCGACCTTTGCCCCTTCGGTTCCGAACTTGTCGTAGCATGATGCCTGCAGACTGCTCGCAAGCGCAGGCAACTTGTTTACCCGCGTGATGAGGTTGAGAGACAGAGCGCACGAGCCGAATGGTTCATCGGGCCGGCCCTGCAGAGTGAGCGGAACGTTCAGAAACACCAGCGATTCGATATTGTCACCGCTCACCGATTCAACTACCAACCGGATATATGAGTCCAAAGAGTCGACACGAAGAACCGCTCTTACATCTACCTTGTCGAACTCTATGATCAGACGGCCATTCGTCAGAACAGCGCAAGTCGCCGGATATTCGACGCCGGCGACCCGAACGAGGGCGCAGGCCGATGGTTTGTCATTCTTGAGATAATCAGCCCCCGATGCACGATCAATAAACGCCAGATTTTTTACCTCGGCAGAAATTCGGTATCTGACGTGCGCGTTTTCGATCACGATCCGTCCCTGTCCGGCGCTGCTCGCCGACGAGCAGACCGCAACCAGGCTAAGAACAACCTGTGCCGCTCTCATAATAGCTCTCCAAAGACGACTATTCCTTCTCTCCTCTTTTTCTGTGACCAGATCTCTCACAAGATTTGAGTATTTTGTTTTGTCCACCTGCCTGTTCGGTGTCGGCCCCGGCGCGATCCTATTCTCTCTGCGGTTTGCGGCCCTTGAATTCTCTGACAAATTCAGCGGTCAGATCGATATACTTGTATCCATCCTCAAACGTCGCCTCAATATGGCTGAACTCATACAATTCATTAAAGGTGGAAATGTGCAGCCAGTCGGGATTGGAACTCATGGCCGCCTCGAAGGTGCCCCGATAGTAGGCACCGTCGGGGTCGTCAGGGTAGTTGACACCGAATTTGGTCCGGTCTTTCCATCCTGCACCTTTATAACCGCCGCCGCTGGTCTTGCGCCCCGGATTTCTGGTTTCGTCATAGCCCGGTGAGATTGTAGCGTGATGCTGTGCGGGTTTGCCGTTATCGAGCGCCTTGGTCCTGTTATAGTCGTCGATATGCCCGCGCATAGTCTTCATGAAATCTGCGAGCTGACAGTCCTCGATATCCACGAGCGTATACTCCTCCAGTGAACGAAACGGGCCGAGGTAATTCTTTCCTCTGCCGTTCTGATAGCTGCCGGACATGATGGGGAAGGCGTTGATCCCGGCCTTTTCCAATTTGTCAAACACGCCCTGCCACTGGGCCGGCGTATGTGCCCAGGCCGTCCAGATCATCACCACCGGACAACCTTCGACCTTCAGCATGGCCGGATGATCCTTGAACCGGTTCAGGAAGTAGAACAGGTCGTGATTCAGGGTCTCCAATGGAGCGCGTCCGTGTTCGTAATCGATGGTGACCTTCAGGCCGCGAGCAGCGGCCTTCTCAAAGACAGTGTCAAGGATATCATTAACACCGTTGGCCTTGGTATCGTACCACCATGAGACGGCCACGGCGTCGATCAGGGCGCGGTTCATCTGCTGCATGTGCTTGTCGATAATGGTCGGGTCCCATGAATTGTAGGCGCCTACCAGAGGATGCAGACCCTCCAACCCTTCCTTGCGACCGCCCTCGGCCGCAGTCTTGATCCACTTGTCCTGGTCATACCAGATGTAGTAATAGGCCAGGACCACCCTGTCCTTAAAGGCAAGACCCTCGGATGGATCTGCCGCCGACGCGTGGCCAGCGCTGCCTGAAATCAACCCTGAACAAACCGCCAATAATAGCAAGGTTACCTCT
>CAZLTY010000128.1:0-960 GCA_964562575.1 uncultured Pirellulales bacterium
CACCGATGGCGGCAGGTGGCGCGAGGTACCGGAGCTGCTCTCGCTGTACTTCAGAAGTCTCTTTCTCATCAGAATCAACGTTAGGACGAAACGAAAATCTATCTTTTCCTGGTCGGTTTCTCTTGCCAGCCGTTCGAAGAAAGACATCAGCATCTGGTCATCTACAAACAACTGTTTTTTCTGACCCGGCTCAGGCAGTCTGGTCTTCCAGTGGCAAAATACATCCGGCTTCTCACTCAGCCAGTACTCGGCGCAGAAATCTCGCCGTTGCAGTCCCTCCTCGGCCACTACGAGGGCCCCGAAGTATTCTTGGCCGTGTTCGATTCTTCTGCCGCTGCCAAAGCACTGGCCAAGCGGCTTGTTGATTTCCCAATCGCTCATGTTCTGCCTTGCCTATCCGCCCTACACAATGCCATATGGACTATTCGAACTTCATCCACTCGCTCATGTTTTGAACCGTCTTAGGACCTATACCACTGATTCTCTGCAGATCGTCGCCACGCTCAAACGCGGCCCTTGCGTCATTTGCCCGGTTGAAACTTTTGCGGTATGCCACGATCGCCCCAGCCCGGCTTATCCCCAGAGCCGGCAATCTGACCAGGCTCTCAACCGGTGCGAGATTCGGATTTATCCGGCTCTCCAGCTCAATCTCCGGCTGCTCTAAAGTCGATTCATCCGCCCCGGGATTCCAAACGAAACCGCAGCATAAACTGACAGCCACACACGTACTGACGGCAAATGCGAATGATTGAATGCTGTTTTGCCTGTCTCGGTCCATAATGTATCGTATAGCGTCACCGGTTCGAGTTGCCAACCGCAAGGGCCGGATACGATCCGTTTATCGAGCAAAAATGCTGTCGTGCAGCCTCTTGAAGTTTTGAAACGATTCCTTGGGTTCGAGTTTCTCGGTCAGCAGGCCGCTGTGGGCGAGAGCAGTGCCTTTGGCGTCGACGAGGTTTG
>CAZLTY010000128.1:970-7625 GCA_964562575.1 uncultured Pirellulales bacterium
GAACAGTTCTGCAAGATAGCGCTCAGCAAGCCCTTTGTGAATTCGAGGTTTGAATAAGTCACCGAATTCACAAACGGCTTGCTGAGCGCTATCTTGCAGAACTGTTCGATCCATCGCCCCTGCTGCGATTGATTCCACTGCTCATGCCATATTCCGGCGACCTTTCCATCCTGCAAACCGTCGCCGTTTTGGCTCGGAACAGCCACATTCGTCATGTGCAAAGGCTTGGATATGGGCCCGAAGTAATCCAGAATTGCCGATATCTGCATCATGTCTCTGACGTGCATCCCGGATTGATTCTTGCCGAAACGCATTTGCAGTCCAAACGCGTCAAAGCTGATTCCGCTTTGAACGACCATATCCATGTAGACCAACGGCGGGATGCTGTTGGGCGTTGTCGTATAATATTCGCCCCATGGGTTGCTGACCTCGATTATCCTCAGGGCCCTGTCACTCGCCTGCTTGACGACCATGTTGGCCGCGCGGGTCATCTCCAGAATCTGTTCGAATCCGAAACCGAAATGATTATGCGCGTTCAAACCGCTTATGGCGTACCACGTCCGAACGACGCCGGAATAACGAGCGACTACTTTGCAAACGAACTGATACGCCGTGTCCCGGATCTTCTCGAAGCCGGCCCCGCTGTCGAGCAGCCAGGCGGGCAGAGATCCCTTTGAAAAGCGAAGCAGCGGCCCAGCAGCCAGCGCGAGCTTCTTTCCGCTGAGCGCATCGACACATGTGTCAATCTTCGAGAAATCGAATTTGCCCTTTCTATGCTCGACGTCGGCCCAATTTATGGGAATCGTTGCCGAGCCGAACACTTCTACCAGGCTATCTACATACGCGCGATCACCGATCCGCGCCGGATCGACCCTGCAGCCGAAGCAGCCCCGGCCGAGACCTTGACTGCTGCTCCTAGTCTCGAAAAGTGACTCTGCTTGCTTTATCGCCAGCTTCTCGGAGACGACTATAGCTTTCTTGAGCGATTCATCGGCCAGTTTCGAGGCCTGTGACGAGACGGCGATGTTTTGAATGGCCCGGACAAACAATTCCTGGGCTTGCCTCAATTGATCCGCCAGGCCCGCGATGCTGTTGAAGAACGACCAGTCCTCCCTCTTATTGACGATCTGCATGAGCTTTGCACGTGCGATCTCGACGTTCAGATTGTAAGGCCGCTCTCTTTCGGGCAGGCACGTCGTCGGCAACAGCACTCTGCCAAAACCTTCGATAGGCCAGAGCAGCGCCAGGCCTGCTGTTTCAAGGTTTGACTTTGCGCACTGGACAAAACCGTTCTCGAAGGTAACCTGTGCCCGACGGATACCGATTCCATCGCCGCCGAACATATAGGCACCGCATAACGTGAATTTGTCAACGATTTTACCGTTCTTAAAGACCTGGAATTTCACTTCTTCCCTTTGTTCATCAACGTTCAGCGTCCATTTTCTTGATAACGTGTCGCTGAGCATTGACGTTCCCGCACGGGCCGGGGCCAGAATATCCGGGCCCCTTTGTTATGCCCAACAACTGTGCGGTAATTATAGCGGAGGCGTCTCGAAAAGCAATTCAATCTTTCTGCGCCTTGGCCTAATACTTCAGGTGCAGGGATGTTTTGCGAAATCCATAGGAGCCTGTCGGAGAATTCCGTCGTCGGCCCGAGAGCGAGCAATTTTTTCGCCTGGCAAAGACGGCGAAGCAGGCGATGTTGGTTTTATCGTCGATACAGCCGGATGCAGCCAGGCGGAAAAAGGGCCGCTCGAAGCCAGATCGAGTTCTCCGACAGGCTCCTAGTGCGGAACGAGAAGGTCAGTTCGATGCTATCTCGCCTTGGGCACATGCGTGGTAGTGTTTCATTTGAGCCTCGAAACGGAGGTTGTTCTTCTCGGTGAGCGCCGCTATCAGGCCGAGTTGGTTCAGCAGCATTTCAATCAGATCGATGTTTGCCAGCGTTGACTCAGGAGAGTATTGCGGCAGAGCAATGATGGCATATCCGCAGTTGCTCCTGTCGGTGGCCAGTTGAGCGCCAACGACCGTGCAGTCGTCGGTTTGCGCCACCACCGGCTCGGCGCCGTCGTCAATCTTGGCGCAGATTTTCTTAAAGAACGATTCGCTGATGTTCAACTTGGCGAAATCCTCCGAGTTGCTGGGCCAACTGTTGCCCTCGGTGTCCATTATCATCACCAGAGGCCCGCTTTCGGGCAGTATCTCAAAGACTTGGCGTGCGATTTGCTCGTTTAGCACAAAGCCCGGAGACGACAGCGACTCGTAAATATCCATTCGACCAGTTACCAGTTTGCTCTTTCAATAATGCTTCAGGGGAGATTTCGGTATAATTACGCGCCGACTTTCCAAGCCACTTTTTTTTTGTTCTATTTTGCTTGTAAAATGCAATTGCCCTGTTCGCAGACAAGTTTATAGGACGCAATGGGACTGTCGGTCGGATGCGGCGATCACGAGCCGAGCATTTGTTTGAGAGCGGCTACCGGCGAATTTCTCCCGGGGCAGTCGGTGACTCTTGCGCCAGGAGTGTCGCTGTGACCGTAGATGCGGCTCGTCGAAATTCTATATCTTTTTTGTAGAAACCGGACCAGCTTGGAGAGGGACTGAATCTGTTTGGCAGTGGCGGCAGAGTGATTGAAATTGCCGACCAGGCAGATTCCTATAGCGTCTATGTTGGCCCAATTGTCCGGCGTTCCGCCGCAGTGGGCCCCGGCGACTTGCTGCTGCCAGCGAAACGTGACTTCGACCTGCCCATTGCCGCTGTCGGTCCCGTTGCCGATCACAAAATCGTAGCCGACGCCGTCCCAGTGGTTCTCCTCCCTGTGCATCCTGTCGAAGATAGCAACGTTTCCGCGTTCTGTCGCGGAGTGGTGTATCACTATGGCCGTCCATTTCTTCTCTACCCGAGAGGGCGGCAGCCAGTTTCTTGGAACATTGCTCTGCTCGCCTGTCAACTTCGAGTGTGATTTGACCACTCTTGGCGGGACGGATTCGCCCTCGCAAGTGGGGTAATGGACAATCTCTGGCATGGCTGTGTTATTGGATCCGCAGCCCCCGAAAACAAGCAAGAAACCGCACAAGAAAGGAACCTTGCTAAGCATTCGCTGACATTTCCTCTGATTTGTTGATGAGTCTATCATTGATTCAGTTGGCACGAATCTGCTTGTAATAATCTACTCGGCGGGCGTTAGTCTTCGGTCAAATGCGGCTTTTCCCTATATCTGACCATGAATACGCTGTTGCCTTGCTCATTGTATTTTACTGTGTCCATGTACGAATTCATAAGGAGCATTCCCCTGCCCCCGGGTTCGTAAAGCCCGGTCCCGAATCGCGGATCGATCACCGCTTCGGGTTCGAATCCACTACCCTCGTCCGTTATGGAAATCTCAACCTTGTCCGAGTCGACGGAATAGTCGACCTTGACCTTCTTCGTCGGGTCCATTTTGTTGCCGTGCTTGACGGCGTTGAGAAAGGCTTCCTCAAGCGTCAGATGAACGGCGAAAATGTCGTCTTTGTCGAAGTTGTGCTCTTCGAGTCTGGACAGAATCTGCTTGCACACGTCCACAACAGCAGACGACCTGCTTTCAACAACCATCGAGCAGTTGATTGGTGCCTCTGATGCCATAATCTACATAGCAAAAAACAACCTCGACTAATCGGCTTGGGACAGATCCTCAGCCGCGCTTTCAACATCGGTATATATATCGAAGGTTTTGGTCAGTCGCGTTATTTTGAAAATCTCAAAGATCTTCGGATTTATGTTGCAGAGTCTCAGTTGCCCCTCCTGTTCGTAAATCCTTTTGCTGACCCTTATCAACAGCCCCAAAACAGCAGATGACAGAAATCGGACGTTGCCAAAGTCCAAAATCAGGCTTATTTTGCCGGATGCCGACTCAATAACGGATATGAGCGACTCCTGAAGCTCGTTGATGTCTTTTTCTTCGAGGATTCTTTCGTCCGTAAAGCTCACAACTGTGGCGCTGCCAGCGTACTTGACGCTGATTCTCGGCTTGATAGCAGCCATACAAAAACTCCGTGAAGAACCATAAAATTGCCCGCGGATTCTACGTCAGAACACCTGTGATGTCAAGGCATTTGCGTTGTAAGGAGCCGCGCATAAATAAGTGCTTCATTTATCGCTCAGATTTGCGTCAGATTTAGTCGCGCCCGATTGAGCGAAACCACAGGCGTAGCTGTTCTACGTCGCGGATTTTGCGATTGAGAAGCGGCTGAAGATGGCGTGAAGATGAGATGAGAAATGGATCAGTTATTTATGCGCGGTTCCTTAGCATTTCTGACTTCTTTTTTTCTCAATAGTATACCTTGAATCGTTACACCCCTGGCGATACAATCATTTCTTTCGGCTGAAATCAAGTTCCCTGTTTGTGGCATTGTTTGTACTAGGCTCTGTCTGAAAACTCCGTCGTCGGGTGGGAGATCGAGTTTTCAGACAGAGCCTAAGACGGGATGAAAGGCAACATTGCAGAATTGCGGACCAATTCAATGCCGCTGCTAGTATTTCGACTTATGGGAGGCTAACTATGAATAAGGGTGTTATCATTGCCGCTGTGTTGATCTTCTCTCTGGCGCCTGGCGCGCGGGCGGCGGCGGGAGATTTAGTGGATGCCATGGGCGTTAAGGGCGGTTTCGTCGTCTGTGTGGGCTGCGAAGACGTAAGACTGTTGGTTTCTCTGGGAGCCAGCGATAGCTTCGTCGTGCGGGGGCTTTCCGACGATCCCGAGGCCGTCGCAACAGCCAGAGAACAGATCAAATCGGCCGACCTATACGGAAAGGTCTCCGTCGGGCTTTTCGACGGCAAACAACTGCCCTACGTAGAGAGCCTGGTGAACCTGCTCGTAATCTCCGACGCCGGCGAGCTTTCCGCCGATGAGATCAAGCGGGTATTGGTTCCGGGAGGCGTGGCCCTGATTGAAGAAGGGCTGGACGTCTCCGGGATCAAGACGGCTGCCACCGGCACACTAAGAGGATGGAAGGCCTTCGAGAACCCCTGGCCGGATGAGATCGATGACTGGACCCACTTTCTCCACGATGCGCAGGGTACGTCTGTATCCGACGATCTGATTGCCGGACACCCGAAGGGGCTGAGATGGACTGGCGGACCGTTCTGGGCCAGGAGTCACGAACATACCGCCAGTCTGCAGGCGATGGTCTCAACCGTCGGCCGTGTGTTCTACGTGATGGACGAGGGACCGACGGAATCTATCCAACTGCCGGCCGAGATATTCCTGACAGCACGAGATGCCTTCAACGGCACGGTCCTCTGGAAACGGCCTCTGCACAACTGGTTCAATCCCCTCTACCCGCTCAAGAGCGGTCCGAGCTGGTTGCCAAGGAGACTGGTTGCCGTCAAGGACAGGGTCTATATCGCCCCCGGCGTGGGGCAGAACCTCCTTTGTCTGGACGCAGCTACGGGCAAGACAGTCTGCACTTATGCCGACACCGCCGACACATTCGAGTTGATCGTCTCGGATGGTACCGTCTTCGCAGCGGTTGACCCTGACGGCAAACCCATCGACTATAACCAGCAGAATGCAGACTGCTGGAAAGAGCGAGACCGTGCCAGCACGATATGGGGATGGAGTCGTGAAAAGGGCACGCGCGTTCTCAAGGCGATGCAGGCCGAAAGCGGTGACCTCCTCTGGGAAAAGAAAATGCCCGTCGCCCCGATTACGCTCGCCGCCGATGGCAGAATGGTGTGCTTCTATGATGGTACCGCTGTCATCGCTCTTGACAGAAAAACCGGTGGAGAACTCTGGAACGCAAAAGTCTCGCAAATGAAGCTGCTGCGCACGGGATACGGCGGACCGAGGCTGGTCATCCACAAGGACCGCGTTCTGTTCTCACCGCTGAAAGAAATCTGCGCGATCTCCGCAAAGACCGGCGACATACTCTGGACCGTCAAGAACAAGCCTGTCTCCGGCCACTTCAGCCTCGAAGATTTCTACGTCATCGACGACAAGGTTTGGACGCTGCAGCGAAAGAACATCGGCGCCTTCACCACTTACGGCCTGGCCGACGGAGCCAAGCTCGCCGAGTACAGCAATCCGATAGAGTCTTTCTACATCCACCAGAGATGCTATCCCGGCCGGGCCACCGTGAAATACCAGTTGCCCCCGATAATGGGGACACCGGTCTACGACATGGCGGCCGATACATGGACCAACAACCACTGGTTCCGCGGGGGCTGCGTCTACGGGATGATGCCCGCCAACGGCATGGTCTACGCCACTCCGAGCGCGTGCGCGTGCTACTACCAATCCAAGCTTAACGGCTTCAACGCCGTGGCGCCGCAGGCCCAGTCGGCCAAAGCTCCTCCAGCCGGCCAGCGGTTGACAAAAGGGCCGGCCTATGGAGAACTAAGAACTCAAGACTCAGAACTCAAAACTGCCTCTGAATGGCCGACCTTCCGCCACAACAACAAGCGCACCGGCTACGCCCGGACGGATGTTCCGGCCGATCTCGAGCAGTCGTGGAAGAAGGAATTCGGCAAGAAGATCAGCCAGCCGACCGTTGCCGGCGGGAAACTCTTCCTCAGCGCCGTCGATGAACACACCATCTATGCCCTGGACGCTGCCTCGGGACGTCAAATCTGGCACTTTGTCGCCGATGGCCGCGTTGACTCTTCGCCAACCATCTA
>CAZLTY010000128.1:7635-10792 GCA_964562575.1 uncultured Pirellulales bacterium
ATTCGGTTGCGCGGACGGCTGCGTCTACGCTCTGACCGCCGCCGATGGAGAACTCGCCTGGAAATTCCAGGCCGCTCCCAGCATTCGCAGACTGATGTCTTACAATCAGCCTGAGTCGGTCTGGCCACTCTCGGGCAGCACATTGATCGAGGACGACAAACTCTACTGTGTGGCCGGCCGCTCCATGTTCCTCGACGGCGGCCTGCGCATGCTGATACTCAACGCCGAGACGGGCGAACTCCTCCACGAAAACGTTATGGACCGCAAGGTACCCGGTACCGACAAGGAATTGGAGGACCTCCTGATGGGCAAGCACATGCCCGTGTCAATGCCCGATATCCTCTCCAGTGACGGCCAATACGTCTACATGAAGTCTCAGACCTTCACCATGGACGGCAAACGCGTGCGCGTCAGGCCTCAGCGTCCGGACACGCAGTACGACGAAGAAGTCCACCTATTCGCGCCTATTTCATTCCTGGACGACGCATGGCACCAGCGGACATACATGATCTACGGCCGGGCCGCCGGCGAGGGGTGGGCCGAGTTCCAGTTCCCGCCCAAACGCGTTCCCTGCGGTCGTGTAATGTGCATCGACGAAGAGAACGCCTATTCGTATGGCCGGGACCTGGAACTGCTGTGCAACACGTCCGTCAGCGAATACCGGCTCTTCAGCGCCGGCAAGAAACCCACGCGCAAGGTTGGAATCCCAAGGCTCGAAGGCCGCAGGTGGCCCAAGGTCAAGTACCCCACGGATAAACCCCTCGCGAGCAACAGCGTGAACTGGCACCAGCTCGCTAAACAGCCCAAGGATAAGCTTAGCGCCCTGGACTACAATTGGATTCACGAGGAACCCGACGTAATGGCAAAAGCCATGGTCCTGGCAAACGACCGGCTCTTTATCGCCGGCCCGCGCGACGTGGCGGACGAAAAGGAGCTTTGGGGCCGTTCCAACGAAAAGATTTACCAGCAAAAGATGGCATCACAGGCCGCGTGGTTCAAGGGCACGCACGGCGGCTACATGCAGGTATTCTCCAAGAAGGACGGCAAGAAACTCACCGAAAAGAAACTGGCCTATCTGCCCGCCTTCGATGGCCTGGTAGCCGCAAGCGGCAAATTGTATATGACCACCGAATGCGGTTCTATCCTCTGTTATGAAGGGAAATAGGACCGACAGAAGTCAACTTGCATTGGTTTGGCGCTCGGAATGTCAACGACAGCCGGGACCTATCCAGTATTCGCATCGCCAACCATGATGAGATATACCAAGCGAACAGACCGGTTCTGGTCGGCATCGTTTGTTGTTGTCGTGCTGTAATATCTTGAGCGATTCTTCAGAGCGAAATGAAGGAACCACATTGGAGACTACCTACCTTGGCGTCTTTTCCAAGCCAGTCAGGATCTGGCCATCCCGGCATGCGTGAAGAGTCCGGGGCCGCTATTCGCCAGACAGTCTTCTCTTTCTAATCTCTTCTATTTCGCTCTGACCACAATCCGGGCAACGGTCCGCATGATCGTCCGGGCCGGCAATTCCCTCGATGAACACAGTCCCACAGGCCGTGTTTGCGCATTTCTTGGCGCCGTAAAGACTTCGCTTGCCGCACTCCTTGCAAGTGAGCGCCGTCGCGGAGGTGGCCATCGGGTTCGGGTTCATGTTCGCTGCGAGGTCCTTGAAGTACTGCTTCAAACCCACCTCGTACTCAGCTTTGCACGCCGGATTATTGCATTTGACCCATCTCGTCTCGTCGTCGGAGATGCTTCCAATGCCGCCGTCGTCTCCGGACCTCATGTAGGTCACCAACCCAGCCACGCCCAGGCAAACGACGATTACACCGATCATAACCGGTTTCTTCTTGCTATCTTCCATGCCAGTATCTCCAAAACAACATACGTGCAATCCCATACCCTATGAAGGGTAGTAAATTCCCGCGAGTAAGACCATAACCTATTATCATCAAGACACTTGCCCGCGCACGAACGCAAATCTTCAAGCAGAAGCACTGTATTAGCGACTCGAACCAATAGATTATTTGCTGAGTCGCAACTTGTCAAACTCTTTTCTCATTATTGGCACGCTCAGTCATTCGCCTGCTCGGCGGCCGCCGGAGACGCCATTTGCAGAATCCTGCCGGGCTCCTCCGGGAAGCCCGTTCGCGCCGAGAGATATGCTGATTCAATGACGGCCATGTCCATAAGATTCTCTCTGCCGCTGCTGCAGAGCCTGTTCTGCTCAGGCGACAACAGGCTGCGAGCGAAATCCTTCAGCATTTCGCTCATGCAGAGAAGCCTGTTATCGTCGTATCGCAGATGCTCGATTTGGCGCCCTAGCCCGTCGCACAGGATCAGCTCCATATCGTTGACCGCCAGCGTTCTTTCTTGGCCGTAAAGCCTCAAAGACTCCTGAGCCGGGCCAATCCCCGCCCGTCGCGATGCGACAAGGTTTCCGATGGCGGCGCCGCTGAACTTCATCGTCACGACCGAAGTGTCCTCGGTCAGGTAAAGCCTCTGCTGCTTGTCCCTGGCCCTGTTCGTGCTCAGAGAATAAACCTGCTCCGGCATCCCGAAGTTCGAGACGATCTGATCGATCATCCTGTAACAATCGTGGATCAGCACCCCGCCGCCAGCCAGCTTCGGGTCACCTTGCCAGCCGGGCGGCTCGTGACCGCCTGCGTTGCAGAAAGCGGTTATCAAGAACACATCTTCAATCCGGCCCTCATCCAGGAATCGCCGCAGCGCAAGAAAGCTCTGCGCAAACCGGCTCGGATTGGCAATCGCAAACTGTACGTCCTGCTCCTCGCTCAGGCGGACAAACTCAGCCGCCTCTTCGAAATCCCTCGCCCCGGGCGGCAATTTGAGCACGTTGAATCCCCTCTTCATCGCCACCCGCACGTACTCTTCGCAACTGTGCATCGCCTCGGCCACCAACAGACAATCAAGATCGTTCTGAATCACTAATTGCCGGTAATCGTCATAGGCGGCACACTCGCACTCGCCGGCGATATTCTCGGTGAGATTCGTATCCTTATCCGCCACGGCGTCAATCTGCAAACAATCCACCCGCCCCGCTGCATAAACCAGCAGCCCCCCGCCCTCAATGAGACCCACAATCCCCGTTTTCAAAATGCCAGTGTCGAATTTCACCCCACCAGCCTGGCACCCA
>CAZLTY010000128.1:10802-13226 GCA_964562575.1 uncultured Pirellulales bacterium
TCGCTCATAATCTACAACACGGCCCACTCACTCTTATCAGATGCGCAAAACAAGCTCAACTGTCCGGTGAATTTTACATCTCTTCGTGAACAAAGCAAACCATTATACCCTTGAAGGGTAGTAAATTCCCGCCGCTATGATCTTCAAGATGTACACCGACGACAATGACCACCAGTTCTACGGCGCCTGGTTCACATCCCAGCAGGGACACATCTGGATCGGCGAGCTCAGGCCCTACTATAAGTATGCGGTGCAAAATATCGCGCCGCAGATTGCATGAGTATGGCAATTTCGTCACCTCTGTGTTAATGTGTCTGGCATGTACAACTTTTTGCAGGGACGCATGGTGGCCGTTAGATTGTGCCTTTTGGGGGCAACTCTCATCCTGATCGGCGTCGGGATAGCTACAATCTATTCTGTGGGGCACCCGGCCGAGGAAAGCCCCGCCGCCCAGAGCGAAAACCTGGCCGCCTACTGGAAGAAGCAGGTCGTGTTCGCCGTGCTGGGGTGCTTTGCCTTCATCATAGTCAACTCGATCAATTACAGGTGGTGGGGCACGGTCAGCTACTGGCTCCTGGGCATCGTGCTGGTTCTGCTGGCCCTGCTGCTCGTGAGCAAATTCGTGGTCACCCTGCCCTTCGCAAAGCCGATAAACGGTACCTACCGCTGGATATCGTTCACAGTCGCAGGTCGCAGCCTGCCTTCGCTTCAACCATCTGAGTTCTGCAAGCTCGCGTATGTCATGGCTCTGGCCTGGTACCTGAGATTTCGCAGTAATTATCGGAACTTCAAGGCCTTGATCGGCCCGTTCGCACTGGCACTATTGCCGATGATTCTGATTCTGCCCGAGCCGGATCTCGGGACGGTGATGTTGATGATGCCGATCCTGTTCATGATGCTGTTTGTCGCCGGGGCGAAGGTCAGGCATTTGCTGCTTATCATACTGATGGCGTGCCTGGTAAGCCCGCTGCTGTGGCACAAAATGGAGAGTTACCAGCGGATCAGGATTAGCAGCGTATTGCTGCAGAACGCGTGGATTCGCGAGAAAGCCGAGCAGCACCCAGCCCTGGGCAAGGTCCTTGTGGGCACGAACTTCAGCACCAAGCAGTGGAAGAACGATTGGGGTTTCCATTTGATTCGTTCGAAATACGCGATCGCCTCGGGCCGGATCAATAGGGCCACGGGGTACGGCTTTCGACAGGGCCCATTCATAAAATACGGTTTCCTGCCGGAGCGGCACAATGACTTCATATTCGCTGTGATCGCCCATCAATGGGGCTTCTGGGGCTGTTTGGGACTGCTCTCGCTCTACGTGATTATCGTGAGCTGTGGGCTGGAAATCGCTGTCAACAATACCGATCCGTTCGGTAAATTGCTGGCGGTGGGCATTGTCGCGCTGTTCGTGGTCGAGGTTATGATCAACGTCGGGATGACCGTAGGTTTGATGCCGATCACGGGGCTGACTCTGCCTTTGGTCAGCTACGGCGGATCGAGTCTGCTGGTCAGTATGGCTTCTGTTGGACTGCTCAATAACATCGGCAGGAGCAGACCATTTAGCGTAGCGCCGAAAGCATAAGTCGTAATCGGTCAACTTCAAACCGCAATCCACCCGATGATAAGTATGAAATGATAAAAGGTTTCAGACAAATTGCCGGCCTTACGACGATCAGCCGGGTGTTCGGCATGGTGCGGGACATGGCGTTCGCACATTTCCTGGGCGCCGGCGGCCTGATGGACGGCTGGGTAATAGCATTCAAAATCCCCAACCTGGCAAGGCGGCTCTTCGGAGAAGGAGCGGCATCGTCATCGCTGATACCAGTATACAGCGAGCAGGTGCAGAAGGACCCTGAAGTGGCAAAGAAACTGGCCTGCACCGTCGTTACAGTAGTCTTCTTGCTCCTTGCCGGGGCTGTTCTGTTCGGCGAGGGGATTATCTGGGGCTATTACAGGTTCTGCAGCATCCTTCCAAGCACAAACCTCAAGCTGGCGCTGAGCGGAATAATGCTGCCGTATACAATTATGATCTGCGTTGTAGCTATTCTGGCCGGCATACTCAACGCGCACAGGCACTTCGCTATGCCGGCGGCTGCGCCGATCGTGCTGAACATGTTTATCATCGGCTCGCTTTGCATCGGCGGATGGGGCTTTGGGATAGAGGCGGCTAGTCTGGTCTTTGTCGTTGCTGTGGCAGTCCTTGTCGCTGGGCTGGTCCAGTTGTTCATACAGCTTCGGCCACTGCGGAGACGGGGAGTCTATATTCGCCCGGCCTGGCAGGTCAAGTCGGAGGCATTCAAGAAGATTCTTGTCCTTATGGGGCCGATGATTCTTGGTTTGACGGTTACGCAGATAAACACACTGGCCGACGATTTTATTGCCTTGTGGTTTTGAGGATCACCGGAAAAGGGCGAGGGATTCTCTCTGCTC
>CAZLTY010000129.1:0-13169 GCA_964562575.1 uncultured Pirellulales bacterium
ACACATTGTTTGGCGTGACCTTATGCGCAAAAAACCATTTCGGCACAACGTATTTTCCAAATGATCGTGGCTGGTCACCGAGTCCGTTACATCAATACGGCAGTCGAAAAGATCCTGTGGGCTCATATAATTGCCTCGTGAATCTGAATGGCCATAAACATCTGGACGGAAAAACATTTCTATACATGATTGATGCCCTATATCCCGCACGCAATCAGACTTCCGGAGTGATACGGTTTGCCAGTTTTGACAACGACTGGTTTTCCAGCATACTCATGTCGCAGGACATGGTGGCCATCGATTCCGTTGGATTAGACTTTTTACGAAATGAGCAGGCTTTGAATCCGAATGTTGTTGATGTAGTTGGTAATCCTGATAATTACCTGCACGAAGCGGCGTTAGCGAATAACCCGCCGTCAGGAACGGTATATGATCCGGAAGACGATGGGACAGTCCTGGAAAGTCTGGGTGTTCATGAACACTGGAACAATCCGGAGCAGATGAAATACTCGCGTAATCTCCGAACCGGTAAAGGCATCGAGTTGGTAGCGAAAAAAAGACTGCAAACCGCGTCGGTGCAGTGACCGCGAAGTGTTCCGATGCTAAAGACCCTATTCGCAAGCTTGGCCCGGCAGATCGGCTTATCGGTAGCGCCCGATTGTGTCTGGAGGAAGGGATATTTCCAGAAATAGAATGGTTGCTCATTTGTTGGGCTATTATCTCACGGGTCGGTCGAGTATGCTTGGCGACCTCATGGTAGATACTTTTAACAACACAACCATTCTTACGCACTGCGGAGCACCGGTTAAGCCTTATGGGGACGATAGAAGAATTCCCTACATTTCTGTGAAAAGCAAACATGCTATCGGGCTCGCTTCGCATAAAATTCATGTGCGCGGAGACATTCTGGAGAATGTCACTAGGAGATCGCGAAGGTTTTCGGATCCTGCTCCAGGTCGTATAGCTCCTCGAATACTACTTTTGCCGGTTGGTCGACGTCGTACATCTGCACAAACTTGTAGCGATGTGTTCGCAGGGCGAGCAAAGGCCGGCTCCCAAGAGACGGGGTGGGCGCCTCGTACAGGAAGCTTCGTCTCCAAGTCACGTCTTTGCCTCTCAACAGTGGGACGAGACTTGAGCCGTATACATTTTCGGGGAGGTTGACTTGTGCCAATTCGAGTATCGTCGGAGCCAGGTCGGTGTTGAGAACGAGATTGCTGTCGACCCTGCGCTCGATGCCGGGCCCGGCAATAATCATGGGCACGCGGATGGATTCTTCATAGGGCAGAACCTTGCTGGTAAAGCCGTGCTCGCCCATGAACCAGCCGTTGTCGCCCATGAACAGGATATACGTGTTGTCTCGAAGGCCCAGCCTGTCCACGGCGTCGAGAACGCGGCCCAGGGCGCCATCCAGCTCAGTTATGGCCGCGTAGTATCGTTGGAAATGCCGGCGGATGTCTTCCTCTTTGTCGTAGCCATATCGCAGTGCCTGTCTTCGGTTGCGGCCTTGCGCCAGGTACGCAGGCTTGTCCTTCAGATCGTCGCGCCAGGTTTCCGGCACAGGCATCTTGTTCAGTTTCATGGTCGAATACTCACCGCTGCCTCATTGCTGCGGTGGTGCCGGGATCGTAATGTCGATTTCATTGACGGTTCCCAACGACGACATGGGCTCGCCGAAATCCTGGGGACGTCCGACCGCCAGGATTTGCACTTTGTCGGGCTGAAGATGCTTCTTCGCTACGCGCAGCACGTCTGCCTTGGACACCTTCTCGACGTTTTCCTTGATTTGCAGGAGAAAGTCGGCCGGATAGCCATAGTACTCGTAGGTCATCAGGCGGTTGACGACCTCGCCTTTGGTGTCGAAGTTGAAGACGAAAGAGTTGAGGAAGCTGTCCTTGGCCAGGGCAAGCTCTTGGTCCGTGACTTCGCTTTCTCTGATCTTCTCAACTTCTTTGAGCATCGCTTGAATTGCGTAGACAGTCGATTCCGATTTCGTCTGGCAGCCGACATAGAACTGGCCGGGATAATCGTAATTAGCCGAGTAGGCTCCGAACACCGAATAGGCCAGCCCTTCGCGCGATCGCACGTTCTTGAACAGCCGTCCCGTGAATCCGCCGCCGAGAATTTTGTTCATCACGATCAGCGCAAAATAGTCCGGGTCGCTGCGCAGCCCGCCGATATGTCCCAGGTACACATTCGACTGATTGACATCGTCCTTGCGGACTACATTCACTGTTTTGCGGAACTCGTACTTGACTTCAGGAACTTTTGGAAGATCAAGGTCGACCTTCTCCCATTCTTCGAACGCCTTCTCGATCTTGGCGATCATCTGCTTCGTATCGAAGTCGCCCCAGACGGCAAGCATCGCGTTGTTGGGGCCAAAGTACCTCTTGTGGAATGCGACAAGGTCGTCCCGCGTGATGCTGCCGATGGTGGCGTACTCCTCGTGCCGGGCGTAGACACTTTCGGGGCCGTAGATGAGCTTGTCGAATTCGCGGCCTGCGACTGCGCCAACCTGATCGTTGCGCCTGGCGATCGCACTGGCAGCCTGCATCTTCGCAAGCTGGATCTTGCCCTCGCGAAAGGCCGGATTCATCAGAACGTCTGCCAGGATCGACAGGCCCTTATCGAGATCGCGCTTGAGCACGGACATTGACGCCGAGCCTGAATTGAGTCCGATGCCGGTTTCAACCGAGGCGGCGATGGCCTCCAGTTCCTCGTCCATCTCGTCGCCGGTCATGGTCGCCGTTCCGCCTGTGCGCATGACCTCGCCAGTGATCGATGCAAGCCCGATCTTCTCGGCCGGTTCGTAGAGAGACCCGGTCCGAATTCTGACCGAGAGATTGATCAGCGGCAGTTCGTGATCCTCGAGCAGGAATAGCCGCATCCCGTTGGCGAGCGTTACCTGCTCGACCTCGGGTACCTCGATATCTCCCAGCTTTGCATATTTCAGAGCCCTGTAGTCTGCCGTCTGCTGCTCGGCACAACCCGACCACAGAAGACCCAAACCCAAAAACGTGAAAATCCCTACTCTGATAGCCAACGATCTATGACCTGTCATTATGGCACTCCCTTCATAGCCCAAAAAATCCGAAGTACTAAATCCTGAATTCTAAACAATATCGAATATTCAAAACTCAAATTCTCAAAACAACAGCCCTTCGGTCCTGGTGAAAAGCAGAGGTTCTGTTTTGATTTTCCATCATTTGGATTTTGAATTTGTTTAGGATTTAGATATTAGGATTTAGAATCTATCATAACGAAATCTTCCATCAAATATGGGGGATTTTCTCCCATTCCTTTATGGGATACTATGTCCCGGCTCCCATTGTCATGGTAACGCCCACCGTGCGGTTGTTGGTTGTAAAATACTCCTTCGCGACGCGCTGGATGTCCTCTGCTGTCACTTTGTCGATCTTATCGAGCTGCATGAACAGATTGCGCCAGTCGCCCGTGATGGTCTCGTAGAATGTCAACTGCGACGCCAGCCCGGAGTTTGAAGCAAGCTGCCGCACCAGACTCGCTCGCGCCCGCGTCTTTGCCTTGGCCAATTCTTCGCCCGTGACCAGCTCGGTCTTGAGTCTTTCGATTTCTGCGTCGATTGCGTCCTCGGATTCGGCGTTTGTGTGCCCTCTGGCCGGCACGGCGTAGAACAAAAACAGGCTCGGATACTTGTAGCCGGGCATGCCTTGAAAACCCGACGCGTACACTGCGATCTGCTTTTCCTTCACGAGGCTCTTGTACAATCGCGACGTCCTGCCCATGCCTACGATGTCGGTCAGGGTGTCGAACACTGCGTCGTCCGGATGGTGGACATCCGGCTTGTGAAATCCGATCAGGACGAACGGCTGAGCAGGGTCCTCCACGACCACACGGCGCTCGCCCAATTGTGGCGGCTCGACCGTCTCCACCGGATCGGGCTTGGGCCCGCTCGGGATCCGGCCGAAGTACTTCTTCGCAAGCTCTCTGATTTGATCGGGATCAACGTCTCCCACGATCGCGATCGTAAGATTGCTCGGCGCGTAATACTTCTCGAAAAAACCCTGCGCCTCGGCACGCGTCAGCGTCGCGATGTCGCTCATGTGGCCGACGATGTTGTCGCCGTAGGGGTGGGCCTTGTATGCGACGGCCATGAATTCTTCGAGCAAACGCCCCACAGGCTGACTCTCGACGCTGAGCCGCCGTTCCTCTATCACGACTTCTCTCTCTTTGTAGAACTCTCTGAGCACGGGGTTGGCAAAGCGATCCGATTCCATCATCATCCACAACTCGATCTTGTTCGACGGGAGGCTGACGATGTACTGTGTTGCATCCTGGCTAGTGTACGCGTTGAAGCCGGCGCTGCCCTCGCGCGAGAACACCTCTTCGTACTCGTCGTGGACGAGATACTCCTGGGCCTTGGCCTGGGCCTCTTTCATCGCATTGCGCAACTGCTCCAGCCGGGCCTTGTCCGCCTGCTCGCCCTTCCTTCGCTCGGCCTTCAGCGCCAGGAACGCCTCGTCTATCTCGGCCATCGTCTGGGCTTCGGCCTTGTAGTCTTTCGTTCCTATAGTTTTGGTTCCTTTGAACGCCATGTGCTCAAACAAATGCGCCATGCCCGTGATCCCCCTGACTTCATCGACCGCGCCAACGTCGGCGTACGTGTGGAACGAAACGACCGGTGCTTCGTGGCGTTCGAGGACCAGGAAGGTCAGGCCGTTATCCAGCGTAAACTCGGTCATTCGCTTTTCGAATTTAGCCAGATCCTGAGCCCGCGCGGACTTTGACACTATCGATGCGAAGGTCAAATGCAGGATCGCCGCGCCGATGACAATCACCCTGAGTTTCTGCAGTGCGTGCTTCATATCGCGTACTCCTGTGTAACTATATGCTGTTGACTAACGTAAGGATATCAGGGTATCAGGTTATCAGGATGTAGGCTATCAGGGAAGCAGGAAATCAGATAAGAAAAAGAACTCAACGAGCCTCACCTGATATACTGATGACCTGATGCCCACTATCTGATACCCTGATCTCCGGCTATCCTAATTGTACATGAAGTACACCGTTGCTGTACAGTCCTGATCTACGTGGACTCGCACCCAATGGGCCGAGAAGCCGTCCGGGAATTCGTGGTGCGCGTATCCGGTGTTGGAAGGCACAAGAATCTCATCGTATTTCTTCCACGTTCCGTTGCCGAGAAAGTCAACCTCGATCTTGAAACGCACGCCATGATCCGACTCGTGGGCAAGATGGACGACCTTCTTGTCGAAGCCGGTCATTAAAAACGGATCGGAGACTGCTGCCGCCTTCACCGGTGTCTGCCACCACGGTCCGCCCCAGCCGCAGGGCTTGCCCATGCTCCACAGATCGTCTATGTTGCCGAACCACAAACCCGACTGCGGCTGGCCCTGGTCGTGGTCGATCTGATCGCTGGCCATAACGAACATCCCTCGCCAGTAGCAGAAATCGGGCGTTACGCGAAGGTGGCTGCAAATCGGTCGGATGCCCCATATCTTTCCTTCGTAAGCGAGGGCGGGCAGCTCGTAGAACATCCCGTGAACGTCCATCAGCAGCCGCTCTGTTACTGCGTGACGGATCCGCATCCACTCTGTGTTCCAGGCGTGGTCCCAACTGTGGCTGGCCTTCGGAAGCAGATAGCGCGACCATTTGCCCTGTGAGAAGACGCGAAGGACGACGGATGATTTCGTCCAGCCGGTAGCGTAGATCGTGTGGCCGCCATACGAGGCTCCGGAAGCGCTGCCGCCGACCCCGACGAAGGGATTGCGTTCGATGATTGTCCATTTCTTGCCGTCCCATTCGGCCAGGCGCCCCGCATCCCTTTGACCTAAGTGTTCCTTCTGGTCGTAGGTATTGTTGGCCACGACGACTCGACCCGCGCCGCTGTAGGCGCCCTTGAAGTGTTCCTTCGCAGGCCTTATTTCAAGTTCCTTGACCAGGTTGAACAGCAGTTTTGATTCGAGCGTCTTGACGTCTACTTCCCAGAACCGGCCCTCCATGCCGAGGAAGTAGACCTTGTTCTTGCGGTCGGTCAGGTGAGCGATCGTGGCGGTCAGGCGGTGCTTCTTAAGCGATTCGATCGTTCGGACATTTCCTTCGGCGTCAATCGCGTGTGGCCCGATGAACGCCTGGCCGGAAGGCCAGTGAACCATCCGATTTGCGAATGTGCCGGTAACCGAGGCCGGGTGACGCTGCATTGTCATGTCCTCGCTGATCTCGTAGAGTCCGAGCCCGTCACCCCGGATATGGGCTACGTATCCGACCGCCCAGAGCTTCTCGGCCCAGGGAATCACAGCTCCGATGCCGGCCTCGGAGTCGCTGCCTGTCCCCTTTGCCAGTACGGTCAGACTTGGAAAGACTCCATTGACGCAAATGGGGCGATGAGAGCCGTTGGCTTTCTCGCCGCTGCTCTCTGGGCGTCCGATGCTGGCAAACGTTGCGCACAGTGCGACGCAGATATAGAAACACCAACGTCTCGGTAGAATCCAGGTCGGGTTGTTTTCTTTGCGGATGCATGATGTGCCGTAATGTTTCATAGCGATATCCTTGTCTGAAACCTTTGTCAAGTCGATCTTGTAGCCGGGGGCGGACCGCCTGCCCAAGGCCTGGCGGCAATCAACCGAGATCCAAAACGCGAAGACAAAAATATTGCGCCCGACGGACTATGTCAATGATTAAAAGAATCTGAGCGCGCAATGGTTCGCCTCAGGTGGATTCTGGAATGATCTTCAACGACAAATGCGGTCGAGCCTAGTCCTCTTCTGCGGCGTTTATCGATGCTTTGCGCCCGGCACCCCGGCAGCTCTCACAGGCACATGTACCAACCTGCCTTAGATGGGACGTCCCGGCGAGTTTCCTGGTGTCGATCATCTTTGCTCCCTTGGTCTCCATCTTGCGGAGCGTCAACATTGCCTCTTTCTTGCTGTGTGAGCCCACTGCGTCGACTACCACCGTGACTTTCTTGCCTCGTTGCAGCAATCCCAGCGCCGTCATCTTAACGGCGCCTTCGAGCGTCGTGCCGACCAGAATGAACTCGTTGGCGCGCACTTCACTGAGCAGTCTGTCGATCCGAGGCTCGTCGAACGGATCGACGCAGCGCTTGTGAAGGATGATCTGTTTGTACCGACGCAGCATATCCCTCGGCAAATCCGTATTGCCGTCCGCGACGAAAGTCACCCTGTCGTTGAAAAGCGTGTAATGTATTTTCTTCTGTCCCTCTGTTCCGTCGATGCAGTAGTCAATCGCACTCTCACCGTTGTTACTAGGATAAATCTCGGCGGTCGAGATTATCGGGATATTCTGAGTTCTTGCCCAGGCCATGACCCTGCGGATGTGCGCAAGCACTCTGCGGTGGTTTCTTATGCAGGCCTTACCCTCGGCCAATAGAAAGTCTTTCTGAGTGTCGATATCCACGAGGACGTGTTTGCGACGTGATCTGACAAGCTGTAGAATCATTTTTCAGACTTCCTTTCTTGGCCCCTGCGATTCTGTCCTATAATGAATACGCATTAGCAGACAAACGAGTTCACTGCATCTTATCGAACAACGGTCAGCGGCACTTTAGCTGCGCCTGGACAGCAAGACCGGTCCACTCTTTGCTTGAACATTGTCCCTGCGGCAAATACAATCGCTGCGATACTTACAATCGTACTAGCGTGTGTCTTTTTGATCTGATTTAGCTGATGGCGCGAATACTGAAAGATTATCCTGGGATTTCACTAAAGCCGGAAAACGTGAATGGAGAAATTGACTTTGCCCGGCTTTTCGGACGTGTCGGCCCCGTGCACATCGAAATCGGCGCCGGTAAAGGCACCTTCCTGGTTAGCCAGGCCAAGGCCCAGCCTGGCGACAACTTCCTCGGCATTGAATGGGCCGGCAGATACTACCGCCGCGCAGTCGACCGAATAGGCCGATGGGGTCTGACGAATGTGAGGATCATTCGGACCGACGCCGCGGCTTTCTTAGCCGATTCGGTGCCCGACAACTCGGTGGACTGTTTCCACATCTACTTTCCCGACCCCTGGCACAAGAAACGTCACAACAAAAGACGCTTTATCTGCCCGGCGAATCTTCAGAACCTCATTGGCTGCTTAAAGACCGGCGGACAGTTGCGAATCGCCACCGACCATGCGGGTTATTTCGAGCAGATAAAGACTACTCTGGCCGGGCGAAGCGAGGAACTGGAGGAAATAGATTTTATCCGACCCGCCGGCGCTGAAACGGGCGAATATGTCGGCACAAATTTCGAACGAAAATACATCGAGGACCAACGGCCGATTCACACGATGGCCGTAAGGAAGAAGTGAAGGCAGGCCCGCCGAAAGAAGCGAGATTGCTTCGTCGCCGGGTTCCTCCTACATGACAAGAAAGGTGCACTTGTGTCATTGCGAGTGATTCGCAGAGTCGCGCGGCAATCTCAGCTTCTACAGTGAGACTGCTTCAAGTAACTCTATCCACGACTTGTTGAACTCGTCTCTCGTTAAAGTGGCTTCCATTTCGGTGTTTCTTGTTTCTACCTTGCCAACTGGAAGTTCTCTTCGCCTACCAACTGTCTCATTTTTCGGCAGAAGTCGAGGTTGGGGTTTACGCTCAGTTGCCTGTCGGCCGCAGTGTGGACCCAGCCTTTGCCGGTTCGCACGGCGACATAGACGGCGCTCTTGCCCTTGTGATGCTCGCAGATGCTCTTGATCTTGGCTATCCTCTCTTCGGTCACTTCCCTGGCGTCGAGGCCTATCTTGACCTTCGCGGCTAACTTGTCCCTGACGTCCTCGAGCTTTATCAACTCCGAGGCCAGGACGTTGGGTTTTTCCCTTCGGTAATCGAGCTTGCCCTTTGCGAAGATGATTGCGTCAGGCTCCAGCACGTCGGCGAATCCATTGAGCACATCGGGGAACATCACCACTTCGACCTGTCCCTGCAAATCCTGTAGTGTAAAGACCGCCATCTTCGAGCCGGCGTTTCGCCCGGTCTTGGTCAGGTTATATCTTACCTTGGTTATCATCCCTCCGATCACTACTTCCTTCTCGCCGTTGGCCTCGGCCAGTTGCGAGCTGTTCACGGTCGAATAGGCATTTATGCTCTCGGCGTGATGGCTCAGCGGATTGCTCGTGACATAGAAGCCGAGCACCTCCTTTTCGTAGGCCAGCATCTTTGGCTCGGGCCACGGCGCAACATTGGGCAGGCGTTTGTGGTCCTTCGAGTAGTCGTCGCCACCGGCCATCTGCCCGAAGAAATTCATCTGGCCCGCCTGCTTGTCGGACTGCAAGCTCGCTCCGTTTTCCATCGCGCTTTCAAGGCCGGCCATCATCTGCGGCCGTCCCCCCCCGAGCTTGTCGAAAGCTCCGGCTTTAATGAGCGCTTCGAGAACCTGTTTGTTGGCCGCCCTCAGGTCCACGTTTTCACAGAAGTGGAAAAGGCTCTTGAACGTGCCGACATCTTTGCGAGCGGCGATGATCTGTTCGACTGCTTTTTCGCCTACGCCTTTGACAGCGGCCAGGCCGAAGCGTATTACGCCCTTGTTGGTTTCGCCGGCTTGCGGCTGCTCATAGAGCGGCGTGAAATCGACACCGCTTTCATTGATGTCGGGCGCCAGGACTTCGATGTTCATCTGTATACACTCGGCGATGTAATCGACGATCTTCTCGGTGTTGTCCATTTCGTAAGTCAGAAGAGCCGCCATGAACTCGACGGGCCAATGCGACTTCATATAAGCGGTCTGGTACGCGATGAAGGCATAGCGGGTCGAGTGACTCTTGTTGAAGCCGTAGCCGGCGAATCGTTCGATAAGCTCGAAAATCTCCTCGGCCTGCTTAGCCGTCAGACCCTTGCTGACACAGCCTTCGACGAATCTCTCCCGCTCTTTGGCGATGATCTTGGCCTTCTTCTTGCTTATTGCCTTGATAAGAGTGTAAGCCTCTCGCAGCGGGATGTCACCTAAGCGGTTGCAGATTCGCATCACCTGTTCCTGGTAGGTCATGATGCCGTAGGTCTCTTCGAGGATCTCGGTCATGATCGGGTGGGGCAGGCTCCATTTGGCCCCGTGCTTGCGGTCGATGTAATCCGGAATGAGAATCATCGGCCCCGGGCGATAGAGCGCATTGGCCGCGATCAAATCTTCCACACGGTCCGGCTTCATTTTCATCAGCAGATTCTGCATGCCGCCCGACTCGAACTGAAAGATTCCTTTTGTCATGCCCGCCGAGAAAAGTTCAAAGACCTTTTGGTCTGTATGATCGAGTTTCTCCAGATCGATGTCTTCGCCGTGGATCTCCTTCACCAATTGGCATGACCGTTCCAGGACGCTGAGGGTCTTGAGCCCCAAGAAGTCCATCTTCAGCAGACCGACCTTCTCGACCGTGGGTCCCTCGAACTGCGTCACTATGTCCTCTGAACTCGGCGACTTGTACAACGGCACGAAATTTGTCAAAGGCTCATCGGCGATGACGATGCCCGCGGCGTGGACCGATGCGTGGCGGGCGAGACCTTCGAGCTTCTGGCCGATATCGATGACCTTTCTCGTTTGCTCACTGCCGTCGTAGGCTTCTTTCAATTCGGGCTCGGTCTTGAGTGCTTTCTCGAGCGTCATATCCAACGAGAAGGGCACAAGCTTGGCCAGTCTATCCGCCTCGCCCAACGGCACGCCGAGCACCCGGCAAATGTCACGGATAACCGCCCGGGCCTTCATTGTTCCGAAAGTGATTATCTGCGCGACGTGGCCATATCTTTTCCGGACGTAGTCTATGAGCTGCGCCCGATGAGCCTGGCAGATATCGATGTCGATATCGGGCATCTCGTTGCGCTCGGGGTCCATGAACCGCTCGAAAAGCAAATCGTATCGTATCGGATCAACGTCGCAGAGCCCCAGGCAGTATCCGACCAGCGTTCCCACGCCGCTGCCTCTGGCGCCGATGGGGATCTTGTTCTGATGTGCGTACTTGCAGAAATCCCAGACGATGAGGAAGTAGCCGGCGAAGCCTTTCGATTCGATTACGTCCAGCTCCCTGTCGAGTCGGGCCTTTATCTTCTCGGTGATCTCGCCGTATCGCTCCTTGGCCCCTTCGTAACACAACTTGGTCAGATAGTCCTCGGGCGTTGAGCCGTCGGAAGGTTCGAAGCGCGGCGCATGCTGTGTCTTTAGGTCGAGTTTGACGTTGCACCGCTCGGCGATCGACAGTGTATTGTCACAGGCTTGCGGTAGCCCGGCAAAAAGCTCGCGCATCTCCTCGGCGCTCTTGAGGTAGATGTCCGACGGATAAATCATCCTGTTGGGATCGTCGAATTGTTTGCCCGTGCTTATGGCGCAAAGGCAGTTGTGTGCCTCATGGTCGCTCTCGGCGAGAAAGTGCACGTCATTGGTCGCCACCAGGCCGAGCCCCATCTTGTTGGCGAGATCGACGAGCCCCTCGGTAGTCTTGGGGCCGTCACCCTCATGCTCCTGTATCTCGATGAAGAACCGCTCAGGCCCGAAAATCTTGACATAACTTTCCGCTTTTGTGCGAGCCGCTTGTTCGTTACCCCGGGCAATCTCGGCGGCGAGCTCGCCTTTCAAACACGCCGACGTGCAGATAATACCTTCGTTGCATTGAGCCAGAATCTCCTTGTCTATTCTCGGGCGATAGTAGAAGCCGTCAATATAGCCGGCGCTGGTGAGCTTGAGCAGATTCTGATAGCCGGTGTTGTTTTCGGCCAACAGAATCAGATGATACGCCGCATCGGAGATGCCGGTCTTGGTCCTGTCGAACCGGCTGGCCGGCGCCAGATACGCCTCGATGCCGAGTATCGGCTTGACATGCGCGGCTAATCCCTTCGTATAGAACTCAACAGCCCCGAACATGTTGCCGTGATCGGTAACTGCCACAGCGTCCATCTCGAGTCTCTTGCATTGTTTGAGAAGCTTGCCGAAGGCGATAGCACCATCGAGCAATGAGTACTGACTGTGCAAGTGGAGATGCGTAAATCCTTTACTTGACATAAATTAGGCCATCCTTACCTTGTAGTGCAACTGATACTGAAATGATAGAGCCATCAGGCGTCGTTGTCAATCGAAAATACCCTAGAGGGTGTTTCAAAAGTTGATCGTCGGCCCGAGCCCGAGCGAAAAGCCCCAGGGCACGAAGGCCGAAGTCCGCCGAAGGCGGATTGGTTCTATCGTCGATGCAGGCCGACAAAGCCACGGGGCTTTGCAGCCGGGCGAAGCCAGAGCAACGTTTGAAACCAGTTGTATTGATCAGGGCCCGAGGCTGCGCCGAGGTTGTGGGTCTACTTGTTGAACAAGAGCAGCAGAACAATGACCAGCAGGAATACGGCTGCTACTGCGCTCAGGATCAGAATCGCCATGCGGTAGTTGGCGATGGTCTCTTCTTCGTAGGCCTTCTCTTTGACCTCGACAACGTCTCCCTCCTCCAGCTTCTCGAGCATCGAAACGTCGAACCGCTTGTGTGCGTGGACCGGCGGTCTGCCGTCGCGAAGGGCCTCCAGGTCGGTGAGCAATTCCTCGACGTCGTGATAGCGATCTTCCTTGCGCTTGGCCATCATGATCTCGACAACTTCCGAGACCCCGGCCGACAGCGAAGTGTTGATATGGTCGGGCGGAACCAGCTTTTCCCTCAGGTGTTTTCGCATGACGTCCGCAGAGTCCTCGGCCGTGAACGGCACGCGCCCGGTAAGCATGTGATACAACGTAGCCCCGAGGCCGTAAATGTCGGCCCTGCCGTCGATGTCGATTTTGCCTCGAATCTGTTCCGGTGCAATGTAGTATGGCGTTCCGTAGGCCTTGCCTGCTTCGCTTTGCGCGGCCTCGATGTCTGTCGTTGCGCGTGCCAGACCCATGTCGGCAAGTTTGACCGTTCCGTTGGTGCTTATTATGATGTTCTTGGGCTTGACGTCGCGATGGATAAGGGTGCAGACGTGGGCGTGCGCCAGTGCGCTGGCGACCTGAGTTATTATCTCGAGCGCCTCGGCTTCGGAAAAGACCTTTCCAGCCACCAGGTCGTCCGATATGGTCTTGCCCTCGACGTACTCCATCACGAAATAGTGATATCCGCCTGCCTCACCGACGTCGATAGCCTGGACGATGTTGGGATGATTGAGGCTTCCGGCGGCCTGACCCTCCTTGTAAAACCGCTCGACGTACTCGGGATTCTCGCTGAACCTTTTCGGCAACACCTTGA
>CAZLTY010000130.1:0-13102 GCA_964562575.1 uncultured Pirellulales bacterium
ACGCTGAACTGACGCGCCTTCATAATCGTCAAGGCAAGTGCATCTCCAACCGCCAGCATGCAGGTGGTGGAAACGCTCGGAGCAACGCCCAACGGGCAGGCCTCGCTTATCTGACCCATGCACAGTATGACGTCGCTGTGTTTGCCCAGTGTCGAATCACTGTCGCCCGTTATCGATATCAACGTTATCTGCAACTGCTTGAGAAGGTTGATCAACCGGGTGACTTCATCGGTTTCGCCGCCGTAGCTGAGGACTATCACCACGTCGTCCTCACGCAGTCTGCCCAGATCGCCGTGGACGGCCTCGGCCGGATGAAGGAAATGACTCGGCGTGCCGGTCGAAGCAAGTGTGGCGCTTATCTTTTGCCCGATAATCCCCGCTTTGCCGATTCCGCTCACTATGCACGAGCCCGTGCAGCCGTAAATCATCTCGCACGCCCGGGCGAAAGACTCATTGACTATGGGTTTGACCGAAGTAATCGCATCGGCCTCAGCCTCGATTACCCGCCGCGCATATTCAAGGTCAAATGCCACGCACTTGCCCCCGGACTTCTGGGCTCTGGCGGGTGAACATCCACAATTGAGTTGCATGTTGTCGGCCACAGTTTCTATAACTTAACCACGCTGCCTCTCTCGTTATAGCAGATCAGATCGTTCTTTTCCCCGGAGTAATCGGACGCGGCATGAATGAGTACCCGCTTGTCGCTGTGCTCCTCGATCTGTGCGAGTGCCGCCCTTTTCATATTTTGGAGGTAGTCAGCGACTTCCGGTGAGACAAACAGTTCGATACGTTTTATCTGCTCTTTCGACGCCGAGAGATTCAACAGGCGAATAATCTCGAGAGCCAGCGATTCATGGCTTTTGACAAAGCCCGATCCGGCGCAGTTTGGGCAGGCCAGGTATGTACTGGACTGCAGCGAGGGCCGCATTCTCTGGCGTGTCATTTCCACGACGCCGAATCTGCTTATGCTCAATACTCGCGCGCGAGCGCGGTCATCCTTGACGGCGGCCCGAAAAGCTCTTTCAACGTCTTTGCGGTGCTTGGCGCTACGCATATCGATGAAATCGCAGATAATCAGTCCGCCGAGATCTCGCAGTCGAAGCTGGCGGGCGATTTCCTTCGCCGCTTCTATGTTGCTTTCGTACGCAGTCTCCTCGGCATTTTCCTTCTTTCGGTACCGGCCACTGTTGACATCAATCGAGACCAGCGCCTCGGTTTGCTCGATTATGATCGAACCGCCACCCTTAAGATCTACCCTGCGGGACTGGACCTTGGCGATTTCACTCTCGATCTTGTATTTGTGGAACAGTGGGACTTTGCCGTCGTAATATGTCACTCTTCGTTTCACGCGCGGAGTAGCGATTGAGAAGAACTCCATGATCTTGCGCACCACGCTTTCCGAGTCACACACTATTTTGGCTATCTTACTGTTGAAAACATCCCTCAGCGCCCTGATAACCAGATCCGATTCCTGATAGAGCTCGCCCGGGGCGCCTTCGGTTTCTATGCGTTTTTCAATAGCTCTCCACAAGCGACTGAGGTACCTCAAATCATTCTGTATGTCCCTCTTCGAGGCCCCCTGTCCCGCCGTCCTGATGATGAAGCCTCGCCCTTTCGGCGGCTCGATCTCCTCGAGAATCTGGCGCAGTCTTCTGCGCTCGTCCTCGTCTTCGATCTTGTGCGAGACGCCGTGCTTTCGCGTCCAGGGCATCATGACCAGGTACTTGCCCGGCAGAGCGACGTAGGTGCTGAGGGTCGCGCCCTTGGTCTTTATGCCTTCCTTTGTCACCTGCACGACGATTTCCTTGCCTTTGCGAAGACAATCCTGAATGGGCGGCCGATCCTTGAGCGATTTGCGCCTGCCAATCGTCTCGACGTGCTTGCTGCCGGACCTGGAAAAGTAGCGGGGATGCAGGTCGCTTATGTGGAGAAAACCGTTTTTGCCGACGCCAAAGTCTATGAACGCCGCCTGTATGCCGGACTCGATGTTTACGACCTTCCCTTTATAGATATTGCCGACGTGCGTGCCCAGGCTGGCACGTTCGACGTACAGCTCTTCGAGGTAGCCTTTCTCGACGACTGCTACTCTGCACTCCTCGCTCTCAGCCACATTTATGAGCATCTCTCTTGGCATTTTCACATCCTATATATTTAGACAAGTCCTAACATCATGCATCTTGCCACCGCACGGCAGTCCGCCTGATGGGCGCCGCCAGCATGCTCTGATCCAACGCAAGCAGGCCCAGAACCTCGTCAACTCGTACCGAGCCGGCGGCCCTGATGCTGCACTCGACAATTATACCTTGCTCATCGGTCTCAATCGACGTTAAAAAGCCTCTGACGTCAATATTCTTGATTCTTGAACTCCTGGCGCCCGTTTGTCGCTGAAGATTGAGGCTTTCGCTGGCCAGCAAACGCTCAATTGTTGCTTTTAACTCGTCGTTGAGATATTCTCGGCGCAACGCCAGCGCGTATGTAGCCGAAAGGGGCTGATACGATGCACCGGGCCGAGCGACGTTTACCGAAATCAGCTCAATACCCTCGGGCAACTGCGCCGAAAGCTCCGCAGCCACCGCCGAATACAAGTGGCCGCCATCCTCTGTGCTCTTGTGTACCTTAAGGCAGAGCAGTTCGTCGTCGGACTCGACCCCTACGGGCCTGGGCAGCGGTAACGATAGCCTGGGGCGTGGATTGAAGCCCTGGCTGTATCGAATGTTTATTCGCCCTCGCACGCAGGCCCGCTGGAAGACTCTGAGCGTCTCGGCGTGCGAGAGGAACCTCAAAGCCCCCCCCACCCGGAATTTTATCACGAGCGGCAAAGTCTCGTTCGCAGCTAGAATGTGGCTGTGTCGTTAGAAACAATGCAAAGATCAAATATCAAAAGTCAAAATTGATGAGCCGCTTCGCGGGCTGTTTTAAAGCGCCTCGCCGAAGGCGATTCCGCAATTTTGCATTTTGATTTTTGCATTTTGATTTTCTTACAGCATTATGCCCATCTTGCGGGCGAAAAACAAGCACTTTGTGCCGAACAGGCTGCAATCAGCGGAGATTAGGCGGCAAGGGCCCTGTTTGCTTGCCAACGGAGTCTGATCCGGTATACTTGTTTGCAGTGGCCTGGTTGCGACCAAGGCCGTCACGGTATGGACTAGGTGGTCTCGCCGCGGCAAGCAGCCTCAGAGGTTCAATGTACGTGAATTGAAGTTTGAGCAGAGGGCAGGGCATTATGAAAATCAAATCTATTCTTTTGGCGGTGTTTGTTCTTTTATCGGTCTCCCAAGCACAGGACGGCGCAGGCGCATCACCGGAGGCCGGCGGCAAAGAGCATTGGCGCGGGATCCACGTTGGTATTGGCAGCGGCAGGGCGGTAGGGCAGTTGACCGGCGTAGTCGGCGAGCTGTCCGGGCTCGGCATCAATGTGATAGTCGGCGAGATCAATTACGGGTACCAGTACAAATCGCATCCGGAGCTGGCCAGAGGTGGTGCAAGCGGCCCCGAGCAGATCAAGAAACTTCTTGCCGAGTGCCGCAGACACAAGGTCAGGCTGATTCCGCAATTTCAATGTCTTGGACATCAGTCGTGGAGCAAGAGAACGGCACCACTGCTGACGGAGTATCCTCAATTCGATGAAACGCCGGGAAAGTATCCGAACAACGAGGGTATTTACTGTCGAAGCTGGTGTCCGCTGCATCCGCAGGTCAACAAGATCATATTTGAACTTGTGGATGAGCTGATCGAGGTATTCGACGCGGACGCCATGCACGTGGGTCTGGACGAGGTGTTTCTGATCGGCGACGAGGATTGCCCTCGATGCAGGCGCAAAGGCAAGGCCGAACTTCTCGCCAGAGCCATCAATGACTATCACAGGCATCTGGTCGGCAAACACAAGATCGAAATGCTCATGTGGGGTGACCGGCTGATCGATGCTTCAAAATACAATTACGGCAAGTGGGAAGCCAGCGCCAACGATACGGCGGGGGCGATCGATATGATTGGCAAAGACATTATAATCTGCGACTGGCATTACGAGCCGAGGAAGGCGTACGAATCGGTGCCGATGTTTCTTGAGAAAGGTTTTCGCGTCTGGCCCGCCAGTTGGAAGAAACCGGATGCCGCCAAAGCTCTTGTGGATTATTCCAAGAAACACGACAACGATCGCATGCTGGGACATCTGAGCACGACGTGGGGAGCGGTCGCGATAAAGGATTTGGCATCCTTTGAGCCGCTGAAATACGCCACGAAAAGCTTCAGCCAAGGTGTCGAGTGACATCTGATCTTCTCGTCTCACGCTATCCAGGGGCGTTGCCTGTTGGCTGTCGCCGAGAGTACGTCTTTGGCGATGAGCACGTTCTCCCGGATCTGGAAGTCAAACATGCCTGCGCAGACAAAATCGGCTCCGTTCTCGAAGGCGTACTTGAAACCCTCTCTCGGATGTATAGCGCCGGCGGCCAGAACTTTGAAGGCAATCCAGGATTTTTTCACCGTCTTCATGAACCCGATAGTCCTTTCCGGTGTTATCGACCAGATGTTATCGTGATCGAGCAGGCTGCCGCTGTCGACGTTGAAGTCCACTCTTTCTTCCTTCGGCGTGGCGGACCAGTAATTGCTGTGATGGAGAGTCTTCATGTAGAAGTCGGCGTCTATCCCTGCCTTCTCGGCTGCGATTGGCACCTCGATCGAATGGCCACCGATTCCGGCGACCAATCCGTTTTGCTTGATGAATTCGACGGCTTTGCCGAGCTGGTCGACGCGGCCGGCCTTGACGAAACTATCCCCGACGCCGCCCTGGACGTAAGCGGCGATTGCCCCGTTGTCGATTGCTCTTTTTATATTGGTCGTCAGGTCGGTTGCTTGTGGGTGGACCTGTGCAATCCACTGAATTGCCCCGCCCCTTTCCTTCCAGTACTTGTTGAGGTGCCGCGAGCCTCCGGATAGCATCGTATTTACCCCCATCTCCTCGCACAGTTCGAGCGTGTCCATGATTTTCTCATCCGAGGAGTAGGCCCTGAACAACTCGCGCAGATACGGCAAATCTCTGCTGTGGGACCATCCGCTGAATTGATTGCCGCCAATTATCAATCTGCTGATCCTGGCGTTGCCCAGCTTACCCGTCGGAAAATCGACGGCGGGGCTGGCAGCGGCTTTCGCTGCAACGAGTGCGCCGGCTGCGGAACTAACAAGAGATTTCTTAAACAACTCACGGCGGCTTAGATCTTTCGACATCTTCTTGGTCCTTTCAGTAGGGATCCCGGCGTGCCGGGACCTCTGCCCTTTCAACGCTGAGAATAGCAGATTTGCCCGAAAAATGCAAATGCCCCTCAGATTGCTACAATCCGCACCAAACACACCCAGGGGCTGAAATGGCGAGGAATGCGGGGCGAACATGTGGAGTTCTTGCTCGGATATGCCGACAAGACTTGTATCTTGTCGCTGGACGTGGTATAATGGGACTATGTTCGTGAATGCAACTGGGAAATACGTAGGTAGAGGATTTATCACTGTTCTGATTTGCCTCTCTCTGATTGGCAATTCCGTGTATGGAACCGTGCTGTGTTTTGGCGCCGACGGTCATATTGAATTCGAATCAGCCGTCCATACGCAGTGCATGGATCACGTTGATTCTCAATCCACAGATCATGGCCACCGTTCTTCCGAAGGCGGGCATGAGCATGACAAACACTGTCACAACGGCCAGTGTGTTGATGTCCCGGTTTCCTTCGGCCTGGCCAAAATTTCGCAAACAGTGGAACAGTTGAATTTGGCATTTGCAGCCCCTGTTGCAGGCGTGATCGCCGCTGTCGAGCAGTCCGATTGTTCTGAACATCTTGCGACTTCAAACGCATTTGCTGTCACTTCCTACTTCATACCTCTGCGCACAGTTATTCTCCTGGCGTGATCAAATCCCGCTAACTCAGACTTTGGAATGAGGAATTGAGAGTTCTGCTCTTTTTGATTCTCAATTCCCAATTCTAAATTTCCTCAGTATCCGCGTCGTTCGCAAGAGACCCGAATTAAGGATATGTTTTAGGATTTTTGATATGCGTCTAAGATTGTTGCTGTTGGTGGTGCTATTCGTTCTCGGCTTCTCAGGCTGTGCCCAGCAGCCCAAGGAAGCGGGGGCAGGAATGCATGCCGGCCCTCGTGATAGATTAGGCCAAACATCCCGGCGAGCCGGGACCCCTGCGGCTGCCGAAGTAGTCGAGCCGACCGGTGTTGTCACATTGAAACAGGCTCTGGAGTTGGCATTGGAGCACAATCCCGAACTGAAGGCCTTTTCCTGGGATATCAGGGCTGCCGAGGCAGGCCGCTTGCAGGCGGGCCTGCGGCCGAATCCGGAGCTTGGGGTCGAGATCGAAGAGATCGGCGGCGCGGGCAATCGCAGCGGCTTTGATGGTGCTGAAACAACCATCGCGATTGCTCAGCCAATCGAAATGGCCCAGAAGCGCGCCAGGCGAACGACCCTGGCGTCTCTCGAAAAAGAGCTTGCCGAATGGGACCATAAGGCAAAGCGGCTCGACGTCACCAAAGAGGTGACCAAGGCTTTTGTAGCCGTGCTGGCTTGGCAGGAGCGGCTGGCCTTGACCGAGGAGCTTGTCCGCATTGCCGAGCAGGCGCACAGCGCTGTCACTCAGCGGGTGGAGGCCGGGAGAGATTCACCGATCGAACAAACCAAGTCCGGCGTGGCGCTGGCCACCGCGCGGATAGAGCCTCAGCGAGCTATGCGTACCTTGGAATCCGCCCGCAAGAGATTAGCCGCCGCGTGGGGCGCAAGAGCCACCCGCTTCGATGCGGTTGCAGGTGAGCTTGACGAGATATCTCCTGCTGCGACGAGCGATGAGCTGGCCCGCCATGATGGCGACAATCCTGACGTAGCTCGCTGGCAAGCGGAGAAGAAAAGACGTCGTGCGGCTTTGGAGCTGGAAAAGGCCCGGGCGGTTTCCGATGTCAGGCTAAGCGGCGGCTTGAGCTGGTTCAACGAGACCGACGACTCGGCGGCGGTCTTAGGCCTGTCGATTCCGCTGTCCGTATCGGACAGGAATCAGGGCGGCATTCGCAAAGCGACATACCTGCTTGCCAAGACTCAAGAGAGCGGCAAAGCAGCCGAGATTCAGATTATAGTCTCGCTCGAAGAGGCGGCGCAGAGACTCGCGGGGACATATGCCGAAGCAACCGCGTTGAAGAACGACGTGTTGCCCGGTGCTCAGAGCAGTTTTGATGCTATCAGTGAAGGATACCGCGACGGAAAGTTCGACTACCTGCAGGTCCTCGATGCTCAACGGACGTTGTTCGAGGCCAGGGGCAGATACATCGAATCTTTGGCCGCCTATCACAAGGCCAAAGCCGACGCCGAGCGTCTGATAGGGCAGAGCATCGATTCAATAAAGAAAATTCACGAAAATGATCATAAGGAGTCCAAGTGATGAAGCCTAAAACACTTCTGACATTACTATGTGTTCTTGGGGTCGGAATCGCAATCGGGGTGGCAATTCAGTATCATTACGGTTCGTTTGTCCCGGCTGCGAGCGCTCCTTCAAGTGGCGATCATGGCCATGCGCACGGCGAAGGAGGTTCGGCCCAGGTCACTGAATGGAGCGAACGGTTCGAGATATTTCTCGAGCATCCTCTTATCGCGGTCAACAAACCGACTCAGTTCGTTACACACGTCACCGATTTGGTGACGCTCGAACCCAGGAGGCAGGGCCCCGTGACATTCATCTTGCGCTACGGTTCTCAGACGCCTATAGAGTGCGTCGATCCGAAGCCCGCCAGAGACGGTATTTACATTCCTGCGCTGACTTTCTCGAAGGCTGGTGATTGGAATGTCTCGCTGAAAATTCCACTTGCGGGCCGGGATTACGTCGTTGCTCTGCCTCCGGTCAAGGTCTACGCCTCGCAGGAGGAGATAGACCATGCCCCCGCGGCTGCTCAGATCGAGGGGATTGGCTTTCTCAAAGAGCAGCAGTGGAAGATACCGAGCAAGACCGAACCTGTTCAGATGCGCCAGACGGCGGCCGGCCCGAGTGTAGCGGTCCCGGAATCGGCTATCGTCGACGAGGGCGCAGAGAAGGTGGCCTTTGTGCAGTTGGCCGGCGAGACATTCGAGGAACGTCTGCTCAAGCTGGGGACCCGAGCCGACGGATTCGTCCAGGTGCTCTCGGGTCTGGCCGAAGGCGATCGCGTCGTGACTAAGGGCGCGCAGGCCATCGCCGAAGCCGAACATGAAGCCGGCGCCCACCAAGACGCAGGCGAACTGGTCGTTCATTTGACACAGGACGATGTTGAGAGGTATGAAATAGAAGTCGGCACGGCCGGCCCGGGGCAAGTCGATGTTCACGTCAGCCTGCCCGGTCAGATCGCAATCAACACCGACCGCGTGGCGCACATCATGCCCAATGCCCCTGGCGTGGTCCGCCAGGTGCTCAATAATGTTGGCGATACGGTCAAGGCCGGTGAGGTCATCGCCTGGCTCGAGAGTTCGCAGCTCGGCAAGGCGAAGGTGGATTACCTTACCAGGTGGGCCGAGCTTAGCTGCTGTTCGATGGACCTCACGCGGGCTCAGTTGATATCCGACAGCACTGCGGGACTGCTGGAGACTCTGAAATCATCCCCGTCGCTGGAGACTATGCGCGGGGCTGGCGGTGAGGCTCTGGACGCCAATCACACAATGCTCGTCTCAGCCTACGCCGAGCTTGTTCTGGCCATCTCTGCCTACGAGCGGGAAAAATCGCTGTTCGAGAAAAAAATCTCCAGCGAGAAAGACTATCTTGCCGCCGAGAATGAATTCAAGAAGGCCGACGCCAAGTATGCGGCGACCCGCGACAGCATCGCTTTCGACGTCAAGCGCAATCTGTTGGAAGCCCAGCGAGCCCTGCAGGTGCGCCAGATTGAACTCAAAGGCGCCGAGCGCAATCTCTATGTGCTGGGCCTGAGCGCCGAGGATATCGAAGACATCCAGCTTTTTGCTCAGGGGCAGAAACCCACCGGACAAGAGGAAGCTTGTGACGATCCGAACTGTAAGGAATGTGCCGCCAAGCAGACCGCTCAGATGGCAGCGGAGCTCGGCACCCAAGACGAGAGACTTGCCTGGTATCCCCTGCGTGCTCCCTTTGACGCGACGGTGATCGAAAAGCACATTACCCTCGGCGAAAAGCTCAGCGACGAATCCAGCGCCTTCACCATAGCGGATCTCAGTACTGTGTGGGTGGACCTCAGCGTCTTTCAGAAAGACATGCCTCGTGTCAGGCAGGGCCAACCGGTCACGGTCTCTGTCGGGCCCGAGAACGGGAAAGTCAAGGGTAGAATAAACTACGTTGGGCCAATTGTCGGCGAAAGAACTCGTACCGCACTGGCGAGAGTGGTGCTGGACAACTCCTCGGGTACGCTGAGGCCAGGGACATTTGTTACCGCCGAAGTGCTGGTCGATAAGGTCGCTGCGAAAGTTGTCGTTCCAAAGGATGTTATTCAGGACCTGGACGACAAACCGACTGTTTTTGTACAGACCGATCACGGTTTCGAACCAAGGACCGTGAGCTTTGGCCTGATTAACGATGTCGTCGTCGAGATTACTTCGGGGCTCAGACCGGGCGAAAGAATAGTCACCAAGAACGGTTTCCGGCTCAAAGCCGAGTTGCAAAAGGTTGCCGGCGGCGCACACGCCGGTCACGGCCACGCTCATTAAGGCACTCTAACAAAACCGTCGCGTCGGCCCGAGCCTCCGCGGCGCCTGAGCGGGGAGGGCGCTGAGCGAAGCGTCCAGCTGCAAGGCGGCCGAAGCAGGCGATGTGAGCATCGTCGATGGAGGCCAACGCCGCAGATGGACGTTGCAGCCAGCCGAAGCCAGCAGGGTTTTGTCAGAGTGCCTAAGACTCTTGGAGGTATACAGACATGATTACGAGACTGATTCAGTTTTCTCTGAAACACAAATTGTTGATAGTCCTGGGTTTTGTCGCCGTTAGTGCGGCAGGAGTGTTTTCCCTTTCAAAGCTGCCTATCGATGCGTTTCCCGATATCAGTCCCAATCTGGTGCAGGTATTCGCGGAACTCGAGGGAATGGCGGCCGAGGAGGTCGAGCAGTTCGTTACCCGTCCGGTCGAAGTGGCGATGCGGGGTATCCCGGGCGTGAAAAAAATCCGTTCGATATCGTCACTCGGGCTTTCCACGGTGAACATTTACTTCAAAGACGACGTGGACATTTACCTGGCGCGCCAGCTTGTTTCCCAGCGGCTCAAAGAGGCCGAGGAGGGCATTCCTGAAACCATGAATATGCCCCACGGCCTGGAGATGGGCGCCATCGCCAGCGGGATGGGCAAGATTCTGTCTTACTGGGTCCAGGGCGACGGCTACAACATTACCGACCTGCGCACGATTCAGGATTGGATCGTCAAGCGCGACATCCAAACCGTCTCCGGTGTTGCCAAAGTCATCAGCCAGGGGGGGCACGTCCGGCAGTATCAGATCAAGGTGAACCCGGACCGGCTCCTCGAATACGATCTGACACTGGACGATGTCATCGAGGCGGTCCGAAAGAACAACATGAACCTGGGCGCCGGAATCATCGAAAGAGGATCCGAAGAGCTGATCGTCCGGAGTCTGGGACTGGTTGACACATTGGAAGACATCGAGAACATCGTAATACGCGCCCACAAAAGCAGTCCGATCTTCATAGGCGATATCGGCACCGTGGAGTTTGGCGATGCGTTCAGGCGGGGAGTGGCCTGTCTGGACGGGCAAAAAGAGATCGTAGTCGGCGGCGTCTACAAACTTCACGGCGCCAACTCATTCGAGGTAATCGGCCGTTTGAAAGAGCGGATAGCCCAAATTAACAAAACCTTGCCCGAAGGCGTAAAAGTAATTCCCTACTACGATCAATCAGATCTCGTGAGAAATAGCATTAATACGGTCAGGGGCGCACTGTCATTGGGTCTTATCCTGGTCTGTCTTGTTTCATTCGTCTTCCTGGGGGACCTGCGCAATGCCCTGATCGTCGTCTGTTCACTGCCTTTTTCCACGCTGTTTGCATTTGTTCTGATGTACCGCAATGGAATGCCGGGCGATCTGATATCGTTCGGCGGCATAGCGATTGCGCTGGGGATGATCGTTGACGCCACGATCATCATGGTCGAGAGAATTCAATCGACCTTCGGAGGCAAAGGCGAAGCCGGCTCGCCGACAGAGATAATAATGGCCGCCGCCCGAGAGGTCGGCCAGCCGATATTTTTTGCCGTCTCTATCATCATTATTGTGTTTATTCCCATCTTCACTCTGGGCGAAGTCGAGGGCAAGATGTTCAGGCCGCTGGCGTTTGCAGTCTCGACAACCATGGTGGGCTCGCTGATATACGCGCTGATTATCGCCCCGGTATTCTATCGACTGCTGCATACGGCAAGAGCAGGGGATAGAAAGGCCAGGGCGGTTCATCCGGCGATTCTCAACGGCTACAGGTCAATATTAACGTTTTGTCTCGCCCGCCGTTCGGCGGTAATTTTGGCTATGATACTCATGGTGTCACTGGGGGCGGTTGTCTTCACGAGGCTGGGCATGGAGTTTGTCCCAACTCTTCAGGAGGGAACAGTTCAGGTCCTGGCGTACATGAACCCGAATATATCTCTCAAAGAGATCAGCGCCACCTCCGAAGCGATTGCAAAGGACATCCTGGAGTTCTCTGAGATAGATCAGGTGATCGCCGATATCGGTTACGGCGAGGTCGGCCCGCACATTCATCACACAAATTATGCCTGCATAACCGTCAACCTCAAGCCCAGGAAGCAGTGGAAGAATGCCAGGACACAGGAGGAGCTTGTCGCTCAAATTGACAGCCGCATTCGTGACTACCCCGGCGTGGCGGTGAGTTTTTCCCAGCCGATCAAGCATGAAGTCGATGGCCTGGTGGCCGGCGCCGGCACCGCGGTGGTGGCGAAACTTTTCGGCCCCGACATGGCGACCCTCGAAGCCAAAGCGGCCGAAATACATGACGTTCTCTCCCAGGTCAGTGGAGTCGCCGACCTGAGGACCGAGCAGGTTGCGGGCCAGACTCAACTCCAGATCGAGATGAACAGGAGCCGGATAGCACGGCACGGCCTGAGCAACTACCAGATACAGAACACGATCCACAGCGCCATATCCGGCAAGGAAGTCGGCAAGGTTTTCGAAGATGAGAAGATATTCGGCATTACCGCGAGATTTGCCAAGGCGTATCGCAAGGATATCCAGTCTGTAGAGAACCTGTTGATTCGCGCGCCGGCCGGTTACAACGTCCAGCTCAATGAAGTCGCCGACGTCAATACCGTCACGGGTCTGCGCCAGATCAGCCGGGAGGACACGCGCCGGTTTATCTCCATTCAATGTAACGTTCGAGGCAGGGATGCAGGCGGCTTCGTCGAGGAAGCTCAGCGAAAAGTCGCCGCCAGCGTGACTCTTCCCGCCGGCTACAGACTCGCCTGGGGCGGACAGTTCGAACTGCACCAGGCGGCGAACAAGCGGCTGTCGGTGGTTATCCCCATCACGCTGTTTCTGGTCCTCGTGATGCTCTACAGCCTGTTCAATTCGTTCAAGAATGTGCTCTTGATTATGCTCAACATACCTCTGTCATTGGTCGGTGGCGTTTTCGCTCTGGCCCTTTTCAAAGAAAACCTCAGCATTCCGTCGTCTATCGGATTTATCGCCTTGTTCGGGATTGCCCTGACGGATGGCCTTGTTCTGATATCGCGATTCGAGCATCTCAAGGCAAAAGGCATGGCCCTGCCCGAAGCGGTGATCGCAGGTTGTTCGTCGAAGTTGAGACCCGTTCTGATGACCACGATAACAACCGCTTTGGGATTGCTGCCCCTGGTCATAACTACCGGTACCGGCTCGGAAGTGCAAAGACCGCTGGCTATCGTCGTAATAGGCGGACTCATATCGTCAACTTTATTAACTCTGATTGTGATACCAACTCTTTACGAATGGGTAACGGTAGAGACTAAGGCACTCTAACAAAACCCTGCTGGCTTCGCCTGGCTGCAACGTCCATCTGCGGCGTTGGCCTCCATCGACGATGCTCACATCGCCTGTTTCGGCCGCCTTGCAGCTGGACGCTTCGCTCAGCCTCGGGCCGACGCGACGGTTT
>CAZLTY010000131.1:0-13050 GCA_964562575.1 uncultured Pirellulales bacterium
GCCCGGCGGGTCAGGTGGTCGGGACCTTTGGGTTACGACACGAACAACAGTCTCCGAGCCTTGGGGCACGCCAGTGAATCTTGGACCAAAGGTCAATAGTCTGAATACAGATGGTGGGACAGACCTCTCCAGGGATGGCTTCACCTTATACTTCTCTTCAGACCGGCCTGGCGGGAAAGGGAGTAGGGATCTGTGGCAGGTGTCAATCGGAAAACCAGGAAAAGCTGGGGGCAGCGCCACCTATTTACGGAGGGATAATGGGTAATTATTCGTTATTCGCTTTCGCAACTTGTCGTAGCTTTCGATCAAGCAGGATCACGAGAACGGTCAATATTATTTAAGACGTGATCCCCTTCCTCCCATGCCTATGAAACCTTGCAATAAAATGTAACTCTGCTATTCTGACGCCGAAATCAGAAAGAGAAAGTGAGGTAAGATATGAGTAACCCAGAACACCGTGAATGTAACACATGCCTTTGGTTTGAGCCTGAACACAGAACCAACTTTGGAACCGGACTGTGTCACAGATTCCCACCGCGACCAAGTGGTCCATACGTACAAGATGACGAATCTACGACTTTCGCACCCGAAGATATGGTATTTCCCACCGTTCGGGAAGCCGACTTATGTGGAGAGTGGAGGCCCAACAAGCAAGATGAACCATTCTTTAAATGGAACGACGCCAGTTGATCTTCTCCGTTGATGTTGTTCTCCTACTTTTTGACTGAAATTAGATAAAGAAGACGAGATAAGATATGACCCAATTGAGCCGCAATGAAGTCTGCGCAATGATAAAACACGTAGAGTCCATTCTGAATCGGACGGTTGAAAATAAGAAAGAAGCCATATCCATTTATCCATCCGTTGACTCAAGCAAGGACGCTCGCATTTGGGCCTTCAGCAAATTGATCGACGTCTTCAGATCAACGCAACTATCTTTGATCTTCGTGTCGAGACATTTGATGGATAAGGCTTGGTGGAGTGATATCTGCCAAGATCCAATCCCTAATGCAGGCACTGAGAGTTACATAAATGATTTCGGCGGATTCATTAAGTTCGGCCTCCTGCATGGGATATTTTCATGTGTCGAGAGTTCCCTGCGTATATTTCTTCGTGCCCTTGACCATACAGCGTGCGGTGGCGGTTTGGGCAATTTTGAACCTGTGTATAAATGTCTGTTGCAGTCCAAATTATCAAAGCCCCAGCCTAATGGCATCGTGCTTCTCCATTGTAGATTTCGTTGGACTATTTAGTGATTATCAAGCAAATCTACACTTTCACAAAACAAAGATACCCCAAAAAGATACTTTGTTTATACTCAAATCAGCTATGCCGGTGTCTTATATTGTAAGGATGTCCTTTTGTTGCTGGTTGACAAAAATGCTAGAAGATAAAGTGCTTGTTCGAAGATTCAAGTCAGGTGATGTGACTGCTCTAGAGCGGATTTATGAAAAGTATAAGAACGAGTTGCTGGCACTTGCTCTCTCCCTAATGAATGATATCACTACCGCTGAAGATGCAGTACATGACGTTTTCGTTAGCCTCGCTCAATCGGCAACAAGACCATGCAGGATCAAGAATCTCAAGAAGTATCTGATGACTTCGGTTGCTAATAGAGTGAGGAACCAACAACGATATAGGCAACGCCATCGGACGGTTGGTATTGAGAACTCAGATATCCCTATCCGCGATTTAAGCAGGCCGGAACGTTGGCTTGTGTTGAACGAAGAGTTGGAGCTATTAGATAATGCATTGGCTCAGATACCATATGAGCAACGAGAGGTGATCACTCTGCATATGCAAGGAAATATGAGCCTAAGAGAAATAGCCAAATTTCAGAATGAATCTCCCAACACGGTTGCTGGTCGATATCGGTATGGTATGAAAAAGCTCCGTTCCTTAGTAAATGGAGATATTGAGAAATGAGACCGAACAAAGATATAAAAACCCTTTTCCAAAAAGTAGCCGCAGACACCAATCCGCGAATGGATATGTTTGTTCTTAATGATGTATTGAAAACTTACAACAAAACCGTTGATAACAAATCGACTAGTTATCGCCCAATTATATGGAGAGCAATTATGAAAAGTCCAATTACAAAATTGACCGCTACGGCGGCGATAATAATAACTGCTGTGTTCTTAATAACCTTTTTCGAAAAGGCAGCCGCACCGGCTTACGCACTTGATCAGACAATCAAGGCTAATAATGCTATAAAGACTGTCCACCTGCGAAAGTTCGAGAAAGGCCAGAGCATCGAAAACAATGAATTTTCAGACTATTGGTTAAAGTATGACAACGCTGGCAAGCTTTCGAACCTCCGCTGTAATGAACACGGTAAGGATGGTGTTAAGTTCACTGTTTGGAACGAGGGAATTAAGAAAACGTGGACACCTGAGGACAACGTTGTGACTATTACAAGGTTTGATAATACGGCCAAAGAGTGGGAAGATTTTGTTATGGTGTCTAATTACGAACATCTTTTACGGTGGCTAAATAACCAGGTAAAAGAAAAAGAGGAAATCGAGCTTAAAATTGTTGATGAGCCTGCTGAAGATAGTGATTTCATTTATGTCGAAGCCACCCACTCCCCTTCTAAATCGCGAATAGAGCTTATTGTTGACCGTAAGACAAAACTTATTAGGAAGTTTTCAGAGTACCATCTCAAAGAGCGGGGAGATGAACTAGGTGATCAAATTGAATTTCTTGCTTATAATCAACCGATTCATCGATCAATGTTTGAGCTGAAAGGAATTCCCGATAGTGCCAAAGTCATTGAAAGGGTAGAGGCGGGGATAATTGTCCCGGGTCTGCGAGTTGGCGAATATAGATTTGGCATGAGCAAAGACGAGGTATTGAAAAAGTGTGGAGAACCGGAACATATTAAGTTCGGGGCAGAAGGCTACACTCTCGACAATCCTCCGGGACAGTATGGTATGCGCTTTAGTGGCGTTTGGGTGGAAATAGTCAATGATAAGGTCAACGGGTTTACTGTACTAAGCCCTAATTACAAATTCGCCAATGGGTTGGGAGTTGGTGATTCGGTACAGAAAATCAAACAGTTCTTTGGCAAAGAATCCCGTATCCAGGAATTTGATCTGAAAGATATGCTCTACTACAGGGATAAAGGCCTTATGTTTGAAATCGACAAACGCGACCAAACGGTCATGGAGATAAACGTTTCACCAATCGAAGGTTCATCACATATACCTCCGACAAGTTACATAGACGAACATGGTGTTCTTATTGACAAAGTCGATTATCCATTTGTCAATGATCCAAAAGTTGTCGGCGGATGGAAAACTATAGATATCGTGCAAGATATGGAAGACTTCAATCCTGCTAAGAAAATCTCGAGTGGTGAGTTTACCGTCAATCATCTTATTTTTGAAGAAGGTGGTAAAATTTCCCGCAGTGTGTTCCCAAACCTTCTTACATGGACAAAAGGGTTGGTCCTTAGTGAAGAAACCGCTTGCGAATATATCATCAGGGAAATCGATGGTTCAGCTTATATGTTCTTCGGGTGGAAGACCGGCAATTATTCCCAACGCCATATGAGACCCGATTATTATGTTCTGAAGAAAGTCTCAGTTGAAAGCTTAAAATACCAGCCATGGTACGGCGAAAAAGCGGAAATCCCTGCGACCAGTTACTTCAACGAGCAGGGTAATATCGTTGACAAAATCGATTACCCCTTCGTGAATGACTCGAAAGTCATCGGAACCTGGAAAACTGTAGATTTTGTCCGTGAGATGGAAGATTTCAAGGATCCCGAGAAACAATGGGGACATGGAGAAGACCGGCCATACCTCAAACAGCTTGTCTTCCTGCCGAATGGCAAGACGACTGACAATTTCAGGACATGGACAAAAGGGCTTATATTACATTCAGGTAAGAAGACTGCCAGCAAATACACCATCAAGAAGATTAGAGGTTCGACCTTCATGTTCTTTGAATGGAAAAACGATAGTTACACGACTGGCTATATGAAAACAAAGTATTATGTCCTGAAGAAAGTCTCATCATAACCTGGAGGACTCACCTATGCTTGGCTCATGCGGAACAAATAGGAACGCACGATTTATGAAGAACGAAGCGGTGTGAATAATAGGGGTGACCATTGGGGTCGGGGTGACCATTGGGTGACCATTGGGGGTGACCATTGGTGCCCATTGGGTGACCATTGGGGTGACCATTGGGGTCTGCCCTTATGAAATAAGTTTACTTTCTTTTCCCTTTGCCGCAACAGCGCTTCAACCTGTGCCAAGTGTCACGATATCGAGAATAGAATACAGAATACAGGAGACAGGGGGGACAAGCGAACAGGAAACCAGGACAACAGGGGGCCGGTGATCAGGACAGCAGGGAATCAGGAGGCAAAGAGCGTTGGAATATCCAATATCGAACAAGGAATAGTTTTTGGACAGGATTACAGGATTTACAGAGATATTGTTAACCACTAATTCACACTAATCTACACTGATCTTTGAAGGCGTTTCCGACAGAGCATTTCCTTCATTGACTCCCGATGGATCGGGATCTTCGATATTGTGTTTCTTCCCAGTGAGAGAGAATCCGCGCAATCTGTGAAATCCGCGGTTCTCTTTCCTTTTTCCTTTTACCTTTTTACTTTCTCTGTGTCTTTCTTCTTGCCATCAGTGAAATCTGTGTCTAATTCAGTTGGTTATTGATCTTTTCTCTGCGTTAATCAGCGTTAATCTGCGGTTCCTTTTTCCTTTTGCCTTTTTACTTTTTACTTTCTCAGTGGTTCTTCTTTCTTTTAACTCTGTCCTTTGTCTGCGTCTTGCCGCTTATCAGAAACCTGTAGAATCTTCGACTCGCCGGGTAAAATAGGGTATAATTCTCTTGTCATTGAGTTTGACAGGATTGCACAGGAGTTCTTAATCGACACATCACAAACTTGAAGGAGACTGGAAAATGATCAGCAGAAAAAGATTACAATTTGGTATTGTTTGCGCGTTTGTTATTCTTGTCGGTGCAGTGTACGGGGCGAACGATCCGTTAGAGGACCTCAGAAGTGCACTGAATCGAATCGAAACAAAGAACGACATCCTTGTCGTCCTCGGGTTGCCGGGTGAGCAGGCTCGTTCTGTCCTGTCTGAGTTTGTCGTTGAAAGAGACATGGTAGTATATGTCCAGTCGGCCGATCCGGACGATCTGGCCGTCGTGCGAGAAATGGCGGCTGGACTGGAAATCCTGGGCAGCCGCTTCTTTGTTGAAGAAGGGGCGCTCGGTTCTATCAGCCTGGCCGAGAATCTTGCCGGCGTGGTATTTGTTTCTAATTCTGCGAGAAACAGCGTGAGTGAGAAAGAGCTTCTTCGTGTGGCCTATCCCGGCGGGACAATCCTCGTCGGCGGAAAAGCAATCGTCAAGCCGCGCGCCACCGGCACCGATAATTGGAGCCATCCTTATCACGGCCCCGACAATAATCCGCAATCGACCGATCAGCGGGCGCGGGCGCCCTACCTGACGCAGTTTCTCGCCGATCCGAAGTTCTGCCCCATGCCGGAGATTTCGGTTGCAGCCGGCGGGAAAGTCTTCAGAGCGTTCGGACACATCGCCCACAAGGCCAATCAAAATGCGATGCTCAACACATTGATTTGTGTAAACGCATACAACGGGACGATCCTGTGGCAGCGGCCTTTGAAAGAAGGGTTCATGATCCATCGTAACACGATGATTGCGACTGATGAGATTCTGTATATGGCCGATGACGAATCATGCAAGATGATCGATACGCAGACGGGGCGAGTCGCCGATGAGATCGTTATTGCCGACGGCCTCGCCGACGGCCCGGTGTGGAAATGGATGGCGATGGAAGACGGCGTTCTCTACGCCCTGATCGGCGGAAGCGAAGCCGAGATACGCACACAACCTTCGCAGAGGCCGGGGCTGGGTCATTGGCCCTGGGGGATGTGGGACGGCCATGATTACAAGGACCCCAAGACAAACTTCGGCTTCGGCCGCACGTTTGTCGCAATCGATCCGGGCACGAAAGAGATTCTGTGGAAGTACAACGGCCAAGACTACTTCGACAGCCGGGGCGTGTGCATGAAAGGCGGGCAGATCTACTTCTACAGCCCGCAGAAGTTCCTGGCGTGCCTCGACACGAAAAAGCAAGGGATCGCGTGGAAAAACTCCGACACCTATCTGCTCAGAGCGATAGGCCCCGACGAACGGGCGCAGCATTATGTCACCGGGTACTCCACCACGACGTTCATCAAGTGCAACGACGAACACATTCTTTTTGCCGGGCCGCAGCGAAGCACGCTAGTTGTCGCCAGCGCAAAGGACGGAAAACTCCTGTGGTCGAAAGAAGGCGGGAACCTCCAACTCGTATTGCAGGAAGACGGATTCTACGCCGCGGGCCCCGCGGCGGCCGGGGCGAAGTATGCCTATAAGGACGGTGAGGTGCTGGCCAGGCTGCCCAATCGAAGGGCATGCACCAGAGCGACGGGGAGCATCGACAGCGTCTTTTTCAGGACTCCCGGCGGGACCGTGCGAGTCGATACCGCGTCCAACCGCGCCCAGCACATCGCCCCCATGCGTCCGCCCTGCCAGGACGGCGTGATCATCTCCGACGGGCAACTCTACTGGGGCCCCTGGATGTGCGGCTGTCAGTTGTCTCTGTACGGGCATATCTCGCTGGCTCCGGCAGGCGATTTTGATTTTCAACCGGCTCTCGACAACTCGCGATTTGAAAAGGGCGCCGGCGACATAACATCGGTGGCGAGTTTCAGAATCCGCGAGGGTGACTGGCCCGCATATCAAAAGAACGACGGCTGGATACCTCAGACGAATGTGAGCATACGAAGGCAAGTCGAAACAAGGTGGACCATCGATGCGACGACGGCGATGCCCACGGCGCCTGTAGTCGCCGGAGGTGTGGTTTTCATAGGCGACCGCTCGGGAGCTGTCACGGCGATCGATGCCGAGGGACAACAGAAATGGAAGGCCTATACCGGAGGAGCGGTCTACTTTCCGCCTGTCGTGGCGCGCGGACGGATTTACGCCGGCTCGGCCGATGGCTGGGTCTATGCCTTCGAGGCCGCGACCGGAAGACGGCTGTGGCGTTTTCGCGTCGGGCCGGCCGGCCGGAGGATTCCTGTTTACGGCAAGCTCATTTCCACGTGGCCGGTATCAGGCGGCGTGCTCGTCCGCAATGGCGTCGTTTACGCCGCGGCGGGGATTGCCCACTACGACGGCACCTACGTAGTCGCGCTGGATGCGGTCACGGGCAAGGTCAAGTGGTACAACGACCAGTCAGGTACGCTCTCGGAGAAAGTCAACAGCGGTGTCAGCCTCCAGGGCAGTCTGTCGATACGCAACGACGAGCTTTGCTTCGAGGGTGGCGGAGTATATCAAATGGCGCGCTATGATCTGGAAACGGGCAAATGCCTCAACACCCCCCATGAGGGGCTGAATTCTCGTTTCCACACCGCGTTCTATGCGTACTTTCCCGAGTACGGGCAGTATGAGTCGGTCATGCGCGGCTTTGGCGACGGCAAACTCCTTCGCTACAACGCCAGCTATGAGGGCGGCCAGCACACCAATCTGGCGCTCATGGGGCCGGTCATCAAAGATTCTGACGCCGCTGCGCGTCGGACGGATCGTCCAACGGACGGGCGGAGAAGGCAGCCTCAGCGAAAGACTATATGGCAGGACAAGGCTGGGACCCGTTACAAGGGATTCGTCATGACCGACGACGTTCTTCTTGCCGCTGGCGTCAGAGGTACTGGTGAGAACGTGACATCTTCTCTGGCGGCCATTCGCATAAAAGACGGGACATCGCTCTGGCGCAAGGAGTTGCCCGCTCCCGTCGTCAAGGCCGGAGTAGCTATCGACAGTGAGGGACGTATCATTGCGACACTGGAAAATGGCCAGATTGTGTGTGTCGAGTAAACAACGTTTTACAGCAAATGGGATATGCCCTTGACTGACGCTGCCAGGTTTCAGAGACTCCACATAATGAAAAGAAGTTCTCGTCACCGCCGAACTGTCCGGACCAAGACCGCCGGGAACCTTCGACGTCCTGCGCAACGGCGAATCGCTAACTGCTCAGATCGAAAAGAGCAAAGACGGCCCCATCCATCGCTGGCGGATTGCCAAACGGGTGCGGATCACGCGAAGCAGTTGGCTGGCCGCTTGTGGCGAAGGAGTTGCCAAGAATGCACTCAAACGGCACGCGCGCATCGGGCAAAACACGTTCGCTCATACGGGGGCCGTTCGGGTCCTGGTTGCTGATCAGCCGATCAAGTCAGCCGAAGACGCTGCATTCCTGATCCGACACCTGCGCAGCCAGATAGACCTGTATCGATCCAGAGCGAGGTACAAAGAACCACAAGATAAGGACCGGGCGATGGGGCTTTTCCGATCCGCGATCGAGGAGCTTGAAGGCCAGCGTGCACGGTCCCTATCTGTCCCGCAGCACCGGGACCTTCAGGAGCTTGACTGAGCCGCTGTCGTGGTCGCTCCAGACGAGCGGGACAAAATTCTCGGGTGCGTAGGGTGGAACGGAGAAGCCCGCCAGTGATCGATATTCATCCATAGTGAATTCGCCGGTCAAATCCACAGGTTCTTCCCATATGCCGTTCGGTAAGCGCTTGTAGCCGGAAATGCTCGTCTGGCGCTGCCAACGGATGCCTTTCCATCGGCGGTTTACCTTGCCGGAGGTAAAAAGCATCACGGTATCTCCCGCCAAACTGAGCATGCCTCCGTCCTCGATTCTAAGCGGTTCGGCTCGCCAGGATTCGCCATCCCAGCGCAGTACGGTGTCGAGTCCCGTAGCGGTGAAGAAAATCTCACAATCGCCTTTAGTGATTGCCGACATCGTTGCCCGGTAGGCCCCGTCCATGTCATCTACGGTTGCCGGCGAAACTTCCGTCGGGGCTGACCACTGCGAACCGTCATAGACCGACCATTGAATGCCGTGTTGTCGCTTGTGGCGCCAGAAGCAGGCGACGCGTTCGCCATAACCGGTGAGAACAGTCTCGGGATAACTGTAGGTTCCGTTCGACCATTTGCCGGCCTAGGAGCCTGGCAGTGCTGCTCCCTTGCCCCAGCCGAGCCATGTTCGCCCGTCGTCGTCGGAGAATTTGGCGTGTACCTCCATGGTGTGCTCCCTGCCGATCTGACCCCAACTGGCCCAGAGGCGTCCGCTGTCGAGGCGCACCGCCGAGACATTGGAGCCGCAATGCCGGATGTCCGAGTCCAGAATAGCGCCGAGCCGCCCCTGCCAGCTCTCGCCGGTAAACGTGTACATGGTCAGGTGTTGCCTCGGGCCGGGATTGCCGAGCCCCGCGCAGCCCGGCCCGCTGGATACGGCGATCCCGCCACCCAGTCCGTCAACGGCGCAGCCCCGGGCGGTGCCGTGATCGAGGTTGCGCGCTGTCGGGCCGACAACCTGCTTCCAGGTAGCGCCGCCGTCGTCCGTGCAGGCGGCTCTGGCCTTATCCTCGGCGCTGTATGCGACAAAGATGTGCCTGTTATCGTAGGCACAGACCCAACCGAACGGAACGACCGAGCCCTGCGCCACCGTGACAGGTTTTGTGAGTTTTACCGCGGTTCGGTCGGCTGAGGGGAGTCTGTGCAGCTCAGGTCGCTTGGGCCTGACGACGGGGATGGTCATAGGACTGTTGTCGCGAACAAGCCTGTTGCGAGCCGGCGTGCCTTGTCTTGCTATTCGTATGTTGTCGATTCGCACAGTGGCTCGAACGGACGGCCGGGCCATGAGCCAGAAGTTTGCGATCCTGGCTAAGTCAAGCTCCCGCACACGCGCGGCTTCCTGCAAGTCAAGCTCGATAGTGACCCATTCGTTCGCGGGTATCCTGTACGTCCTGATCACCGGCGGCTCCAGGATATTGTCCTCAAGCGCCAGGTTTATTTCGACATCTCCGACATCGCTGCGCAGGTCTGCGCGGAGCAGGTCATAACCGGAGAAGTCCCTCAAGTCGGGCCGACCCCTGACCAGCCATTGGAAGCTCGTCATCAAGAGACGAGCCTCGACAAATCCCCTCTGGAAATTGGGGTAGAAGTATGAGAGATACTCGGTCCGGCGATAGGTCGCCTCTTTTGTGTCAGTGTCGATTGGCGCGACGGTTGTGGCCAATGCCAGTTCGCCTTCGGTGTGCTCGCCGGGCCGGCATCGCCAGGTCCTGGCGCGGTTGGTCGCGCCGGGCCACTCGAACCGGGCCGCAAAATCAAAGCCTTCGGGCCGGCCGAGCAAATAGAACCAGCTATCGCGCCCGGATTTCTCCTCACGCGAGATTTCTGCGCCTCTGCTCAGCTCCACCCGCTCGAAACCCAATATCAGCTTTTCGGCGGGATTAGAGGAGGCTGAACATATGTGAGGTGCCTGCAACAAGAGTGTGCCGGTATGGACAAAGAGAACGAGTGCTGCCGTATGGATCCTGAACATTTGATGACTCATTTTATTGGCCCGATGTAGTCGTTGGATATTGCCACCTCGTCGATGTACAAGTGGTGGTCGCTCTTGGCCGACCACGTGCCGCCGAGGTAGACATTCAGCCAGACCGCTTCGATCTTCAGTGTGTCAACGTCGCGCATCCGTATGTCGGTCTTCTCAAAGGCGAGCCTGCCGTCAACCCATGCTCGCAGGATGCCGTCGTTGGCGCCCGGCGTGTTCATCTTGGCGTATTGTTCGATGCAGTACCAGCGATTGTTTGCCAGGTAGCCTCGCTTTTGCTCTTGCCAGGTCCAGCCGGAGCCGTATCGGCCTTTCATGTCCGCATGGTAACAGTAGTAGCCCACAGGCGTTTTGCCGTCCGATTGTCTTTTGAACAGACCGCGAGCCGACCATCCGTCACGTCCGTTCGACGGGCGACCGCCCCAGCCGGCCCGGTTGTAAGTGCCGGAAATTCCGGGCAGCTTGCCCCCGCCTTGTGGGTCCCAGTCATCGGCGAACCTGAGGTAGTACCGGAAGTAAATCTCCTCGGGCTCGACGCCGTTTCTTTCTTTGAAACGGTACATGATGCTCGTGCCGTAATGGTCCCCGCGGTCGACCTTGATTCGGATCGCCCTGCCCGACAGCGGCTCGAACTTTCTCGCCGGGTCGGATGAGACTGCGTCCACACGGGCGGGGCTTCTGCGCATAGAGAATTGCTCGAACCATTTGTCGGATTCGAAATCGCATGAGAAGACAACGTCACTCCTTTTCAAATGCTTGTCCGCGAAGTCCATGAAACGCTGCCAGTCGTACTCGGTAAGATCGTGCCTGCCGGCGTGGATGTGGTGGCCTATGCGGCCGGCGTGGACCGGACTTTCGACAGGAGGGATGCTCTGGGCATCGAGTCCTTTGAGATCGAACAGACGGTAGACTTCGCCTGCATGTTTTGCCGCGAGGAACTCGCCTTTGGGATCGGCCCAAAGGTCATCCTCGGCGCTGGCGACGTACGCCAGCCTCGGCGCCATCAAGGCGATCAACATGTGCTGATCTACCGGCAGCTTGTCTTCGGCATCGTTGTATTTGTTGAAGTTGTCGCAGAACCAGTGAGGGAAATTGGTGTTGATCTGCTTGACTGTCTCGCCGAAGCGCCTTCGGCTAAGCGCCGCGCCGCCGCAGCCGGAGCAGTTGGAGACAGCCATCGCGAAACGCTCGTCGGTGGCGCCGGCCCACAGCGCCGTCTTGCCCCCGCGGGACTGGCCCACAACCGCTATTCGTGCAGTGTCTATATCGTCGTCAGTCTCGAAATAATCCATCGCCCGGCTTCCCGTCCAAGCCCAGGCGGCCAGTGTCCCCCAGGCATCGCCTGCACGGTTGTCCGGCTCGTCGAGTATCGCGTGAACGCCATGCTCCCACCCGTCACGACGGTCCGGAGCGAAGTCCGTCACCTGGATCGCCGCGGTGCCGTAGCCGCGAGCGATGATCTGCTCTACCGACCAGAAGGGGCGCTGGATCTTGCGGGTCCAATCGGTCGAGCCCGGGTCGCGATGGCTCAGCAGCAGGAAGACCGGCACGGGCTTTTTCGCCGAGTTGGGCAGGAAGATCGACATCGTCGTGCTCAGTTGCCCTTTCGGCCCGGCAACAGTTACTAGCACGCGTTTGAGGGTTGCTCGTCCGTCAAGTGCATCGGGGTCTTCTCTAACGACCTTGAAAGTCTGGTTCTCGGGGCGGGCGGGCGAACGCCCATACACGCCGGTGGCAAACAGCTCGAGTATTTCGGCCCGGCGACTAGTCCGCCACGTCGTTGCGGAGGTCACCTTCGTTCGGTCAGCGGCCACCAGAAGCTCCGGCAGAGTGTACTCGGGGACTTTTTCCTCATAATAGATGAACTGCGGCCGGCGTTGGGTTGCCGAGTCGGACAATTGGCGTTTGGCCTGCCAGCCTCTTTCGCTCTCCGCTTGCCAAGCCCGTAAAGGATTCAGCCCACAGACGGTGATCGAAACCATCAATAAGATCGATTTAGCCGGAAATTTGCTGACGTGCATAGAAAACCTCCCACTTTCATTTCGAGCACAGCGTGTAGAGTGCGATGAATCACACCATCTGTATGTGCCGACCCGACTGGCGCGATCTATCGCACCCTACCTGTTGACTATAGAGAAAAAGCCGCTCCATTATAGGTGCGACTTTCTCTTTACTATCATAAATATCGATTACGAGCACCGCTCAGAAGCGTTTTGCGGCAGTGTTAACTCAGTGGGACTATTTCCGAGAATCGTACCAAAGCCTTCTTCGTGGGCAGATGCGGCTGGACTGTTCCCACAATGCCTACCTTCTGGCCGATGAGGCCGCTCAAATCCCTCCGGGAGACCGGGCCGCTCGGCAGTGCGTAGCACAGCATCTTGCCGGAATCGTCGACGATGCGGTAGTGACCAGCGCCGTAAAGCGTGAAGGGCTGGAGTGTTCCTATGACGGCGAATCTGCCAAGGTCTTTCACTTCGGCCAGTTTCGCGGTGCGTGCCTCCTCTATCCCTGCCGTCTTCTTGTTCAATTGCTCTTTCTGGGGCCGGAATTTCTCAATTAACGCCAGAGCCAGCTCGTAGCCCTCGACCTGCTTGAGCACAGTC
>CAZLTY010000132.1:0-13028 GCA_964562575.1 uncultured Pirellulales bacterium
AGCATCGCCGGGATGATCTTATCCTCCGGCACGACGGCTATTTTCCGGCCGTGGCGATATACGTATCCCTTATTCTTCGCGGCACAAATCGCCAGGTCGGCGTCGGCCGCTTCGCCGGGGCCATTTACGACACAGCCCATAACAGCGATACGCAGCGGCTTTTCGATCTTGCGCAGGGCTTTCTCCACCCGGCGGGCCAGCCTGGTGACATCGATCCCGGCCCGCGCGCAGGTCGGGCACACGATCAGTTCCGGGCTCGCGCGTTCTCTGAGCCCGAGTGCGATCAATATCTGCTTTGCAATCTCGGTTTCCGTGACGGGATTTCCGGCGGCGCTTACCCTGACGGTATCGCCGATTCCCTCGGATAGCAGTGTTCCCAGTGCGATTGCCGAGGGCAACCGGGCGTCCTCGGGCAGGCCCGCATGGGTCAGGCCCAGATGGATGGGATAATCGAAGGTCTCGGCGATGGCGCGGTTGATCTCGATGGTCCTCACCACCTCGCTGCTCTTTGCGCTGAGAACCAATGAGCTGAAATTACGACTTTCGAAGAGCCGGACGTATTTCTTCATCTCCCTCAGCATCAGAGCGGTGCGTTTTGCCGCCGGTACCGGTTCGGCCTTGAGGTCCCTGATGCTTGCCTCGTTGACTCCCGCCCGGATGGCGGTCTTGTGCATCTTGGCGGCATCTATTATCCTGAGGATATCCTTTCGGTTCTTGATATTGCCCGGATTCAACCGAATTTTGGCGGCGCCGCCTTCAATTGCTTCGATGGCCCTCTCGCCGCTGAAGTGAACATCGGCGATCAATGGAACCTCCACCTTCTGTACGATCTTTGCAAAGGCTTCGGTGTCGGCGCGTCTGGGGACAGCCAACCTGACCAGGCGGCACCCCGCCCGGACAAGCTGGTTTATCTGCCTTACGCAGCGGGCGACGTCGACCGTTGGCACCTTAGTCATCGACTGGATGACTACAGGGGCGGACGAGCCGAGTCTTACCGAACCGACCTTGACGAGTTTCGTTCTTCTTCGCTTAATTGCTATCTTAATCTTATTGACCCGTTATGAGTTTCAAGATGCAGCGTGCCCTCACCGGATCCGATCGTCCCGGTCAGTCTCCCCTTGGTCACCTGACCGCTGATTGTTATCGGCAGGGCCGTGTTGATTGAGCCGTTGTGAGTCGAGGCCTCGATCCGGGCCGACAAGCCGGGTGGAGCTGCCAGTTCAATACTCCCATTGGAGGTGACTATCGAGATGTCGCTGACAGGTGGGGCGGCCTCGGCATAGAACGCCTTCACGCCGCCGTTATGCGTTCTTAGTTTCGCGTCGCCCGAGGTCTGTCTGCACGTTATGGAACCGTTGTGTGTTTCAAGCTCCGTGCCGCCTGAGACTCTCTCGGTTGTCACTCTGCCGTTATGTGAGGTGGCGCGGACCCGGCCTGTAATGTCGGCGATTGTCACAGCCCCGTTGTGCGTTCCAAGCTCCAGGTCTGTCTGATTCGGGACAGTGACATCGAGGCTGACACTCACGGACTTGTTTAGCAATAGAGTCGGTTTCTTGATCTTGACCGCCACCGCATTGTTGGACTGTTCGAGGCTGATCTCTACCTGTTCGGCAAGTTCCATGGCCTCTTCCTCCGTTGCCGCTCGGGCCGTTATGGTGGCTACCATGCTGCAGTCAGTGACGTCGGCGCCGCCTGTCGTGATTGAGCCGTTGTGGGTCTCTGCCTCGAAGGTAGAGCCCGGTGACAGCGGTGCCGACAGCCGGACCGTCCCCTGGTATTTTACTCCCATGTTGCAGCCGGCAACGAGCATTGCCGCACAAAGCAGACATCCTGTCGATACTCTGGTGAAATGACTGTTCCGCATTTTCCAACTCCTTTCGATTTTAACGTCTCTTATTGTGAAGCTATTTACCCGTGCAAAAGCGGGAGTTCTCAATCGGGAGCACTATACTGTGCGGCCTTGACGCGCATCCGCAGCGAATAGAGCGACTCTTGGGCGGTGATAAAGAGCGTGTGTCTGTCGGTGCCTCCGAAACAGACGTTTGCCGTCCAGCCGGCGTCGACAGGGATGTGCTCGATTCTTTCGCCTGCCGAATTAAAGACGGTGACGCCCCGGCCCGTCAGATAGACATTACCCTCGTTGTCGATTGTCACGCCGTCGGAGCCCATCGAGCAGAAGAGCTTCTTGTCGGACAGCGTTGCATCATCATTGATCTTGTATCGATATGTCTTTCTGCCGCGGATGTCGGCAACGTATAGATACTTTCCGTCCGGAGTGCCGATGATGCCGTTGGGTTGTACGAGGTCGTCGGCAACACGGATCAAAGTTTGGCGGTCCGGGCTCAGATAATAGACGTGCTGGCCATCCTGCTCCATCGGACCGCGATTCCAGTATTTTCTCTTGTACAAGGGATCGGTAAAATAGATACCGCCTTTGGGGTCGGGCCAGAGATCGTTCGGGCCGTTGAGCTTCTTGCCTCTATAGTCCTTGACCAGAACCGTTACCTTACCATTGGTATCAATCGACCACAGTTCGTTGTCGAGGTCCGCACAGGCGAGGAGGTCACCCTTTTTGTCAAAGAAAAGCCCGTTCGATCTGCCCGGACTGTCGTGGCGGAAGACCGACAGTCTGCCGCCCGTGGACCATTTGTGGATACGATTGTTCGGCTGGTCGGTAAAGAACACATTGCCTCGGGCGTCAACTGCGGGCCCTTCGGTAAACTCAAAGCCGTCGGCGAGTTTTTCCACTTTCGCCCCCGGCGCGATTATGCTTTGCGCCTCCTGGCTCGCCGGTGTCACTGCGACAAGCTCGATGCCCTTGCCGGTTCCCAGATTGCGGGAATACTTTTTGTCCTTCGGATTGTTCCAGTGCTCATGTACGCCAAGGCTGGCGAGTCTCTTGACGTTGCCCGCGTGGTCGGGGTCATAGAATGTCCCTGAGGGCGGATTGTCCGCCTGCGCCGCCTCGTGCAGGAAATCGTCTACGCCGACCTTTCGCGGAGCGTCTTCGTACTCGGCGTGAAGGAAATCGAAGCCGACCGAATCGATCGCCACTGGATCTTGCGAGGCAAACAGGCTCGACGTCCAGTCCCCATCGAAGGGGTGCGACTTCCATCTTCTGGGGCCCTTGTTCATGTCCGCTGGATGAATACCGCAGTACAATCCGTCGAGCAGATACAGCATAGTCTTGCCGCCCAGATGCGAATGCCCGACCATGTCTACCAGGTTCCTGTAAATGGCGGTTTCCTTGGCGAACGCGCTCGGGTGCAGGTCGTAGTAGCCTTTCTCGACGGGCCATCTGATGAGCGATCCGTAATGATTCTTCGCGCAGAGTGTCACGCCCGATCCCGAGTGGGCCTTAAGGTTGGCGAAATTGACCAGGTATTCCGCCTCGGCAAAGGCCACCGGGACGTAGTCCTGCTTACATCCTTCGGTGTCACAACTCCAGTGCAGCGGGATCGTTGATTGCTTCATCTTGACGCGGCCGAACTTGCCGCCGCGATCCAAGCACTTAACATTCGGGAATTCCTTGTGGATAATCTCGCAGTACTCATTGGGAATGTACGCGAGGCTGTCACAGATTGCGATGTCGGCTTGCCTGACGGCGGCTTCGTCCACGAGTTGCCGCACCAGAGCGGTCAACATCTGCGGGGAGGTGTTCATATAGTCCTTTTTATCCCGCATGTTGTAGGTCTCCGTATCCACACCTCGGGCGGAGAAGATAAAGCCGACCAAATTCAACTTGATGACGATCTTCTCACCCGGTTTGTAGCCGACGTCACCTTTGCCGCGTTTCTTGTTATGGTACTTGAAAATCGCGTCCCATGCCTCGGCGTCACCGGCAGCTCCGGTAAGCTCGCGAACGGCCCTCGAGATCATGGTGCGGACTTGTCCCGGATCCGTATGATCGGCCTGCCAGGGGTGCCCGTCCCCTGGGCCTTGCCAAGCGGTAGCGTCGGGATCGTGGACCCAGACGACGCGGCCCGGATGAACACCTTGGGGCGTTCCGATCGGCGCATTTGCAGCCTGCGGCTCGGCCAGGGCAGACTCTTGGCTTGTGGCGCTTATTGTAATCCACAAGGCGCCGACACTCAGAGCCGCACAGACAAGGGCCAGCATGTAGCGCCGTCGTGCGAAGCTGAGCTTGGCCTTTCTAAAGGCCAGGCCCCAGGCGCCAAGACCCAGGATCCAGGCGACGAACCCCGAAGCTATCGGGAAAGCCATTCTCTGGCACGGATAGAGTGCCCGTGAGGGCTTTGGTATCACTCGGATTAGAAACCATATCAACGATACGAGCCCGGCGATTGGAAAAACGTACTTTACCCAGGCGTATTTCCTGCGAAGATTTGTTCTTGGGCGCGAGGGGCTCTCTTTTCTCTTGAAGAATCGCATTTTTCTTGCCTCCAAAATACACAACCATGCCATTGTTTGCGTCTACGTCAACACAAGCCGTCCATGCGGATGCGCGATGGCGCAGATTCTACCCAATTTCTCAGATGCAGTCAAACCAAAAGGATCTCAAGGTCCTACGCGGTTCCTAACTGTCAATAACCCAGTTTGTTAAGAGCGCGACTTACCAGGCGGTTGTACCAGGTGGGCTTTTCGTTAGTGAACTTAAAGAACGTGCGACGAACCGGCAGGCTGATCCATCTGAGAAACCTGATGTGTATGGGATTCTTCTTCAGTTTGAAGCGATCCCTATCCATATGGGCACAGGAGTTGTAGAAGAGGTTCCCAAAATGGTAGTTTGCGTCCAGGCCTTTGCGGGTAAACAGCGTCAAAGCCGCCGGTACATTCAGCCATGGCCGGTACATACTAGCGTCTCCAATCAACTCTATTTCAGGTTTGCCGAATGCCTTGACCGCCAGGCGCATGTACTGGCTGATCATGGGGTCGATTCCCATCTTTGCTGCCCCCACCCAATCTACGGCCACCAGATCCTGGCCGCCGATGACGGTGCGCGTCAGGTTGGGACGGGTGTCAGCAAAAATACCGAAGGGTCCGTCGGCACTCTCATAGGCGTCAATCAGGGCGAAATGCACCGGAAACGCCTCAAGATACTCGATCGCGGTATGATAGATATCGCGTTTGCAATGATACTCCTTGAACTTGTTGGCCATTGGCAGCGCGCCGTAGATGTTCTTGAGCGTGAGGGTATAGTACGCGTATGCGTGAGTCTTGTTTTTGGCGAAAGAGATACGAAAATCCGCATCGCGCCAGAGGCTCGATACGGGATGATAGCCCAGGTGGGTTCCGAGATGCCGGCGTTCGTCTACGTCTTCGGTCATGTCGACGATTTTGTAGCTGCCCTTGCCGTCGTAATTCAGGTACTCGGCCATCTCGCGGACGCTGCGCCGCTCGAAATATTCGCCGTAAGTGCTCTGGGCTTCGGCCACGGCAATGTTCTCGAACCCGGCGTCCCGGATTCTCTCGGCGAGGTGCCCAACCAGTTCGGGGTCGGTGTAGGTAGTGTGGTCACTTCTGTTGTAGGCGAACATGAAGTTCGGTTTTATGACTATGGAGAACTCGGGCTTGGATTTGCCCGCGCTAGTCCGGTGCTTTTCCAGCATGGCCAGAAAGTTCGTCTCTCTGAGCACGCGGTCTAGTGCGGCGAGCTTATCTTCGTCCCGGACCGAAGCTACCGTCACCTTCCTCTCGGAGTTGATGGCATCGAGCCGCATTAGCGACATATCTTCTTCCAGTGCGAGGCATTCGGCTCCGTCCGGATCCCGCACCTTTATGATCCGGCGCTGAAAAACCGCCGTCGGGAAATGGTCGTTGTTTATTTCAATGATCGGATCGGCCAATTTGACAAACAGCTTATTGTCATCATGGCCCTTTTCGGAGGCCAGTCTTTTCACTTTGAGACTGCCTGCTTCCATAAGCACTTCTGCCGATGCAATACGCGACAGGAACTTGCCCAGGAATTTGTCGATTTGGTCTTTGGCCCAGAGTTCACGCTGATCGCGAAGCGTTCGAGTGTGAATCTGGACGCGTGCGGTGCGCTGCGAGGGTCGCACGGCACAGATGTAGCCGTAGAGCAACGTCGGTTCCTTGAAACCCTTGAAGGTGGATCTCTCGGCCTCGCCGAAGGTCTTGTCGGCGTCGAGAAGGTATTCATCGAGGGCATTGGCTGCTTGCGGGCGCTTGACAGTAAGCTTGCCCGAGCGGACTGTAACCGTATGTGCCATTATGTGCATACCCATGGGGTGCTCGGACGGCAGCGCCTCGCGCAGCTTTGCAGTCAAAGGCGCAGTGACCTGGCCGGCTACCGGCAGCGGATACGAGACGGGATTGTTCGCCCGGGCATCGAAATCGATTTCAAAGTTTGCCTCGCATTTTGTAAGATCCGGCACTGAGCCACGCATTTGGGAAAAGCTCGCGGCATAGTTGCCATCAAGCGCGAAGAGCGCACCACTGTAGCGGTACATGCCATGCTCAACGTCGAGTTCCAATCCCTCCAGGGCACGGTCGGCGATGCCGTATCTGCGATAGCCGCCGCTGCCATCGGCCACGGCGAGCATTACGTCCGAGAACGACTCGCCGTCGCCCCACGGAAAGCCTTTTTCGTGCACGCCCGAGACCAGGAAGAAGTCTCTCGGGCCACCCGGGCCGTTTAGCACTCCTGACAGCACAAGGTTGTCGTATTCTGTTTCGTGATCGATCCGCAGGTTCTTCAGGTATTCCTCTCGCAGTGGAGCGCAGACGAAGGAGACAAAGGCCATGTATGCCATGACTCTCTGCTTCAGGGACTTGGGGTCGACTACCTCTATTGATGCCAGCAGAGACGGGACATCCTTAAGGTCGAAGTGCAGCTCGCCCGCACCATAGATCGGCGCCTGCTCATTGTCGCCCTCGTATATGATCGTAAACAGTCGCGTCATATCTTCGAGAACATCTGCCTTGCCGCTCTTGTGGCTGATCTCCTTGTGACCATGAAGGTAGTACGTCTGGCCGTTCGCGGCGAACTTAAAGGCGTAGACCATCTCTCTGATTCCGCTCGTGGGATTGAGTGAGAAAAGGTTGAAGATCCCGTCCGATATTTCGTGAGTGCCGCCAAACAGCTCGCTGGTTACGGTCCCCGTTAGCGCCGCTTGATGATGGGATATCTTCAGGAAGCGATTGAGGTCGTCGATTTTGATCCGAACATCAAATCGAACATCAGTTTCTTGACGCTTGCCCACCTCATATCCCTTGCGCGAGTCGGTCTGGCCCTTGCCAATGTACCCGGACATTGACTCATCAAACTCGATTCTTGCTCCATTCAAGATGCCCATTTTGAATTCCTATTTTCTGAAAAAGTAGTTCTTCCTAAGTTCGGATACACGGTCGGTCGGACGAACATTCTCTAATGGAATATCAGAAAGCGTAATCTTTGCCATGACATCCACCTCATTTCAAATGACTGACATGGTCAACCCAACGCCCCATTCCAAACCTCAAAACGGCGGTCGTTTCTTTCTTCTTTACGGTAGAAGGCGATGAAAGTCATGACATCTCTGCTCAAGAATTCCTGGTTTTCTTCATCAAACATGGTATTCTCGTGTATCCTCCTCCATGTTCCCGTATTGAAGTACGTCTTCTGCAGAATTGCACCAGATATGGGCACCATGTCCAATGGGACAACCTCATGATGATGCGTATGGCCGTAGACAATGAATTCCGCCATGTTTCTTCTCACGAACTCTTCACGAAAAGCTTTGCTTACATAATCTCCCCTCTTTTTGTTGAACTTTCGCAGCGGCAGATTGGCAATATCCTTAAGGGAGACGAACGTGCTGATCTTGAGCCCTAATTGCAGAGCGTCTACAATGTCCATCCGCCAGGGCCTGTCGTGCTTCTTCACGAACTTGATTTTGAGAAAATCATCCACTAGTCTATTCCATACCCTTTTCACCTGTTTTTCCGTGTCCGGCGATTTGGCCTTGCGGCACGCACCATGAATCCATAACGGTATATCGATGAGAGGTCTGATATTGTCAATTTCCCGAAGTTCAGATATTAGATCCGGATCAGTTGCACTGCCGATCGTGTTCTTAACTGTATCGGGGAACTTGTTTATCAGGTCGATTACAATAGCGTCGCCCAGAGAAGATGCATCTCTGTCCTCATCAAAGTTGAACGGATCATATACATCTCCATGCCGCGCGAAGACCTTGTAGTCTTCCCAATATCCCTCTGTGACAAACATCTTGTTTCTATATTGATTGGGATTGTTGATGCCAAGAAATCTGGCAACTTTCGTCCGCGTCTCAGGATAGCGATTGATCAGCCAATCGTGATTTCCGATTATATACGTAATCTTGGTGGACACCCCATGATTTGTCATTTCCTTCTTAAACTCCCTGAGATGTGTCATGGATTTCTTATTGCTGGCTTTTTTGCAGATCCTCCCCAATATCTCAACAGTGTAATCCTTAAGCCCTTTTTCCTCCCCGTCCCTGTCACCGGGTTTCGACCATGGACGGACATCGGATCTCAGCCAGCAATCTGACCTGATCAGATCAATAATATCACCTAACAAGACAATCTCAATTTCCTTGGCCTTGGCGGTCTCTGCCATGTCTTTAAGATGAAATGCAAACTTCTCAAAAGCTCCTGAATGAATTGTTTTGCCTGATGTCCCGTCCGTCAAGTGAATATCGCTTATAATAACTAACATGATCTTGTCTCCTTTCTCCGTAATCTGTTCTTCTCGTCACGAGATCTGACGTAGTTCTTTTGCATCGTTCCAGTTTTTACTCTTTACGCAACTTAATCCTCACAGTAGACACGTCACCCAGGCTCATTAGCAGCAAAACGCGTTCGATTGTCCAGACTCTCTTGACATGGACTTTCGAGAGAGTCTCAGTGCAGAATGAATCATTCCTCGCTTGGCAAAGCTGTGTTCTCGCAGATCTGCGTGTACCCATACGCGCCCCTTCCACGTGTGGAAAAACCGTCCGCTTGGCGTTCGGCAGCTCGATCTGGGAATCAATTAGCGCAATCCGGATTGGCAGATGTTGCCCGAAACTGCAATTCCCGCCAAAATCCAGTAACGTATATGGCATTTAGCGCGGCGCCAAATCAACTGTTGGTTCCCGTGCCACAACTCTCGTATCGAGTCCCAATTCTGGCCAAACAATGTGAGCTGTCAAGTGAAAAGAACAGAAAGATCGAGGAGTTGCCTAAGGCACTCTAACAAAACCCTGCTGGCTTCGGCTGGCTGCAACGTCCATCTGCGGCGTTGGCCTCCATCGACGATGCTCACATCGCCTGCTTCGGCCGTCTTGCAGATGGACGCTTCGCTCAGCCTCGGGCCGACGCGACGGTTTTGTTAGAGTGCCTAAGACTCAGAACGGCCGGTGGACTGAGGCGGTGCTTTGCCTGCTTGATCCGGTTCGCCGGACTTGTTCCTGGTTTGGTGTCTTGCCGCGTATCGTTCGATGGGCTTCATCAGCTTGAGGACGACCACGAGGACGATGATTGCGAGAAGGGCCGATACACACGCCAGCTCGTAGAAACCTGCACCGCATGCCATTCCAATGCTTGCGACAAGCCAGATTGTTGCTGCGGTCGTCAGGCCGTGGACGCCGCGTCTGTCCTGGATGACGGCACCGGCGCCGAGAAAGCCCACGCCGCTGACGATTTGAGCCGCTATCCTCACGAGCGAACCGTCAGTTCCCTCGACCATTCTTTTCGAGATTATGGTGAAAACCGCTGCCCCCAGACATATCAGGACGTTGGTCCTAAGCCCTGCCGCCTTGCCGCTAAGCTCTCTCTCGATTCCTATTGCCGCTCCCAGAACTGTTGCCAGGATTATACTGAGCACATCCTCGGGCCAAACCATAGATCCACCTTTCAGTGCAATGTCTCATCGACCTTGAAGCTCAATTGGCTGGCGGCCATTCTCTTGGAGCGAGGCAACCGCCGTCGCTCGGCCGTCAGATTTTCTATCGGTATCATCGTCCAGCGGGACGTCTTAAGGACAAAAATTCTTGCCGGCCCTCATGACTGGGGGCTCCAGGACAGACTTCGGATGCGCCTTGACAGCAGTGAAGCTGTGTGAGATAGTCGGCAGCCTCGGGTGGTTTTGCCCGATACCGGTTGTAAAGGAGAAGTCATGAGAGACAGTAAGAAATGTTCGCTACCCGGCGCCGAGAAAGGCGGATGCGACAGACGCAAGCTGCTCAAGGCGAGTGCCTGCGGCGGACTCGGATTGGCTCTAAGCTCGTCGTTGCTTTCTTGTTGCCCGCGGTGCGTTTCAGAGTCACAAACGGTCAGGTTGACCAATGATGAATATGCTATGTTCGGCTACTGTTGCATCGAATGCAGCAAGTGCGAAGCGTACGTTGCTACCCAGAACAATGACGACGGGTTGAGGGCGAAAGTTGCGAAACGGTGGAAGATGAAGGCCGAGGAGATTGACTGTAACGGCTGCAAGTCCGGCAAAGCTCTGTTCAACTGCGAGGCGAAACAATGCGCCGTCAAGAAGAGCTTGCCGACTTGTGCGCATTGCGGCGATTTTGCCTCATGTGACAAGGAGTTTTGGGCAAGGTCAGAAGACCTCAGGGAGAAGGTCCGGGAAATGCGGACAAATCCTCACCTTTAGTCAACCGTACATGTGGAGCACGCTTGTTGCCCGGACGGGCCTGCGCTGACGACTGTTTGTACCGATTTTGGGGTGATTATCGGATTTTTTCGGTTTTCGGACGGATTTTCTGTGCTGATTCGCTTTCTTTTGTCGATGTAACATAAAAGGATCTCTCATGTAGAGATATGCAGTGTTTTCACTTTAGTCGTTCAAAGTAAGGGTATTTGTCAGGGAATGGAATCCTACAAGTCTATTCGCATTTCGGAGTAAACTCGATGACTGTTGACAGAAAGAGCGTAGGGGAGTTTGTGTGTCACCTGATGATGGTAATAGTCTTCAATCTTGTTGCTGCTTTGCTGCTGATGAATGCGTATCTCGCGGAAGCTCCCACGGCCAGGCTGGAGGCCGGCATTCGCATAGTGCTGGCCTGCTGGGTACTGACGCTTGCGACCAACTCGATCAAGCGATTCTGGCCCAACGTCAAGCACACGGGCTGTTATTTTCTGCCGACAATGCTCATTTTCTGGGTCCTGGATGAGCGTCGTCGCCGGCTCGATGCCGAAGCCGGGGCGGCGCGGGTCAGAGACATTGTTGCGAGCTGGCCCGATACGACGATCGGTGTCGTTGCGGGGATTGTCGATCCCATGAGCCAGAAGGAGACGCTTAGTACGATTCTGGACGACATGGACGTGATGAGAGACTCGTATCTGGCCACAGTGACTGACAGGGTCCGGCGTTATCTGGGTGAGATTCTGAGATCGGTGGGCGAGGGCGGTAACTATCACCTGTTCAGGCAGATAATGCTGCGGTTGTCGACCTTTGAACCCAATGGATATCGGCTCACGCATAAGCGGTTTATGGCGCTGCTGGCCGATGTGTTCGACCCTTCGCTGGCAGCCAACTTCGGCAGGCGATTTCAGAAAGACATGACCGGCGCGTTGAAGAATACCATAGCCCAGGCGGGCAGAGAACACCCCGGTCGCTTAAGGACGACAATCGCCAAGATCATGGCCGATGATGGCAGCGAACATGGGATCGCAATCGGTATCGCAGAGATGCTGCTGCAGTTGGATTGGACCGCAGATCGTGAGATTTGCCGGATCATCTTCGACGAGGGCCTTAAGCGTGCGTTTCGGTTCCCCAGGGGCTTTGGCCTCGAGCTGCTGAATATACTCAACAGGCTGGAGCACAGGGTATTCTGGCTCGATATCCAGTCGTTGCGCAGTATCCTGGAAGAGTCGGCAAAGCATGAGTCCGAAGGATTGATCAACACAAACAAACTGGCATACAATGAACTCTGCTCGAAAGTGCTCGCGCCGCTCGAGGATCCGGCGAGTGAGGGAATCTGCAGCGGCCGGGTATTCCGCAGGCTCAAACATGACGAAGGCAGGGTGGGAATCGAGTGTGTCTTCGCCGGCAGTGGACAGACCTGCAATTGTCTGGGCGAGAGCCTGAGTTTCCGAGGCGTGTACAGCAAGGATTGCCGTCGAAAGGTCGGCGAAATGGTTGCCATGAACATCACCCCGATCCGCGAAATCAATCGCCGATTCGCCGTAAAGGCTTCGATTGCTCCGCTGCATACCTACGAATCCGTGAGCCAGGGCCCGGGTCGCGGGGCATTCTTCGAAGATGCCGAACCGACCGAGGTCAAGGGCCTTTACGAATACGTCTCAACAAAGTAATGCCCCTGGTATGCCCCTACTCCTGGGTCTCGCGCATTTGCTCGTAGAACTCGGCGTATTTGTCTCTGTCGTCGGTCTTTCGATACGCTATCGCCGAGCGCGGGTGCTCGTTTAGTATGCCGGTGATGAAATACGGTATGATGTAGCCCCACTCGATCTGCTCGCGCATAGGCATCATCTGGTCCTGGATAGCCTTGAGAATCGGCGTCAGGTTGAATTTCGGATTCTTCAGGAAACCGACCAGCAGTTCGAGACAGCAATTGCCCGGCCCCCGGCCGATGCCCGACAGCGAACCATCGACAAAATTGGCGTTGTGAATGATCCCCTCGATCGTGTTCGAGAACGCGAGCTGCTGGTTATTGTGGCAGTGAACTCCGAGCGTTTTGCCCGGCAGATGCTCCTGGTACAGTTTCACCATGTATTCTATCTGTTCGCAGTACAGCGCACCGAAGCTATCGACGACATAAACCACGTCGACCGGGCATTTGGCCAGTTGGTCGAGTGCTTCGACCAGATCCCGCTCCGGTTCCTTCGAGATCGCCATAATGTTGCAGGTCGTCTCGTAGCCGAGATCGTGGCACCTATTGATAAGCTCTATGGCGCTGTCGATGTACTTGACGTAAGTGGCCGCTCGAATCATATCGACGGGACTCTCGTCGGCCGGGGCAAACTGCTGCTCCTTGACGCGATAAGAATCCACCATCACGCTGATCTTCAGGTCGGACTCGATGCCGTCGATGACTTCTCGTATCTTGTTGTCGTCGCAGTACTTC
>CAZLTY010000133.1:0-2224 GCA_964562575.1 uncultured Pirellulales bacterium
GCAGGCATATTTTGAGTTGGACGCTCTCAACTACTGATATTTGGAGTCTTCAAGAAAAGAAAGGGGCAACAAAATGAAAAAGAGAATCAACAGAAGAGTCGCATTACTGGCAGCACTCGCGGTAGGTGTTGTTTTTGGATCGCTGGCGTATTCGCACTGCCAGGTGCCGTGCGGGATTTACGGGGACGATACTCGGTTCAACCTGATTGGCGAGCATATCACAACAATTGAGAAATCGATGAGGCAAATCGGGGAGAACATGAATCAGGACCCGCCGAACGGGAACCAGATCGTGCGATGGGTTAACAACAAGGAAAAGCATGCCGACGAGATCAGTCATATCGTGACGTACTACTTCATGGCCCAGCGGGTTAAGATCCCTCCGGCCGGAGACGCCAGGGCCAACAGTGCGTACGTCAAGAAGCTTACCCTGCTTCACCAGATACTTGTGTATTCGATGAAGGCCAAGCAGACGACGGATCTGGGCAACGTTGAAAAGCTCAGGCATCTGTTGGAAGATTTTCGCAAGGCGTATTCGGGCTAAGCTGGACAGGATACGGGCGAGTTGGGGAGATAACGTCCCGTACTTGAACTATTCTGCAAGATGCTTTGTATAACGAGATAGAACTGTCAGGGGAGTTCGCAGGTTACTATCTGCAAGTTGAAAGTTGTGAGAAAGGAGAATTATGATGTGTGAAATAAGCAAGTGTGAAATCCAGGTTGGCCAACCGGCACCTGCGTTTGCAGGTCAAGCGGTTGTTGGGCAGAATATTGTCGATATCTCTTACGATGCCGGCACACTGACAGTCGATGGAAAGGAAAGTAAGGGTAAATACCTGGTCTTGTTTTTCTATCCTCTGGACTTTACTTTCGTGTGCCCCACGGAAATCATTGCCTTCCAGAAGAAGATCGCCGAGTTCGAGAAGGTCGGCGCCAATGTTGTGGGTGTGTCGGTGGACAGCCCCTACACGCATCTTGCGTGGAAGAACACCCCGCGTAATGAAGGGGGATTGGGTCAGATTGACTTTCCGTTGCTGGCGGATTTGGGCAAGCAGGCGGCTGGAGATTACGAAGTGCTGTTAGGTGACGGCATTGCGGCCCGTGGCGTGTTCATTATTGATGGTGAAGGTGTCCTGCAGAGCTATACAGTCAATAATCTGGGTGTGGGACGTAATGTCAATGAGATCATTCGCTTGATTGAGGGCTTCAAGTTCGTGGCCGAGAACGGCGAAGTTTGTCCTGCCGACTGGAGTCCGGGCGATGAAACGATGAAACCGTATCCCGTGGGCTCTCAGGAGTTCTTTGCAAAGGTAAAGTAGCCTGGGAGGGACTGTTGGATTGGCCCTGGGCCGACGAAAACAAACGGCCGAGGGCCGATCGTTACAGTTGAACGTTGACAAACAAGTATCTGGTTGTTATCCATGTGAACGATTGCCTTGACAAGTAAGCTAGCACGATGAATGCGTATGGTAAAGAAATTCCAGGTCAACAATGAGGGAACGGATGCAATGAGGACGCTCAAGCCAAATGTCTATGCTGTTGGGGCGATTGACTGGGATGCAAGATTGTTCGACAGGCTTATTCCACTGCCTGACGGCACGAGCTACAATGCGTATGTGGTGAAAGGCAGCGAAAAGACGGCATTGTTTGATACCGTAGATCCGGCTATGACGGCGGCTCTGATGGGCAATCTTGTCAGGATAGGCGTGGACAAGATCGACTACGTCGTCGCCCACCACGGCGAGCAGGACCATTCGGGCTCTCTGCCTGATGTTCTACTGATGTATCCGGATGCGAAGATCGTGACGAATCCCAAATGCAAGCAAATGCTGATCGACCTGCTTGACATCGAAGAGGATAAGTTCGTCGCAATCGCCGACGGGCAGGAACTCTCATTGGGCGATAAGACACTACGGTTTGTCTACACACCCTGGGTTCACTGGCCCGAGACGATGAGTACGTATGTGCCCGAGGACAAGATTCTGTTTTCGTGTGATTTCTTCGGAGCGCATCTCGCTACGAGCAGCTTGTTTGTTGATGATGAGGCGACTGTTTATGAAGCAGCGAAACGGTATTATGCTGAGATTATGATGCCGTTCCGCAAACAGATAAATGCCAATCTTGCGAAGCTCGCCAATCTGGATATAGAGATGATTGGCCCGAGTCACGGACCCGTGTATGACAAGCCGGAGTTCATCATAGAGGCCTACAAAGACTGGGTCTC
>CAZLTY010000133.1:2234-12950 GCA_964562575.1 uncultured Pirellulales bacterium
GGTTGTAGTGCCGTACGTGTCGATGCACGGCAGCACGGGCGAAATGGTCTCGCATCTTGTCGAGGCTTTGATTGAAAGGGATGTTGAAGTAAGGCAGTTTGAGCTTTCGACAGTGGATCTTGGGAAACTCGCCGTAGAGCTGGTGGATGCTGCCACTGTCGTTATCGGCTCTCCGACGGTTCTTGCCGGGGCACATCCGGCCGCGGTTTACGCCGCATTCATGTGTAACGCTATCCGGCCGAAAGCGAAATTCGCCTCCATCATCGGCTCTTTCGGATGGGGCGGCAAGACCGTAGAGCAGTTGACAGGCCTAATGTCGAATCTCAAGGTCGAGCTTCTCGATCCGGTGCTGGTGAAGGGTCAGCCGAAAGAGGCTGCTTTTGTCGCAATTGACCGGCTTGCCGACGAAATTCTGGCCAAACATAAGGAAGCGGGGATCGTAAGCTAAGATCCTCTAATTTTGAAAGGGATTAATCATGGCGGAAAAACTCCAAATCTACAAGTGCGCCGAATGTGGCAACATCGTGGAGGTACTCGGCGGCGGCGGGGGACAGTTGGTCTGTTGTGGCGGACCTATGGACCTTCTCGAGGAAAAGACGGCCGATGCTGCGACCGAAAAGCATGTGCCGGTGATCGAGAAGATCGACGGTGGTTACAAGGTCAAGGTCGGCTCTGTGCCGCACCCGATGCTGCAAGAGCATCTCATCGAGTGGATTGAGCTGCTTGCAGACGGCAAGGCGTACAGGCAATTCCTCGAACCGGGGGCCGAGCCGGAAGCGACATTCAATGTTGAGGCTGGCTCGGTCAGCGCGAGAGAACACTGCAATGTTCACGGGCTGTGGAAAGGATAGCAGATGATCAGCAAGAAGATCCAAGACGCTCTGAACGGACAGGTCAATGCCGAGTTGTATTCTGCGTATCTCTATCTGTCGATGGAGTCGTATTTCAAATCAAAGAATATGAACGGCTTTGCCAACTGGATGAGAGTGCAGACACAGGAAGAAATGTCGCACGTGATGAAGATCTATGAATTCATAGACGAGCGGGGCGGCAGAATCGTATTGAAAGCGATAGAAGGACCCCCGACGCAATGGGATTCACCTTTGGCTGTATTTGAGGCGGTCTACAAGCACGAACAGAAGGTGACGGGACTGATCAATGACCTGGTGGATCTGGCGATTGCAGAAAAGGACCATGCGACAAACAGCTTCTTGCAGTGGTTTGTCAACGAGCAGGTCGAAGAAGAGTCGTCCGCGGACCAGGTGGTCCAGCAGTTTAGAATGATGGGCGATGCACCAGGCGGAATATTCTTGTTTGACCGCGAACTGGGCCAGAGAGTCTTTACACCGCCTGCCGCCGAAGGAGAATGATGATGGCTATGCCGTTTAACGCTGACGAAGTTTTTGAAATGGCCGAGCAGATCGAAAGGAACGGAGGCAAGTTCTACCGCGCTGCAGCCCAAAAGTTCCCGGCGGTGCGCAAGCTTCTGCTGAGATTGGCCGAAATGGAAGACGACCACGAGAAGACTTTCGCAAACATGCGGGCAGAGCTTTCAGCGAAAGAGACCGCCGAGACTGTCTTCGATCCGGATGGTCAGGCACAGATGTACCTGCGAGCGATGGCCGACGGTCACATCTTCAACCCTAAGGCCGACCCCGTCGAACAGGTTGCGGGTAAGGATACGCCCGAGGACATTCTGAACATGGCCATAGCCGTGGAGCGCGATTCAGTCGCTTTCTATGTCGGCTTGAAGCGCTGCGTTTCACAGACGGCCGGCAAGGACAAAGTTGAAGCTATAATTAAGGAAGAAATAGGCCACGTGGCGATCTTGAGCGAGCAGTTGGAGAAGTTGGCAGGCCCCGGCTGAGACGTGCTGTCGTTATTGACAGCAACAGCTTGTGTGCGAGACACAAAGTTGGAGCCGTATTGAAACAAGGAGTTAAAGGAAATGAAGAAGTACAAATGTCTCATGTGCGGATATCTTTATGACCCTCAAGTGGGCGTCCCGGATGACGGTATCGAACCGGGTACTGCCTTTGAAGATATTCCGGATGACTGGGTTTGTCCTGATTGCGGCGTCGGCAAAGACGAATTTGAGCCGGTCGAGGATTGATCGAAGGTAGATCACGGGCGCGCTAGTCCGGCGTTTGGCAGCATACGGAGCGGCTGCAATGCAGAAAATCAAGCCGTCAGCAAGTAAAAGAGATACTCTCTGCGCCGAAACCGTAGCCGGCCCCAGTGCTCTGGTTGTATTTGGGGCGTCGGGAGATCTGGTGCACAGAAAACTGCTGGTCAGCATCTTCAGGCTGTACCAACAGAATCTTCTCGACGAGAGGTTTTACATTCTGGGATGCGGCCGAAAGAAATTTTCTGACGAAGATTTTCGAGGCAGGGCTGCCGAGTCGATACGGGAGGGTTCCAACTCGGCGCCAGTAGATGAGTTGCATGCATTCACAGGTAGGCTCTACTACCTGGACGGCGACTACAATGATGCGGGCTTCTACAGACGCATCAAGGCAAAAGTTGCAGAATTGGACAAGAAGCATGGCGTCCATGAAAGTCTGGTGTTCTATCTGTCCGTTCCTCCTTTTCTCTACTCCACAATAGTCGATCATCTTGGCTCGGCGCAGTTGGCCTGTGCCGGCGAGGGCGACTCGAACGGGCAGAGGAGGCTGGTCGTTGAAAAGCCTTTCGGAAGGGACCTCGAGAGTGCCGTTGCGCTCAACGACAGTATAAGCCGCTGTTTCAGTGAGTCTCAGATATACAGAATTGACCATTATCTCGGCAAGGAGACGGTTCAGAATATTCTGATGCTGCGGTTTGCCAATACCATTTATGAGCCGATCTGGAACCGAAATTATATTGACAATGTGCAGATTAGCATAGCCGAGACGGTTGGGGTCGAGCACAGGGCGGGCTACTATGATTCAATGGGTGCCCTTCGGGACATGTTCCAGAATCACATGCTTCAAATGCTCACCCTGGTGGCGATGGAACCGCCCATATCTTTTGAGGCGGACTACGTCCGCGATGAGAAGGTGAAGCTGTTGCATTCGATTCGGCCGTTTGATCTCGGCAGGCTGGACGATTTGTGGGTGCGGGGGCAGTACGCACCGGGTACGATTGACGGCAAACAAGTTAAAGGCTATCTGGATGAGCCCGGAGTCAGGCCTGAGTCGACGACCGAGACCTATGTGGCCGCCAAGCTGTTCGTCGACAACTGGCGATGGCAGGATGTGCCTTTCTACCTGAGGACGGGCAAGAGACTAGCGGCCAAGGACACCGAGATTGCGATTGCTTTCAAGAAAGTCCCTTATTCGATGTTTTCCGCAGTCGGCCTTGATGAGCTGCCGGCCAATGTCCTCGTGATGCACATCCAGCCGGAAGAGGGCATATCGCTCAGCTTCCAGGCCAAGAGGCCCGGCTCGAAGATTTGCATGAGCACGCTCAAGATGGACTTCAGCTACAAGAGCATCTTTTCTGCCGAGATGCCGGAGGCCTATCAGAGGTTGCTGCTCGATTGCCTGGTTGCGGATCAGACGCTCTTTACAAGGCAGGATGATGTCGAAGTCTCCTGGAGGCTCCTCACACCGGTCCTCGATGCGTGGGAGCAATCCCGGGACGTGCCGCACATCTATCCCGCCGGCTGTGAGAGTTTTGCCCAGGCCGACAGGCTGATCGCCGCAGACTCACGGCAATGGCGGCCGGTCCTGCATGATTGAACAGAGAGTCCTATTGTTAAGGAACGATCAGAGGTCAAAATATGAGTGAGCAACAAACGCAGAGTGAGCAGTCGTACGACATTTCCATCATTCGCCCCCAGATGCGATCCGAGGATTTCGAAATGAGAGGCGGGCAGATGAAACCTGAGAGGCTCAGGGCGATAAAGAAGGGGCTGTTGACGCTGAACACTCTCGAGCTGATGGCCTCGACCATCTACAGGTTTCAGATAACTCGCGAGGACTCTGAGCTGAATCGTCAGTTGGTTGCCGCGATGTGTAACGAAATGACCCACTACCAGGACTTCCAGGTGAAATTGTACGAGTTCGGCTTGCGTCCCAGCATAGTCAGATGGGCCTTCTGGATAGTCGGTTTCGTGTTCGGATTCGGGTCGCAGATTCTTGGCAAAGCGCGAATTCTCAAGACCGGTATCTGGGTTGAGACAAAAGCGGTCCACCATTATGCCGATCTTCTCGAGACGATTGACTGGGACGACGAGACGCGCAGAGTCATCGAGAAGGACCGGGCTGACGAGCACGGCCACATCGAGAGGTGGAAGCAGATGTTGGAATCGGGGATAGATCGGTAGCGTCATGGAGTTCCAGACCGTATTGACAGCATTTGGATTGACACTGTTTGCCGGTTTGGCGACGGGAGTAGGCAGTGCTTTGGCATTTTTTGCCAAGCGCACCAATACGAAAATGCTCTCTGTGGCCCTCGGTTTCTCCGCCGGTGTGATGATATATGTTTCGTTCGTGGAGATATTCTTCAAAGCAAAAGAATGTCTCGTCACCGAATTGGGCGCTATCGGCGGGTACTGGGTGACGGTTCTTGCCTTTTTCGGCGGGGTCCTCTTCATCGGCATCGTAGATAAGCTCGTGCCCTCATTTGAAAATCCTCACGAAGCTCACAGGGCGGAGGAAATGGACATGCCGGAGCAGGCGGCCAAATTCAAGAAGTTGTATCGCATGGGCGTGTTCACCGCGATCGCCATAGCCATCCACAATTTCCCGGAGGGGCTGGCTACCTTTGTAAGCGCCCTCAAAGACGTCAAACTGGGAATGGCGATAGCTGTTGCCATAGCGATACATAACGTTCCTGAAGGCGTGGCCGTCTCGATCCCGATATTCTATGCTACAGGCAGCAGAAGAAAGGCATTTTTCTATTCGTTCCTCTCGGGACTGTCCGAACCGGCCGGTGCTTTGATTGGTTATGCTATCTTTTTCAAGTTCTTTAGTGATGTACTATTTGGTATACTCCTCGCATCTGTGGCGGGAGTAATGGTGTTCATTTCGCTCGATGAGCTTTTGCCTGCTGCCAGAGAGTATGGCGAGCACCATCTGGCGGCCTATGGCTTGGTCGCGGGCATGATGATGATGGCGTTAAGTCTGCTGTTGTTCCAGTAGACAGGAAAATTGCAGCAAGTGCGCAAAAGAGAAAAGATATTGTAAGGTTGGCAAGTTGGCACCGGTGACAGAGAAAAAAAAGTCTAGGCATCTTTCGCTCGAAAGGGTGGCCAAAATCAGAAATGTGCTGGAGAGGCTGTACGCAAAGTACAACCATCGCCGGCTTGTCAAGCCGGACCCGTTGCAGTTCCTTTACAGGTACTGTGAGCCGGCGGATGTGGAAATTGTCGCTCTCTTGGCCTCGGCTCTTGCTTACGGAAGAGTCCAGCAGATAGAAAAGAGCCTTTCGCGTCTGTTTAAGTATATGGGAGACAGCCCTTGTACTTTTGTCCGAGAATTTGACGTGCGCAAAAGGGCGAAGTTGAGAGATTTCAAGCACCGTTTCACCGCCGGTGACGATATATCTGATTTGCTGGAACTACTGCGTGACGTCTACGAGAGATTCGGCAGCATCGAGCAATTCTTTCTTCAGGGCCTCGATGCAGGCGATACGAACATTATTCCGGCACTGACAAAGTTCTGCGATTCACTCTGTGCGATGCATGCAGAGCGGCATGACGGCACCCAGAGCAGTGGGCTCAAGTATTTGCTGGCCAGCCCGGCCAGGGGGAGTGCGTGTAAGCGGCTCAATCTCTTCCTGCGTTGGATGGTCAGGAGAGACGGCGTCGATTTGGGGCTTTGGAGATCGGTTGACAGGGCCAAACTCATCATTCCGGTTGACGTCCACATGGGCCGGCTCTGCAAGATCCTGGGGCTTTACGATCGCAAGACCGTCACTTTGTCGGCCGCGGTGGACATCACGGAGAGTTTTGTTGAGATTGAACCGGCCGATCCTGTAAAATATGATTTTGCCTTGTCCAGGATTGGCATCGTGGAAAACTGCGACGGCAGCTATCGACCGACATGTGATGATTGTGAGCTGCTTGATTTCTGCGGTCACCGCGAGCATGAACAAGAGGATATCCGAAAGGTGCCGAGCGTCTATGTCTGAGAGCGGGGAGAAAACAAAAGTGCTGTTCGTTTGCACCGGTAACGCGTGCCGAAGCCAGATGGCCGAAGGTTGGGCCAGGCGGCTCAAGTCTGAAACGATCGAGGCTTACTCCGCCGGTGTCAGGCCGGCCGGGGTCAGCACTCGGGCAATAGCGGTGATGGCTGAGGCTGGTGTGGATATTTCGGCCCACAGGTCTCAACACGTCAATGATTTTAAGGGCATGGATTTTGACTACGTGGTAACATTGTGTGGAAACGCAGAGCAAAAGTGTCCTGTCGTTGGCGGGGCGAAGCATGTACATAGGGCATTTGACGATCCGGTCATGGTTATAGGTACCAACGATCAGATCATGGCGGCTTTTCGAAAAGCGCGGGACGAAATCAGAGCATTTGTCGAGACGCTGCCCGAAAGTTTAGAGATTGACGTCTGAGCCGACAGCAGCAGGAGCTAACGGATAATGGACTCAAAGCAGCTTGAGAAATACACGTCTGCGATAACGCTTTCGGACATGGAGATATTTGTGTTCCCGGAGCTGATGTACAGCCTGGTTCTGGCCAATATTATGAGCCCGATTATATGGCGCTGGCGAGAGCTGGATTGCTTCAAGAAGCTGAAAGGCAAAAGCAAATACAGAAAACTAATGCGGCTCAAGCAATTCATAATCGACGAGTTCGAGTTCAATCTCGATCTCGAAACATGGGGCCTGACGAGCAAGAGCAACGAGCTTGAGAGGTTTGAAAAGTTCATATCCTCCGAGGATGTCGGCCGAAGCAACGCGCTGTTCGGCTATCACGGGGACAAGTACTACTTCGACGTGGATATCCGCCGCCATTTCGGCCTGGACAAGTATCATGACGACATCATCCCATACTGGAAGACCGAGACCGTCGATGCGATGGATGCCTTCCGGCTCAAAGACGGTTATCGCACGGGGGCCGGCGAGTGCGTCTCGCTTTCGGCGCTGTACGTCGCCGCGGCATTCATAGTCTGTGGAATTGCCCTCGAAGACATTTACATGATACTCACGCCGCTCCACTCGCAGAATTTCATCGATATGCAGGACGGAGTTCTGACCAACAACAGAAGGCTCGTTACCAAGACGATGTGGTTCAACGGCACCGCAATTTCCAACAAGGCTCAGCGGGCCCTGCGCAACGAGAACGTCACGATTGTCGCACACAACAGCGGATACGTACATTGCCTGTACGACGAGGCGACCATAGACAAGCAACTCTACGAAGAATTTGCCGGCAAACTTGACGCCTATCTGTCAACAGGGCTTTCGCTTGCCGTCTTTGCGAGCTTTTTGCGCACCCACCAGCGATATCAGGAGTTATTTCAGGTATGCCGCAATTGTCGTGGGCAGGCGCAGTTCCTGAAGGCCGAGGTCCTCTTCCATTACGAGCACGGCAGCAATTACAGGGTTGGCGACAAGACTTTTGACAAGCTGCTTGGCGAGGTTTCCGATGAGGATTTTGTTCCGTATGAGCTGCCGGGCAGGATTCGCTGTGACCAGCTTGAAGAATTCATAAAACAGAGCAGACCGGACCTGAGGACAGCCGAGGGAAGATCTGCTCTGCGAGCGTTTGCTGAGATTGTAATCCCTGACGTCGAGCAGTTCATAAGCGAGTTGGCCGATTTTCTACACATAGAGGCGAAACTTCCAGGCCTGGAGAAGAATTTCCTGCCAACTGAGGCACTTCGAATTTCTGTCAAGCAGGACAGGCAGGAGATAATCGAGTACCTTCAGCGAGAGAGGCAGAGAAACTGCACCGCAGATCTGGCCTTCTACGCCTATCGTGACATGGAAAGCTGCGACTGGGCCCCGTTTGTCAAAGCGGCGGTCGAGCGCAATCCGATCTCGATCCGAATGACCGAATCGATGTCGCTTGAGCAAGTGTGCCGATGGCTCGGACAGATGGGAAAGCGTTCGATTTACGACGGCAAACGGTTGGCCCAGCCCGACGAGGTGGCGAATTTCCAGACTGGAGACGGGCTGGAAAAGGCCTTCTTGTTGGCTAATGTGATCCGAGAGAGGGGCTGGACCCAGGATATCGAGCTTCTCGCCGAGAAAGATAAGGTATTCTTGAAAGCGCAGGACGAATATGCCTTTGCGTCGGGCAAAGGCTTGGCGATGAAGGTTCGTATCCGTCAGACGGGAGTTCAGCCCGTTGTCGAAGTGAAAGAGATCTGACGGAAGTAATGGATTGCCACTTTTATCGCTAAAAAGCGAAAAACTTGCGAAAAAGGCAATTTTCTCTGTTGACATGGCAAACAAGTAGGACTATTCTGGGTATGTAAGGCAAAAGTAGTCTTAATAATCATAAAACATGTCCAATGAGAGCACGCTGGCTCCAGGTAGGGCGACGATGGATGTAGTAAGGCGAAACACAGATTATGCGGTGCGTTTGATGGTGAACCTTGCCAGGCAATACGGACAGGGGCCCGTGTCGACCAGGGTAGCGGCCAGCGAAGAGAGCGTTTCATATCCGCTGGCGTGCAAGCTGATGCAAAAACTGCACGGGTCAAAGCTTATAGACAGTAGCATGGGGCCCAAAGGCGGTTTTAATCTGGGTAGAGCACCCTCGGATATAACGCTCCTGGAGGTCGTTGAAGCGATTCAGGGCCCGATAAGCGTAAATAGGTGTCTGTTGAGTTCTGATGCCTGCGCGAGGCAGGCCGACTGTGCGGTCAGAGCCAAGCTTGCCGGCGTCCAGGAAACTATCGTAAAGAGCCTGGCCGGTATAACGTTTGATGATTTGTCGCAAAGCAAGAGTGCCGAACAATAGAAGATTGGGGGAAATCTCAACGGGAGAAAGAAATGATCGGTGAAGAGAAAAAAGCTACTGTGTTGCCGGCGTGTCTGGGCCAGGGGCAACAATTGGCGGAACTTGTCGAATATTCGGCCGATTCGATTGTCAGCAAGACGATACTGGACAAACCGGTTGGGACAATCACATTGTTCGCCTTTGACGAGGGCCAGAAGCTGAGCGAACATACCTCGCCTTACGACGCCGTCGTGCAGGTTCTCGACGGCAAGGCGCGACTGACGATAGGGGGCCAGGAGCAGCAAGTCAGTGAAGGACAGATCATAATAATGCCGGCCAACGTGCCACATGCTGTCAACGCCGAGGGAAGATTCAAAATGTTGCTGACGATGATTCGAGAGTAGATTATGGTGCGATGCCCCGGACAAGACCAGAGATTTTGGAAGCCTGAGGATATATTTGAGGTGAAATGCTCCGGCTGCGGTAGGGCGATCGAGTTCTTCAAGGATGAGCCCAAGTTGAAATGTCGCACTTGCGGGCAAATAGTCGTCAATCCAAAGATAGACCTTGGTTGCGCAGAATGGTGTCAGTATGCCGAGCAGTGTCTGGGCGTCAGCACGATAAACAGCCTTCGTGCCATCCGGGACAAGCTTGTGTATGAAATGGAAAAGTGTCTTGCCGGCGACGAAAAGCGGATCGAGCATGCGACCGCCGTCTTGAATTACGCCGAGCAGATACAGGCGGTTGAAGGCGGCGATCCGCTGATCGTCAGGGCCGCTGCGATCCTGCATGATATAGGTATCCACCAAGCCGAGCGAAAGCACGGATCATCAGCAGGAAAGTACCAGGAAATCGAAGGCCCGCCGATTGCCGCCGAGATTCTGAATAAATACGACATTTCGCCTGACCTCGTCGAGCACGTATGCAGGATCATCGCAAACCATCACTGCGCAAAGGAAATCGATACGATTGAGTTTCGCGTTATCTGGGATGCGGACTGGCTGGTGAATGTCCCGGCGGATTTTCCGGATGCAAGCGATGAGGATCTGCGGGTGATAATTGAAAAGAGATTCAAAACGCGCGAGGGGCGCAGAATAGCGGAAGAGCTGTTTCTTGGAATTAAACTGTAAACTTGTACAGAAGTGAAAGGAGTATTATGTTTTGTTATCAATGTGAACAAACGGCGGGCGGCACAGGCTGCACCAAAGTAGGCGTTTGCGGCAAAGACGAGGACATTCAAAGCTTGCAGGATACCCTTGTGTTCGGGTTAAAAGGTATCGCTGCGTACGCGTATCATGCACGCGAGCTGGGGCAAAAGGACGAACAAGTCGATGCGTTCATGCACGAAGCGATGTTTGCAACTTTGACGAATGTGGATTTCGACCTTAACCGGTATCTCGAGTTGGTGCTCAAGGCCGGCGAGATGAATCTGCGTGTGATGGAGATGTTGAACGATGCGCACACGTCCACGTTCGGCAACCCCACCCCGGCGACGGTGGCGACCGGGACGAAAGCCGGCCCGGGGATTCTTGTGACCGGGCACGACCTGCCCGACCTTCATGAACTGTTGAAGCAGACCGAAGGCAAAGGCATCAACGTCTACAGTCACGGTGAAATGCTGCCCGCACACGGCTACCCGGAGTTGAGAAAGTACGATCATTTTGCGGGTAATTACGGCACGGCCTGGCAGAATCAGAAGAAGGAGTTCGACGATTTCAGCGGAGCCATCCTCGTAACCACCAACTGCATCATGATTCCCAAGGACTCGTATAAGGACAGATTGTTCACCTGTGGAATGGCTGGCATGGCAGGCGTTACGCACATCAAGGGC
>CAZLTY010000134.1:0-12908 GCA_964562575.1 uncultured Pirellulales bacterium
GCGACATCTGTACTTGGTGTCACGTCGGGGCAGGAAAGTCACACTCCTGACCGGCGGCGAGTTCGACGTTATCTCTATGGTGAGCATCGACGAAGAACGCGGCTGGGCCTACTACATCGCCTCTCCTGATGATCCCACACAGCGCTATCTCTACCGCAGTGGGCTTGACGGCTCCGGCAAGATCGAGAGGATCACACCGGCAGGTCAGGCGGGAACGCACAGCTACCAGATGTCGCAGGATTCGAAGTGGGCGATCCACACGTATTCATCCGCCAACAAGCCTCCCGTGATTGATCTTGTGCGTATACCTGAGCACAAAACGGTGCGAGTGCTGGAGGATAATTCACAGCTCGTTGAAAAAGTAGCGGCCCTGAGGAGAATTCCGACAGAATTCTTCCGTATCGATATCGGCGATGGCGTCCTGCTCGACGGCTACCGCATCAAGCCACCCGATTTCGATTCGCAGAAGCAGTATCCGTTGTTCTTCTATGTCTACGGAGAACCTGCCGGGCAGACGGCAGTGGATAGATGGGGAGGCCAAAGATATCTGTGGCATCTCATGCTCGCGCAACAGGGATATCTGGTGGTCAACGTGGACAACCGGGGCACGCCGGCGCCGCGCGGCCGCGCGTGGCGCAAGTGCATCTACCGCCAGATCGGGATTCTTGCATCCGCCGACCAGGCGGCGGCAACGCGAGCTATCATCAAGGAGTGGCCCTATGTTGATCCGGACAGAATCGGCATCTGGGGCTGGAGCGGCGGCGGCTCCATGAGTCTCAACGCTATTTTCAGGTATCCCGAGCTGTATCACACCGCGATGGCGATTGCGTTTATCAGCAATCAGCGATTCTACGATACGATCTACCAGGAGCGATACATGGGGCTGCCGGACTACAATGAAGAAGGCTTTCGCGACGGCTCACCGATTACATTCGCGCATCAACTCAAAGGAAATCTTCTGATCATCCACGGCACCGCCGACGACAATTGTCACTACCAGAGTTGCGAGGCCCTCATCAACGAATTGATCAAGCACGGCAAGCATTTTTCGATGATGTCGTATCCGAACCGGACTCACTCGATAAAAGAGGGTGAGGGCACCAGACGTCACCTCTACGAATTGCTGACCAGATACCTCAAGGAGAATTTGCCGCCGGGCGCGAAGTCTGCTGAGAATCCCTGATGTGACTCGCGAGGCTACCGAGCGATTCTTTGTCCCAGGCCTTTTTGGATCGCGTTTTCATAGACCAACTTTGACGCGCAGACGTCAAACAGCGCCATTCCCACAGACTTGAAAAACGTTGTCTCTCCCTTCGCCCGATCCGCTGCTTTGGCGTCGGTCAGAAATCGCCCAAGGGTGGAGACCTGATCTCGCTTGAGCCAACCGTTTCGCAGCGGGACTATCACGTCGCCCGATTCCTCCAGGGCATGCTCAGTATCGATCAAGACGTTTTCGATCAGATTGAACAACGCTCGCGGAAACTCCCTAACCTCTGGCTTGTACGAGCCAATGCCGACAAAGTGCTTGCCGGTCAACAATTCCTCCACATCAGGCAGCACAGGTTCCAATGATGTCGTCGCCGTGATAACAACCTGCGTCTGCTCAAGGAGGTCCTCGACGCAAGCGGCGTGATGGACCTTAACATTGGGAATGACCTGAGAAAGCTTATCCTTCAATGTCGAAGCCTTTTCAGGATACAGGTCATAGATGAAAACATCGGTGATATGCCTGGCCGAGCAGGCCGCCCGGGCCTGGTAGAAGCCCTGAACTCCCGCGCCGATGATCCCCACAGCATCGGCATCGCGGGGTGCCAGATGGCGGATGCTCACGGCGCCAACAGCGGCCGTTCTCGAAGCCGTCAGAGCTGGTCCGTCGAGCAGCGCTACCGGCATGCCGGTCTCAGCGTCGTTGAGAATCACTATGCCATTCAAGACGGGAACATCCTTGTCGGTATTTCCCGGAAACAGAGTCACCACCTTGGTCGCAAAATAATCGCCGAGAAAGCACGGCATAAGCAGCAGGACATTGTCCTTGTGGTCCACGTGCAGCCGCTGCGGCATGTGGAATTCCTTCCGCCCATAGAGATACATCGACGCCTCGATCGCGTCCAGCATTTCTTCGACCGAGGCCGCGTTCAGGATGTCTTCTTCGGTCAGATATATCATATCGGCGCCGAGACCGGCCTATTTCCATTTGCACTTACGGTCTGTGGTAATTCGGTGCTGGCCGTGACAATCTGTGCAGACCATTCTTTCCATGTTCATGAACAGCGGTCTGTGCTGCACTGTGTCGATCTTGTCTTTCGGATGGCAACTCATGCAGAAGGGAACAATCTTGGGCTTTGGAAACATGGTCTCCGGCGCAGTGCCGTTGCCACCGGAGGCCCATGATTCGTCGGCGATGTGCTCGTCCGATTCGCCATGACAGCCTGCACATCCGATGTCGGCCCCGGCATGGACGACGGCGATATCCTCCTCCGTGTAGTTTATGTGGCAGACGAAGCAACGACTGTTGTCGGCCTGCGGTCCGTCCGACTGTTCGAAGCCTTCGTCATCGTCCAGCAGCAACAACGGCTCATCGTCGAGCAGCAGCGGAGCCTCATCCCTCTCTTCCTTTGCCAGTTCCCCAGCAGGTTCATCGCTCGTCTGCTGCTGCCGGATTCCTTCGGCTTGCTTGCAACAGGCCCCAATGGCGCAGGCTGCGGCAAGCACAAATACAAATAGAACATATTTCATAGACATTTCCCCTATGCATACACAAACCGCGGCATACGCACTTCTTTCACAAAGAACGCCCGACACGCTACACGTTGTCGTTTAGACGTGCTGCCAGTTCTTGAGCCACTGATAGTTCGCGGGCAGTTTCGCCAAGGCCTGCTTGTTGGCGATATCCAACTCCGCTGTTTCTTTGATGTCGAGTTCGCGGCGCTCGGTGACAGCCTTCGCCACATTATCGACGTATTCAACGCTATTCAATCCGGGGATTGGAATAACCGTGTTGCTGTGCAATATATAGCGGATCGCCAGACGCGCACGATCGAAGTTCGTCTTGCGGTCCTTCGTGAACAGCGAGCCGGCCGCGAAAGGTTTGATGCCGAAAGCGCCAACGTCCTGTTCCTTCAGAGCCTCGAAAACGCTGTCCGTCTGGGCCCTCTTGCTCATCGTCGTAAAGGGGAAGCACACACAATCGACCTGCGGGAAGTGCTCGATCATGAACTTGATCCAGCGGCGGTCATGGGTGGAAAAACCGATGAACCTCGCCTTGCCCTGCTTCTTCGCTGTCTCAAGCGCCTCAATCATCTCGCACGCTGTGTTGTAGGAATGTCTGCCGCCCGGTTCGTAACAGGTTATGCGCCACAGATCGGTGTAATCTTCACCCGAGTCTGTCAGCACCTCGTCGAGGCTCTCCAGCAGCTTCTTGGCCGTGCGGTATTTCTCGTTGCGAGTCTCTTTGCCGCAGTGGGACAGGGCAAGATACATCTTATCGCGACGTCCTTTCAGGGCTTTGGAATCCCGTACGACCTCGCCCTTGGTGCAGGCGTCAATGTAGTTGATTCCGACGTCGATTGCTCGACTGACGATTTCGGTGCGCTCCTGCTGGTTACTTCGGGAATGTCCGCCGAGGCAGACGGCCGAAACCATCAGATTCGTCTTGCCCTGTCTGCGGTATTCCATGTTCGGATTGTAGTTAAGGATTCTGGATGTCTCGACGGGCGCAGCGCCGGTTGTTTTAGCACCTATACCCACAGCTACCCCCGCTGCAACCATCGCGCCATCGCGCATGAATTGGCGTCTGCTCACTCGTTTCTTTTCCATTGTCCATCTCCTTTCGAGATCATTAGGGCCTATGTCGGCCAAAGCTTCTTCATTTCTTGGGTTTTTGTAAAGGCCGATCGCTCTGGAGCTTGAACAAAGCCATAACCTCTTCATCGGACAGAACGCGGTCGTAGATGCGAACATCATCGATAAGGCCCTTGAATCCCCGGCCTATTGTGACATCAAGATCGCTGCCGGTGTCGATAGGCCAAAGATCCAGCAGACCTATGTCGTGTATCTCGGCAATGACGCCATCCTTGTAGAGCACGGCATCGTCATGCAGGTTTGGCAGTTCGGCCTCCTTGATCACCACCGCAACATGATGCCACTGATCGTCGTGAACGGGATCGTTCATGTAGTAGTATCCGCCGTTGGGTAAAATGCCCAGGCGGCCTCTATGGAAGCGGAAGGTAAACATCTTGCCAAAGTCATCGGCACCCCAGGACAGTACATCCCCTTTTGAGGTCGTCGTCTTGACCCAGGCGGTCACAGTGCGAGGCTTTGTGCCGACAACGCCCTTGTACTTTGTTATCTCGACGTAACCGTCCTCTCCGTCAAGCTTGAGCGTCTTGCCGATCCGACCTGCAACCGAATTCCTGTCAAAAGACAACCCTCCCTTTAGAACACCTTTACGCTTGTGTGCCGAGGAATCCGCGGCGATCTTGCCCGAAGTTTCATCGAACTTCCACCAACCGACCAAGTGGGGGTCGCTGTCGAGCGTTTTCGGCGCGTCCCTGCCGGCTGCAACGGCACTTGGCTGAACAAGGGCCGAAGCGCCAACAAACAGAACTGCCAGGAAGACCACAGGGGATGAACGAAGCAGTTTCTTAGCCATGATATCTCTCCAAAATACTCTTGCTCAGCACGGTACACATGCCCAAACGAGACAGGGCTCACAGCGTAATAGAGTAACCGATTTGCCCTGTCAAAACAACTGTTGGACAGGTTTTTTCATAGGCTCTGTCGGAAAACTCCGTCGTCGGGTGCGAGATCGAGCGTTTTTTCGCCTGGTAAAGACGGCGAAGCAGGCGATACTGGTTGTATCGTCGATGTCCGCCTCCGGCGGAGATGCAGTCAGGCGGAAAATAAGCCGCTCGAAGCCAGATCGAGTTTTCAGACAGAGCCTAAGATTCGGCGCCGTTTCACGTCGAGGCGGCGCACGAAAACCAAAGTGGAGCACATTAAGTTGAGACTTTCGCCAAAAACGGCTGTCGATACCGTTGCAACACTTCGATAGATTTGGTATGCTTTTGCAATTGCGACCTCTGGCTGCGCAGCCGGGCACATTGAGTCGCGGATTTCTTTTGAAAATGGACCAAAAACAAGGAGAAAAGAGCATGGAACGAGTTGCACGCGGGCTATTAACATTTTGCGCTATGGCGATATTTTTGTCGACGCTAACGGGCTGTCAGGGGCTTCTGGGACCGGTCAAACCCAAGGCAAAGACAATGCTTTGGAACGGCAAAGACTTTGCCGGCTGGAAGCTCTTTATTCCCGACGAAAACATCGACGTTGACGACATCTGGTCCGTCACCGACGGGGTCGTACATTGTAAGGGAGTCCCTAACGGGTACATGCGAACCAAGGCCGAGTACGCCAACTATCGCCTGCACCTCGAATGGCGCTGGCCCGACAAGCCCACCAACAGCGGTGTCCTGCTGCATGCCAGTGGACCGGATCAGGTCTGGCCTCTGACCATCGAATGCCAATTGAAGTCGGGAAGCGCCGGGGATTTTGTGCTTATAAATGGTCCCGGCGTCACGGTAGACGGCGTAGACAAACAGAATAAGGACAAACAGTTTGTGAGTGTGAAGAAGAAAGAGGCAAGCAGCGAAAAGCCGGCTGGCCAGTGGAACACCTACGACATTCTCTGCAAAGGTGACACGATTGTATGCCACGTCAACGACGTCCTCCAGAACCAAGGGGCGGCCGCTACGATTACTTCGGGCTGGATCTGCCTGCAGAGCGAGGGCAGCCCGATCGAGTTCCGCAACATCTACATAGAACCGGCGAAATAGTACATTCTTAACTATAGTGTTCCCGATTGAAAATTCCAGTTCTTGCGCGGGCAAGTAGCTCTGCAATAGCATCTATGGTCTTGCTCGCGGGAATTTACTACCCTGAAGGGTATTCGACGGTTTGTTTTAGAACGAAAGGTTCAAACAAGCCGTAGCCGACCGTATGGTACTTGTCACCGGGCGGCGGACCTGATTCCGGCGCCCGGTGAAACATATTGGGCCAGGCTGCCCCGAGCCCGGTGCCGGCGTGATGTGGGCCGAGCATGTTTTTCAATGTCCCGGTGACCACGACGGTGATTCTGTTTAGGCCAGGCACTATCACATCGGTTACGTCAATCTCCCAGGGCTGATACGCGAGGTAACCGGCTGATCGGCCGTTGATCAGGACCTCGGCGACACTTCCATACCAGTCCTGCAATTGGACCACGTACCGGCCGGCAGGTGTCGGGATAACGAAATTCTGCGAATACGCGACATCGCCCGCATAGAAGGGATGGCCCTGCTTGTTCCATTCGCCGAGACTCAAGGCCGAATCGCTGCCGGACTCCACGGCAAAGCCCGTATCGGTAGCCTTGAGGGCGAAGTCACCGAGCAGATAGGCCGGCTCAAGCTCATGGTATATGGTCATCGGCGAGGCCTTCAGTGTCACGGTGTTCTCGCCGACCTTGGCCGCCTCGGTAATGTCGAGTTTACCGAACACTTTGTCAAGCCACCATTGGCCCCTGACCGGCACAACGGTCTTGCCATTGCAACTGATCGAATACAGGTCGGGCCGCTCGATCACGATCTGCAGTGGGCGTGGGACTTCTTCGGTAATGGTAAAATGATAGGCCGCCTCGAAACCGCTTTGAGCTGGGAACTTCGTCCTTATCAGCTCATCGCGGAACTGAACGGCGCTGTCCCAGGGATTTCGCTCCATGCCATTTTGGGCAAACGCAAACTGCGAAGCCCGATAGAAATAGATATCCTTCTTTGTCTGGCCCCCCGCCGTGACGTCGACATAATCCAGCGTGAGCACATTGTCCTGGCCACGGCGTATGTCGAATTCTCCCTGGGGTCGGATCGTGACAGTCTTCTTGGACTTCGGGCGCGCCGGCTTTCGAGCCTCCTGCGTCAAGAAGAGCAGCAGACTGCCGCAAGGCGGCAACTCGAATCTCATCCTTGTGCCCACCCCATTTCTCCTGAAGGGATAAGCGCTTATCTCGCCTGTATCCAGATGCCATTGCTCGACGCCTCGCATGGGCGTCTCTATGTTGCCGGAAGATGTCGCCTCAATGCTCGTGTTGACCAGAAACAGAAACTGACCGTCTTCGATCTCGCGCCGGTGATGAAACAGTATGCCTTTGTCGTCTTCGTCGCGCCGGACTGCAAACCCGTCTCTGGAACTCTCCATTAGCGTCCGGGTCACCCCAGCCGGATCACCGCGTTTCCAACCGGCCATCGCAGCGGCTTGCTGTCCCCTCTCCGACGATTTACCGTCGATGCGTGATGGCGGCAGGCCGCAGCAGATTATTGCCCCACCTGATTTCAAATAACGCTCAAGCAAGTTTGTCGTTGCAGAGTTGAGGTTCTCCGTAAGCGCAGACAGTACTACGGTTTCATACTTGCGCTGACCTATCACAAGAGAACGTCCGTCTACTGAACCGTGTCGGGCGATAATATCCTCGCAACCTATATCGTATTCAACCTGCGCTCGCTCGAACGAGAGAACAAGCTTCTGGAATTCGGTGCCGATCTCGTCGAGTTTCGCCCGGTGCTTCGAGTCGCCCTGATACATCCAGGCGGTGGTCGTCGGCTCGATCAGCAGCACGCCATTGATCTGTTGACCCTGTGAGAGAATCGCCGAGAGCCGGGTAAAGTAGTCGGCCATAACGTGATAGGCCTTCCACCACGGAGTGTGATACGAAAACGACTGCGGATGATCGCGCTTGCGTGCGCCCCGTATCGTGATGTAGGAAAGATGCTCGTTGAGTGTATTGACACCGAGCACATACAGCCAGTCTCCTATGCGCTTCATATCCTCGAACCGCAGATCCCAGCCGCCGGCACCGTAGGCCTCGCAAAGGGTTCGTTTCAGGCCGAGCTGATTGGCGACGCTGGACAATTCCTTGACCGCGCGGACGTTGCCGAACTGTGAACGCACATCTTCACTGTACTGATTCATCAGCGTATCTATTGCCGGACGCTGATGCCAGGCGTACATCGCCATGTTATCGGGAGCCGACAGGCAGTTGGGCCACCCGTGCTCCCAGTAATGGCCGGTGAATTCGAGTCCGTTCCGCTCGCAATAATTGTAGTACGGCCTGGCCCAGCGGTCTATGAATGCTTCGAGCAGAACCTGCAGGTAGTTATGCCGGACCCGCTTGTAGTCACCCAACGGGCGCACAAGGCTCGGCAAATGATCCACTAAACTGTATCCCCACTTCTTCTCGAACAAGTCGCCAAGGTCGGGCGTCCAGTGATGGCTCCCCGCCGGCCGAAGATGGGGCTCGTCGGTAAATACCCCCGGCACGCGTTTGCCGAACTCGTCGCCGATCTCGCGCCGATACGGCTCCATCGTGACAGATAGGAACTTCTCGGTCACGCCGGGATAGAGAATGTCCACATAGGACTTGCCACCGAACCAGGGCGAGCTGTTAGCCCGCACGATCGAAACGGTCAAATACCGCCCGCCGGGAAAGTCCTTGCCCGCTTTGATCTGGTCCGTGATGTTCTCGTAGCCGTCATCGCTCAGGCGGAAAACCGCAAGTGTGTCGTCGCCGAACTTGCCGACAGACTTTCTTTCGCGAAACACCAGACCTCTACCGCGAGACTCCGGCATCGCATCGGGGACAAGCCCCCCGGCAAACCCGGAAGGATATGAATTCTCGTCATAAATCCAGACGTTCATGTCGAGCTTCTCGGCTTCTTTCAACGCGACCTTCCAGAGCCTGAACCAGTCGTTCGACAGGTATGGCGTCATCATGCCGGGCCTGGGATGGACGAAGACCTGCCTGACCTTCTGGGCGGCCAGATCTCTCATCGTGTCGACAATCTGCTGCTCTGTGAGCATGTCGTTCCAGACCCAGAGAGGCCCACTGCTGTATTCTCGCGGCGGATCGGAAAATAAGGCCCTGACCTCACTGGAATCGGTGGCCTCGGCGACGCTCGATAAAATCAAAACGCATGCGCACGCGAACAAGAGGTTTGAAATGACGCCTCTCATAATGTCCCTTTCACAAATAGGTTATAGAATCCATGATCGCTACCCTAGGCTCTTTCTGAAAACTCCGTCGTTGGCCCGAGAGCGAGCGATTTTTCGCCTGGCAAAGACGGCGAAGCAGGCGATATAGGTTGTATCGTCGATGCAGCCGGATGCAGCCAGACGGAAAATAAGCCGCTCGAAGCCAGATCGAGTTTTCAGACAGAGCCTCGTAACCAGAAATGATAATCGGTCAATGACAGTACGGCAAGAAGACTTTCCGCCCGTTCGATTTTTGCATGGCCGGTGAGCACGTCATGGACTATACTAACCAAGCAGCGCCAAGCCCGGACAACGAAGAAAGGAGCATCTGCCATGAACAAGTCAAGCGTAACGGTTATCTTCTTTTGCATTTCTGTTTTGTGCAGTGCACGATCGGCGCCCGCTGGGGAAAGAGATGCTGTTTCGGCAATACCGAGGGTGGATGTTCATTCCCACGTGGGCAGTGTCGAGCGAATGGGACATTTTGTGAAAGTCGCTGATGTTCTCAAGGATCAACACGGCATAGACCTCGCAGCATGGATCGACCTCAACTTCATGAGACGACCCGACGGCACAGAACAGGAATACCTCGATGCAGCAGCCAACCGCTTCAAAGGCAGATTCCTGCCCTGCATAAACGACTTCAACATATCGGATGGATTGCGATTCTCACCCGACGAACTGGTCAAATGGCAGGAAAAGGGAATCGTAGGATACAAGATCTGGGTCGGAGTCTCGGCCCTAATCGACGTGCCGGCTAATGACGCCACTTTCACAAAGATGGAAGAGATCGGGATGATCGGCGCGTCGATTCACATATCGCAGCCTTACCCGACGAAATGGTGCGAAGATCCGGTGAAGTTCTGGCAGGCCCAAAACGCATGGGAAAGAGTCCTCGACAGGCATCCCAAGTTGAAGGTGGTCAACGCCCACATGCTCGACCATTTCAATTCTAACGAGCAACTGGACTACCTGATGTATGTGCTGAAAACCTATCCGAACGTCAACATCGACCTGGGAGCAAGATTTCAGCAGTTTAACCGAATGGACAGAGACAAGCTCAGGGGTTTCATGATCGAACACGCCGATCGAATCCTCTTCGGCACCGACATCGGAAGCCAGCCGCGAGAGGGCAGGTATGAGCAAGTCGCGGAAAGTTACCGCCGAGCCTTCGAGTTGTTGGAAACCGACCGTGTAATCAAAGGCGGTTTTTTCAGCGGCTCGGAATCCAAAGGTCTGGCTCTTCCCGTTGAGGTTCTGGAGAAAATCTACTATCGAAATGCAGCCAGATTGTATCCTCGCGTAAAGGACGTACTGAAAGATCTGGCCTGCAATATAAAAGACTGAACATAGTGCAGTGGTCGGCCGACTGTTCATGTAGAAGGAGACAGCCTCATGAAAGTGACAGATCTTTGGACTGCGGGCCGCAAGCCGACAGTTTCTTTTGAATTGTTCCCTCCCAGGTCGCCAAAGGGCGCTGAGAAACCAACTATGAGGGTTAAGAGAAGGGCCTTTCTTCTGTCATCTCTGTTGATGATGGTTGCGGCCTGCCATCTCACCGCCGCAGACACCAAGCACCTTGATGAAAACGAGGGCCTGCGCTTCGCATCCTATGCAACGTCGCGACAGGCCGAACGGCTCGCCACCGATGAGGCCTTTCGCGACCAGGCGCGGGAAGCCATCCAGCGCATGAGCATCTCCAAGATCTATATTGAGGTCTATCGCGGCGGACATGTGGTTTCGCGCGAACACCTTATCTCCGCGCGTGACTGGCTCCGGAAAAAGGGCATAGGCATCGTCGGCGGCATCGCAACGGTGCCCGGCGGCAATTTCGGACTGCGTCAGGAAGGTCCGCTCGGCTGGTTCAACTGGCAAAACGAAAAGACCCAACGCGATCTCGAGAAAGTAATCCGGACGGCTGCCGGCATCTTCGATACGTTCATCGTCGACGACTTCCTCTGCACCGGCGATGTCAGCGCCGAATCCAGAGCCGCCAAGGGTGATCGCTCCTGGGGGCAATACCGCCGGGCGTTGCTCACAGAACTGGCGCATTCGGTCTTTGTCGGGCCGGCGAAAGAGGTCAATCCTCAGATCACAATGATTGTCAAGTACCCCCAGTGGTATGACCGGTTTCACCTGTTCGGTTATGACACTCGGACGCTCCCTCAAGTTTTCGATAAGGTTTGGGTCGGCACCGAGACACGAGGCCGCAACACGCAGCGATTCGGCTTCGTTCAGCCTTATGAAGGATTCGTCAACTACCGCTGGCTCGCCGGCATCGCAGGCGACAAAATCGGCGGCGCATGGTTCGACCACGGTGATTGTGCAGAGTACGACTTCCTCGATCAGGCCTACACCAGCGTTCTGGCCGGGGCACCGGAACTGGTCTTCTTCAATTTCGCCAATGTGATCTCAGGTCACCCCGATCACGAAAAAGTTGTTGCCAAATCCAGCCGTCTTGTAGAACTCTCTGCCTTTGTGCGCCAACATCCCGTCGTAGGTATCCCCGCCTACAAACCGCCGAACAGCGACCCTGCCGGCGACATGTACATCATGGATTTTCTGGGCATGTTGGGGATTCCTGTAATACCGGTGCACGAGTTTCCTCAGAGCGCCCCGGTCATATTTCTACCGGCCCAGGCGGCAACCGATCCGGATCTGCTCGACCATATTGAAAGGGCCCGTGCGAGAGGTGCGCAGCTTATACTCACCACAAGCCTGCTGATCGTATCGGCTCAAGGTGACGAGCTTGCCCGGATGGCGGGAATCAAGACGGCCCCGCGATCAGAGCCAATTCGTGCTCGACTGGTACAAGAATCCGGGAACGAGGATGTGACCATTGATATAGAGTCACCCATCGAGTGTCAAGCGGAACAGGGCAACATAGTGTGTACTTCGGGCAATAGACAATATGCTCTTCTAAAAGTGAGGAACTCGCCGCAAGGTCGCGTCGCATTGCTCAACACACACACCTATAACCAGGCTGACTTCGATGCAGTAGGCGAGGTCTTGCTCTGCCCCCGACCGTTGGGTCTGCTTGAGATACAGAAACCGGCTCTTTCGATTCTTCGCGACGCATTCGGCAACGCAGCGTTTGACGGTCCCGGCTGCGTGACATATCATCCCTTCGGATCTTCCGCATCGGGCGACTGCGTCATCCAGAATTTCAATGACGAAGCTGTCAACGTGACCCTGACCCTCCCGATTCAAGAAGGCAGACCAGGTCAATTCACGGAGGCTTTTTCCGGAGAGCCTGTTGCCGTTCGCCCCGCCGCCTCTGAGAACAACATCGCCCTGGAACTGTCCATTCGCGCAAGAGGCCGCGTTTGGGTCCGACGTCATTGACCTTTTCGGCATCACTGGCGGTAACGCGAACCTGCGATACGCTCGGATCCGCGTCCAGCCGACCGGAGGCTGATCACCATCGCGCATTCTTGCTCGACGCTGCAACGACGCTTCCGGCGTCTTCTCGAATGACCTCGATGAAATTGACTATCGGTGCCTGATTCGCCCGTGGATCGGTCGGTTTTGGAACGAGCTCGAGGATCAGAGAGTCTCGGGCCTTGATGCCCTTGAATTCCTTTATGACCGCCCTGTTGGCTCGCCCCGCTGCTTCCATGATGTCGAAATCCTCTGACACAACTCTGCTCTGGAGCTTGATATCGAAGACGCGCCGCCCGGCCTTCTCGCCCGGCAGCGCATTGAAGCCGAGGCGGACGGTATACGAAACGCCGCCAGGCCCGGAAGAACCGTCGGTCAGCGGCACCTCGCAACGCAGCAACCCCCGGCAGCCTGATGTGAAGAGCCACGGTTTGTCGGTATTGGCAATGCTCACATCCTTGAAATCCCGG
>CAZLTY010000135.1:0-12794 GCA_964562575.1 uncultured Pirellulales bacterium
CGTCGATGGAGGCCAACGCCGCATATGGACGCTGCAGCCAGCCGAAGCCAGCAGGGTTTTGTTAGAATGCCTTGGGTTAAAACGCTAGTATAAATGGAGGATCAACGAATGTGCAATACGATTCTACGAGTGTTCGCAATTGTCTGCATGGCGTGCACCACGGTTAACGCCCAAGAGAAGCTCACCATTACCACCTGGAACATTGAGCATCTGGGCAGCCCGGGGCGCGGGTTTGGTGGTGGCTTTGGGGGATTCGGGCGTGGATCAATCCCGCCCCGAAATCAACAACTTCCGAGACGAACTGACGATGATTTGAAGAAGATCGCGGCCTTTATCCGTGACGATCTGAAATCCGACCTCTTGGCCCTCCAAGAGATTGGAATCACAGCACGCTCGCGCGGGCGTTCGAAAAGTGAGCCGCTCGACGAGATCGTCACGGAACTGGAAGGAGATAGCGGTGATTGGAGCTACTTTCTGCCATCAGTCGACGAGACGCCGTCCAAGGACGACGCGGGCAATGAGTTTCTCGGATTTCTGTGGAACAGAAGAAAGGTTCGGCTCTTAACGGTCTTCGAGATGCCGTTTGAGAACCAAGAGCTGGCAGGCAAATCGCTTTTCGACCGCAAGCCGCTCGTCGGTTATTTTGACGCGCTAAAAGACGACGGCAGTACGGGTAACGATTTCGTGCTGGTCAACCTTCACATGGCATCAGGGCAAGGCCACGACGAGAATCATCTGATCGCCATGACGCTGATTCAATTCGAATTGGCCAGTGCCTTGGCCAACCATGCCGTTTCGGAATCAGACATCATCATCCTTGGGGACTTTAACGACAATCCCAGTCTGAAGAAGAGTAGTGGCAAGCCAGAATTTAGCAACGCCATGTATGTGCACATGGATTTCAAGGGTTTTGTCGATCTGTCAACAGCGGACTTGAAGACGACCCGCATGAACAGCAAGCTTAACAGTCTGATCGACCACATCCTGGTGAACAAATCCGCGCAGGCCGATGTTTTACAAGAACGGGCGACGATCTTCAAGCCCGGGGGAGGTGACGGGAATCCTGATCTCTTCGCTGGGTGGCGCCTGACTTTCAGCGATCACTTTCCGCTGTCGTTTGAGATGAAGATCCGGGTGGATAATGACGTCGATTTCTTCAGGTGATCCTGTTTGTATCATTACGTGCATCGCCTCCAGCTCCTGATCCGTACCGGTGCCGATGGATTGGTAGGCGTGAACGGAAATCGGGGTGAACAATCGGGGGTAACCCTGGACGGGCTGTTGCCCAAATACGAAGCACTAAATCCTAAATACGAAACAAGCACTAATTGCCAAAATGCAAATGTTCAAAACAGCTTTGAGCATATCCAAATGTGGTTTGAAATCTTGGTCATTAGTATTTTGAATTTGTTTAGGATTTAGATATTCGGATTTCTGGTTTGAGCAACGCTCCCTGGAATTAGCAGTTAGCTCTAACGTGGGCGACTATTCTGAGCGCCAGGATTCCCAGCGCAGCGCCTGCCGTATTGCATATAAGATCCAGCGAAGACGGCGTGCGCGTCGGCAGGCACATCTGGCTGATTTCAATAATAAGGCTCAGGATCGCACCGGTCAGTACTGTCAGAAGGGCGGCCTGCCTGCGAGAAATATGTCTGTTTCGAGTGAGAAACATAAGGAGACAGCATGCGAAAGGGACAAAACCAAAGATGTTCACCAGGACGTCCGCTACGAACCATCTTTCCCACACCATACCCCGCCAGAAGCGCAGAATCCCGACACTCTTGAGAGCCTTGAATACCGGCCGAATGGTCAAATGATTCGCATTCTCCACTTGATTGCGCACTAGGCCGCCCGTTCGCTCAGCAAAAGTGTATAGAATCATGGGCTCAGGCTCAATGACAGCAGGCATATCGGCCGGCTTGTTGGCCCATAATGTGAAGTGTTGCCCGATCTGCTCGGAGTTTAACAGCTTGTCGTACAGGGCCAAACCACACAGGTTACCCACCCAGGCATGATAACCAATGGGCGAATTGCCCAGACAGAGGTAGCCACAGAAATATTCAGTTCCTATCAGGGACCGAACATTGTAAGACCGGGCCAGCTCTCCATTGACATAAACCTCCGTTCGCTCGGGCCCGGAGGCTATTGTGATCAATTTCTTCTGATTTGCACTGAGCCCGTTATTGAGGTCGATTTCACGATAGCTGTCACGAGCATCATTGTGGTTGTCTCTGCTGCGTATGATCAAGTAGGACTTCCATTGGCCGATGACCAACAGCGGGCAAGGGTAGCCGTCATGGAAGGATACGACATGCGCCAGACCGCGACCGGCTTCTGTGTGAGATTCGACGTACAGCTCTATCGTGCAGGGCTCGAAGCGGTGCGATCCGGTTCGGAAATCGAGAGGTGCATCGCTGTAGATCGCGCCGCCACTGGCTCTTTGCTCTGAGAGACCTTGCTTGTAGAATTGGACGCCGTCCTGGGCGAGAAGCCAGCGGACCTGATTTTCCGAAAAGAAGTTCAGGGGCCAGAGCCCGAACAATACGGTCACGATAGTGACCAGGATCAACAAAGGCAGACTGAGCTTGCGACTTATCATTTCCGGACCTGCCCCAAGAATGTCCACATACGGTTTTCCTAAACGCAAATCTGGATACAGTCTCTTCTCTGGCCCTTTCTCAGATCTGGCTTCTGTCATCTGTCAAGAGTTCTTGAGCTGCTCGTAAAAGACCATTGTCGGCGAGCCGCCGAAGCTGATGCCCATCCAGGCGGCTTCGTCGATTTCGTCCTGGGTAAAGCCCTTATCCCTGGCCTTTTTCAGGTGCATTTTCAGGCAGGGCTCGCACCGCAAGGCAACGGAAAGCGCGATCGCCATGGCCTGCTTGGTATAGGCGTCCAGGCCATGCGGGGAATTTGCAGCGCCCAGGAAATCCGTAAACTTGGTCTTGATCTGAGCAATTTCTGACCGGTCGCCGGCGCCCTGCGCCGAAGAACTCACGGTGTCTGCACAACAGGGAACGTCTTCGCCCTGAGACTCGGCGGCCAGCTCTGACGGCTGCGGTTCGGCCGGCGCCGGCCGGGCGCCCGCCTTGTCCGAGTCCAGCGGTGGTATCTTCCGGCTGCCGCTAGTGGCGATCCGTACAAGTCCCGAGCCCTTGCCCGAGACTGTACCGATGACAGCGGCCGCGGAAATTCCATTGTCGTGCAAAGCTTTCACGAAATCGGCAGCGTCGCTTTGCTCGATAACGATCAACAGCCCGCCTGAGGTCTGCGCATCATAGCATATATCGACCATTTCCTGCGGGAGCGCGGCGGTGATAATCCGCTCGCCGCAGGATTCCTTGTTTCGCTCGGTCGCGCCGGGCAGTATGCCCGCCGCCGCATAATTGAGCACGCCGGGAAACAGCGGAATATCGTCCCAGATCACCTCGACGTCCACCGCGCTTGAGAGCGCCATCTCGGCAAGATGCCCACACAGGGAAAAACCCGTCACGTCAGTGCAGGCGTGCGCGCCGAACTTGACCATCAACTTCGACGCCTTCTTGTTCAGTGTCGTCATCGAGTTCGCCGATGCTTCTACACTTTCAGTATCGGCCCTGCCGATCTGCGAGGCGAAGGCGACGATTCCCGTTCCCAGCGGTTTGGTCAGGACAAGCACGTCACCCGGGCGGGCACCCGCGTTGGTAACGATTTTGTCCTTGTCAACGATGCCCGTGACGGCGAAGCCCGCTTTGATTTCGCTGTCGTTAATGCTGTGGCCTCCGATGATCGCCGCTCCGGCCTCGTTCATCTTGTCGATACCGCCGGAGAGGATTTCTTTCATCGTCTTGTCGGGGACCTTGCGGACGGGAAAACCGAGCACCGAAACCGCGGTCATAGGCGCGGCCCCCATCGCGTAAATGTCGCTCACGGAATTAGCCGCCGCGACCTGTCCGAACGTGTAGGGATCGTCCACCGAAGGAGTGAAGACATCCACGGTCTGGACCAGTGCCTTGCCGCCGCCTATATCGTAAACACCGGCATCGTCGCCGGCCGGCATGCCGACCAGTACGCGGGGGTCGTCGACGGCAGGCAGATCGCTCAGCACCTGCTTTAGAAACGCCTGGTCGATTTTGGAAGCGCAACCGGCCTTTTCAACAAGCTTGGTCAACTGAACGGGCCCGGTGGGACTTTCGAGCCGCTCGCCCGCACACAGGCATATGTTCTTTTCCTTGAAAATATCACAAGGACAGGGCTTGCCGGGATCACAAATGCAGTGCCCGAGCCTTATCGAACGCTGCATGACACGTTTTCGTCTTTCCATATCTACCATCTTATGCACCTTATACTTAGCCATTAACCGAGCAAAGATTATACCGTTTAGGCCTCCACAATGCTACCAGGTGAGCCCTGTGGACATCATCTCAATTGTCTCGACGCCAATATCGCCGCCCCGAGCGCACCGGTCATCTGAGGGTCGGGCGAGACCGTTACGGTTTGGCCCAGAGCCCTCTGCAAGGCGGCGTCCATTCCCGAGATCATAGCGACGCCTCCTGTGAAAATTACCGGTGGCTCCGCAGAACGACCGGCCATCGCGATGATGCGTTCGGCGATAGCAGTCTGGACCCCGGCGACAATGTCGGCGCTGGCCGTGCCGGAGGCGAGCAGACCTGTTATCTCGGTCTCTGCGAATACAACACACATGCTGCTTATTGCCGCCGGGCTCTTGCTGACGGCTGCCATCCGGCCGAGGGACTTGAGCTCGGCGTCGAGACGCTGAGCGACAACTTCGAGGAAGCGCCCCGTCCCGGCCGCGCAGCGATCGTTCATGGCGAAATCGCGCACTTTCCCCGATCCGTCCAACCGCAGAAGCTTGCTGTCCTGTCCGCCAATGTCGATAACGGTCATAGCTTCCGGCACAAGATGATGCACTCCCGCGGCGTGACAGGTGATCTCGGTGATCGTCGTCTCGGCCATGCTGACGGCGTTTCTCCCGTAGCCTGTCGCCACAATTGCAGCTACATCTTCCATGCTGATCCCGCCTTCTTTCAAGACCTGCGCAAAGAGTTCCGATACGAGCTTGTCCTGCTCGACGCCCTGATCGGCCAGGCCCTTTGCGACTACCTGCATGCTCTCGGCGTCAATCAAGACTATTTTTATTGCTCTCGAACCGGCGTCTATGCCTGCACAAATCATCCGTTTCTCCGTCTACTTTGCCTTGGCCGCCGACGAGCTTTCACTGTTTCAACAAGGGCCTCCAATCGCGTGCGCACCGTGGGGCGCATCGAGTCGGTCACAGGCGGCACTTCAATCTCAACTACGGGGATGCCAAACTTGTCCTGAACGATCTCGCCGATGACCTGGCCTTCCAGCGCGCAATGACTGGCGCCGCCGATGCGCGATACCACAACCGCCTCGGCACTGAACAGGCTTATGTCAGCACATATCCTCTCGGCTCGGTCGACCGATGAGCCCGCCATGGGATCGGCAAGAGCCATTTGCGCCAGCGCTTCGAGCGGCGGTAAGCCTTCGGGGATCTCATCGAGCGCGTGGCTGAAAAGATATTCCGTGCCACATATTCTACCCCCGCAGTCTTCGAGCAGATTCATCACCTGCAAATCCGCCACGGGGTTGACCCAGAAGATTCTGACCGCATCGACGTCGAGGAGGCCGGCCTCGGCCTGCACGCGAGCCTTCACTTCGTCCAGCAACTCTGTGAGCACAGCGACGGTCTCCTCGCGATCGGAGCAGAAGTGTATCGCGAGCATTTCGGCGATAAGCATTTCGAGAGCTGGAAGGGGGCACCGCTCGGCGGTAAAAGCAAGATGCCGAAGCTCGGACAAACATCTGCGCACTTGGTTTGCCTTCTTAACCCCATCAGAGAGCTTTTCGGCGTCCAGCCGCTCGCCCGTCAATTCCTCCATTTCTGTCTTGACCCGCTCGAGTTCGGATTGGACGAATTCAACCTGACGTTTCGGCGCGGAAAATCCGCCCGGCAGCGTCACCGCCGCTTCGTCCGGCTCGGGTCTGCGCCTGTGCGGCATTTCCCACCAGAGTATCGGATGCCCCAAACCCTCGAGCCGCTGGGCGATAGCGGAAAAATCATCGCATGTTGCGCCGACGCTGCAGACCAACATATCGGGCAGAGGAAAATGTGCGCCTGTGACAAAAGCGCCCAACATCGCCCGCACGGGACAAAAGGATTCATCTATACCGAGCGAATCGGCGATCTCTAACAGCCCGGCGCCCAGTTCCATCACGCACGGGATCCACCAGGCCCCATCGGGGTAAAAGGCAACCACGTTGTCAAACGAATACGCCATCACCGGCACAGTGCCGAGATCCTTCATGATGCCGATGATTTTCTTGCCTTCGGCCCTCGCCTCGCGCAGGCGATTCTCTTCGGTGAGCAGGAAATTCCACAATCTCAGAGCCGCGGCGGAATTGTCATACCGAAGTTTCAAGAGTCGCTGGTCGCCATCCTTGAGGTGCCTGCTGAGCGGGCCGCCGTAGTACGGCTGGAATGCCCCCGCCGCCTGCAACTTTTCGTATTGCAGATCCCATTGTTCGAGTGTTATTCGTTTCGGAGCGTCACTCACTGCAGCATCTCCAGAAAGGCACCGATTCGCCCTGCGGTTCTATTGGCTTCGCTCTCGAAATCGCCGACCGTGTCAATGTCGAGAACCGGCAGATCAATCAGGTCCTTCAGTCGTCCCAGTTCGGCATGCCACATGTCGCACCACACGTACCGGCGGAGAATAATCCCCTGCACTGCCCTTTCGGTAAGCTTTTCCTCGAGCCAATCGTAAAGCTGAGAATCGGGCCTTCGGGACGCATCGACAATGCCGCCGAAATATGCACGGGCCAGCTTGCTCAACGGCTCTTCGCGCAATCCTTCGGCATCCAGCGGCGCGCACATTCCGCGCTCGCCGGTTTCGGTTGCATCCAGGACTATTCGCCCGCCGGATTCGGCGACAATATCGAAAATACGAAACTCCTTCTTCATCAAGGGCCCGCCTACAATTGCCAGGGGCACACCTGCAATCGGCCGAAGAGAGCCCTTGTCACCACCGGTCACAGCATCGGGCCCGTCCTGCCCGAACGCAGCGATTCTCTCAGCGTACTTGCGGGCGGACAGGCGTTCTCTCGCTGTAAGTATGGACGTCCGAGCGATGTCATATTCGACCATAATTGCCGCCAGAGCATCGTTCGACGGTGACTTGCCCCCCAGCCGGATCAGGAATCGGCCTAAACGCCTGAGTTCGTCGGCATACAACTGCTGCGCCGCGGGAGTCTGCCATGTATTCGGCACATTCATGAGAAAAGCCGGCAGTTCACATTTGCGGCTAACAATATCGAAGGCCCGCCGCATCTGGTCACATACGGTCGTCACTACAACCGCGCCGGCCCGTTCGTTCTTTGTCACCTCGGCGAGAAAGCCCCGAACGTATGGACAAACACCTTCTCTGCCTGCGAGTGTGAAAGCCGTACCCACAGAATCCGGTATCACCCTGCTCGGGCGCAGACCGTGCGCTGCAATCCACTCGGCGGGCACATAGGGGCAGGTATAGATGACTGTCTTCATCAGTTGGAACACCCTTGCTCAAATGCCTTGCCGCGAACCGTCTCGAACAGCGCTTCGACTCTCAATGCAATGCGTGCCGAATCGGAGGGCGAATAGTCCGTTTCGATTCTAAGGTACGGCATACCGAACTCTTTTTCGGCCAGCGCTTAGACGAGATAGGATTCGACGTCGTAAGTGATGCAGGCCTGCCAGATCAGATCGACAACACACTGCGGGCGGAATTCGGCGGCCAGTTCGCGGAGCACATCCATCCGGCGATCGTTCTTCGTCATTACCGAGCACGGCAGACGGAAGTACTTCTGAGCCAGAGCAACGATCGGATCGTCGGCTGTTTCGTCGCCGTCTTCCAGTATCGGTTTTACGCCAGTGCAGCTCTCGGTACATACCACGAGCCCCCCGGCCGATTCGATAATATCGAGTACCCGCTCGGCCCCGTGAGCCATCGGCACGCCGGTCAACAGCACGCGCACCGCAGACTCTTTGCCGCAACTATCGCTACGAGATCTGAATTGCTTGATCGCCTCGGCGTACTGCTCGAAGTCGGCGTCGATGCCGGAGATGATACTCTTGAAATCCAGAAGTTGCCGACCCGTCAGCGGGGGCGAGTCCGATTGCATCAGTGCGGCCAATTCCCGCCGCAACTCTCGTTCGCAGTTCATGGTCTTGATGGCCTGCCTTATCTTTTCATCCGTGATTTCGACGCCGAACTGCTCCTCGAGTCTTGTCTTGAGCTTGCGCAGCTCATTCACCCAGTGCGCCATCGCGTCGTCGTCGGTCGGCTTCTGTGGTAGCTCCAGCACGTACATGGGCCTTGTCTGAGCCATCAATTCGTACATCTTCTTCTTGCCGTCGCAGGTGGTCTCAGCCACGATGAGGTCCGCCATCTCCAGAAAGGGATTCGCCCCGCGCAGGTGGTAACCGTAGGTTGATTTGATCAGCGGACAGAGATTCGCAGGCAGGTGCTCTTCGGCCGGGCCGATCATCTCGGCAGAACCGCCGCAAAGACATACAGGGACGGCATCGGCCGCCATTATCAGCTCCCGGGGCGTGTATTCGCACATGATCCCCACCACATGCCTGCCCTTGGCTTTGGCTTCGCTAGCGTACTGGTAGCAATTCTCGATCATTTTGCCGAACCACGCCAAAGGTCCGTTACCCGGGGCCTTGTTATCGTCACCGCAACATTTTCCCATTTTGGTCCTCGAATCTTCAGAATAAGGCATGAAAATCCTAAGCACTAAATCCTAAATCCTAAACAAATACAAATGACCAAAGTCCCAAATACAAAATCCGCCTCTGAGATGGCCGGTTAAGTTGATGGCAACGGTTTTGGTCATTTGGTTGTTTTGAATCTTGATATTGTTTAGGATTTAGGTATCAGGATTTAGGGCACCTACCCTTTCTTACGAGCGACAAACAGGCCTTGGGCGATCTTACCCGCGTGCGCCAGGGCCTGCATGAAGACCATTTCGGCGCCCATCGCCTGCATCAACTCAGTATTGAACCCTATTATTTTCAATGCATCATACGTAAGCTGCATATTAAGCATATTCAGGTAAAGGTCAACATGCGGTGCGAATCGGCCGGTGTCCTCAGCCGTGATGATCTCGCAATCGTTGGCGGCCAACAGGTTGCTGTAACCTTCGAGACTTTGGACGTTCGGAAACTTCATAAAGGACAGAAACCGTTCGGCCTCGGCGTCGGTGAGCCCCGCCTTTGTCTCGATCCAGTCAGTGAAGGTGATTGTTCCTCCGGGCTTTACGATGCGGGCCGCTTCGGATATCAGCTTTTCCTTATCGACAACATAGCACCATGCGTCCTCGCCCCAGACAAAATCTGCGCTTCGCTCGGCTAGGCCGCTGTCACAGACATCGGCAAGCGTAAATTCAATCTTGTCGGACAAGCCCTCCTGCTCGCACCGCCGGCGTCCCTGCTCAACCACCGTTTCTGTTGCATCTACGCCACGCATCCGGGCGACATCTCGAAAGCGCACGAGAAAACGCATCCCGGCGCCGTTGCAGCAACAGAGATCGACGCCGCTGGCCCCTGAGCCTATGCCGGCCTTTTGTGCCAGGTCCATCGAAGAGGCAAATCCACCGATGTGAATCTGCTCTCCCATTATCAACTCCCAAAGCACGCCTTCGGGACCGCTGTAGACATTCCGGACCTCATTTAAACCGATATTGTCCATGTTTCTCATTGCAGTTCTCCCTAGAACTCACATTTGAATTGGCCATACATTGTTTTCACAGTGGTTCTGATCTCGAGCTTTCTTCGTTAATCTAACTGGCCGGAAAGTGATTTTCGAATATGAATAAACAGATCGGTAAATTCTTTTGTGATCCTACTTCTTGGCCGGGGCAAGTCCACCTTGAATTCGCAGGCAATCCTGCCTGGCCGTTCGCTAAAAACCAGGACTCTGCTGCCTAAGACTATTGCCTCATCAATATTGTGTGTAACGAATATGACTGTCGTTTGATTCTCTTGCCACAAGTCGGTTAACATCTGTTGCAGCTCGGTCCTCGTCGAATCATCGACAGCCCCGAACGGTTCGTCCATAAGCAGCAGCTTCGGTTCTATCGCCAGCGCCTGAGCGATTGCAGCCCGCTGCCGCATTCCGCCGGATAACTCGTGTGGATAAGCATTCTCAAAGCCCTTGAGTCCGACTCTAGTAAGCATCTCCTCAGCCCTGGCTTGTCTTTCACTTCGCACAAGCCCGCGCATCTGCAACCCAAACGACACATTAGACGCAGCCGTTCGCCACGGAAACAACGTATAATGCTGAAACACGTGAGCAATGTTATCGCCGAAGCGCAAATCCTCCCCCAAACGCAGATATCCGTCATCCGCCATATCCAATCCTGCAACAAGATTAAGCAACGTAGTCTTGCCGCAACCTGTTGCACCGACAATCGTGACAAACTCTCCCTGGTGCACGAGAAGACTTACATCATTCAGTGCCTTTACTCTATCGCCTGTATCAGAGCGGAAGGTCTTACATACTCCACGAAGCTCTAAGGCAATAAGCTCTTCTTTCGGATGTTCGTCGGTCCCGTCCAGTGTCATTATCTCATATTTCCTTTCCGTGCCAGCGAACGAGGCCGGACATAATTCTTCGCATCATGAGACTCAGAATCGCACCGATGCTGCCAACAATCAACATAGCTGCGATCACAATGTCCATGGCAGCATTGTCCGAGGCAAATATAAGCAAGTATCCAATCCCGCTCTCGGCGCCCGGCAGCATCTCTGCGGCGATGATAACAAACCAGCATAGACCAAGCCCCTGTCGCAGGCCGGTCAGAATCATTGGCATCGATGCCGGTAAATACACGTGTAGGAAAAGTTGCCTGGGCTTTGCGCCCAGCGCCCGTGCAAGCAACACGTAGTTGCGCCTTACTCCCATGACACCATCAAGTGTATTGGTCAGTACCGGGAAGAATCCGCCTACGAAGATCACGAAAACCATTCCCAACTGGACCTGGTCGAACACCGTACGGGTGTATCCGAAGCCGAACAACTGCGGCAGCGTTCCCCTCTTGAAGACGGCGATGGCAAAAGGCAACCACGCAATCGGGCACAAAGGCCTCAGAATCTCAACAATCGGCTCAAGGCTATTACGGATAATGCGAATTGAGCCCATGGCGATACCCAAGCCTATCCCTGCCACTGCCGCCAGTAGAAAGCCCAGCAGCACTCGCAGCAGACTTGTGAACGTATTACTCAGAAGCGAGCCGGAGGCATAGTGTTCCCTAAGCGGGTGCACAAGCTGGTCAATCACACATGTCACCGGCGGAAAAATCCACGGCTGGTCCAGCCACATCGCTGCAATCTGCCATATTAAGAGTAAGATGACAGGCACAATCATCCGGCCTAACGATGACCGCGCCTCTGAAATTCGAGGCTCACGTCCGGAGCCGTCGGCAGACGGGTATCCCAGCAACTTAGACAGAAGCCACGGTTTTCTATTTTCCTGCACGTCTTCGGGCAAGTTTGTTCCTCGCTTCCTCCAGCAAAGACAAGTCGTACGCAACAGGCGCTACGTTACTTAGCTCAAGACCCCTGAGTTTGTCTCTGAACACACCAAGACCATCCATCGCCTCGATCCATTTACCCATGGTACGATGCCACTGCTCAGAGGGCTCCATCGAGTAACTGCTCGTCGGTATGCTCATTCTCTCGACGGATTCACTTGTCCCTATCCACCGAACCGCAGCCGCCACGGCTTTGTCCAAATCCGCGTTGATTGTTTCGGTGCCCTGCATGAGCAACACCAGCAGATCAACAATGGCCTCGGGCTTTCCTTCTATGGCCTTGGCGTTGGCTGCGACGCAGCAGCAGGGATGGTCGCGGAATGCACCCGGCGGCAGGTCTTCAAGGTCGCACACGATCCGTCCGATGCCCTTCTCGACCGCAATGGCCGGGAACGGATTGTTGCCGGCATAACCGTCAATCAGACCGCTTCCCAGAGAGACGTTGAGCCTGCTTCCGCCTTTGACGTTTACCATTTGCACCTGCAGGCCGGTTTGTGCCGGATCACCTCCGAACGTGATGCCTTCGTGCTTCAGTGCTTCCTCAAATACCAGCTTGGCCACAGCCTGCGGATTCTTGTATCCAACACGCAGCGGCTTTTCGGCGGCCTTGGCCATCGCCACAAACTCATTCCACGTCTTTGCCCCAAAATCAGGTCTAACTACAAACATATCTCCTTTATTGTGAAGAGGAGCTATCAGCCTTACCGGCGCCCCGCTGTCGGTCGAAGCAAGCACCGGAGCAACACCGCCAAAGCCTATCTCAATAACATCTTGTGCCAGCGCCGTCGGCATCTTCGAAGCACCGCCAACTTTCATGATTTCGAGGTCCGCAATCTTTCTACCTCGATCCAGCAGCTCGTAGAACTTACGATCCTCGATCACCTTCACATAAATTCCACTCTGCCTGGCATATTCGGAGGCATTGTCCATTGCGACGAATAAAGCTGTGTGGTGGTCATGGCCGACATGGCCAATTTTCAAACTTATCGGTGCAACTGGTGTTTCAGCCTCATTCTTTTGTTTGCAGCTTGTCAGAAAGGCTGTGCAGATCGGCAACGCAATGAATATGAATATCATCTTTCTCATAACTGATCCCTTCAGAATCATTGTCCAACTGCTTCTCATTAGCCCAAGACATCCGGTCCCAAATTACCACCGACGGAAGAGCTTGAGAACAATGCTCACCACGTCTCTAT
>CAZLTY010000136.1:0-12787 GCA_964562575.1 uncultured Pirellulales bacterium
TCGCGTACCGGCAGCTTCGCGAGGCTCTGCCGGCGCACGAGGAACTGCTGCGAGATTTTCTTCAGTTGAGAATGGCCGTCTGTTCGCTCGCAGTCGGGGACTCCGAACAAGCCAGCCGTTTATTGGTGACGATCTCTCGCAGTCCGTCACCTGCTGTCAGAACGGTGGCCAACTTTCGCCTCAGTCTTCTCGAAATCAGGAGAAAACGATACTTGAGGGCCAGGACCCGAGCTTATAACGCTCTTGCTCTGATCAAAGCCGTGGATTTTGACGATGACTGGGTACTGGCTTTGGAATGCGATTGTCACTTTTTGGTGGCCGAATGCCTCACACGTCATATTCTTTCGCTGAGCCATGCCGAGTCTGACCTTCCTGGCGATTTGTGGGTCGGCCACAGTGCGTCGCTGGATCCTTTTGCCGGAATGAACGAGGCCCAACTGCGCACGTCCATCAGTTCCGGTTCCGAGCACCTGGGCAAGGGATTGCTCGGTCCCAGAATTCGAGAGCTCGCATATCCATCCCGCTGGGCTGTAGTTTCGTACGGTGCACCGGTTGAGGAACTGCTGGCGAAATTCGCCGCCAGCGCAAAGCTTGACGTTCGCTGGGCTTTCGACGGGCCATCGGCTTCGGGTTCAGAAGATGCTTTTCGGCAGAGGCCGGTCAGCTTGTATCTGCCGGCGGCAACATCCCAGGAGATAGTTTTGGCTGCGGCCGGCTCTGTTGGTCTGCTGGCGCATCTGGAGAACGATCCAGGCAAAGAGAAAGTCACCATTTATGATCCGATCGCATACACGTCCCTGCATGAGCACATATCATTTCTCAGTCAGCAGGCTATTTCACTTTGGCAGAAATTCGCGCTGACTTTCTACAGCGACCAACGTATCGGCAACGCCCATTTTGTTATGGGGCTCCTGCAATCGCAGGCGGCAAGGCCAACAGAAGCTATTGCCGAGTACAAGTTGGTGGCCAATCGCTTTTCGCAGACGCAACTGGCGCCGTTTGCCCTGTTTCACTCGAGCAAAGTGAAATCCGGTTTGCGTGATCATCATGGCGCGCGAGAAGACTTGAAGCAGCTCGTTGAGCAATATGACGACTGCGACATTTACGGGCAGGCCTATCTGCGTCTCGCAGATACAACGATGGAGGCTGGGCTCAGGGCGGATGCGGCGCTGGTGTACAAAAGGGTATACAATTTTGGATTGTCTCGGGAATCCAAAACTGCCGCTGCCATCGGAGCAGCACAGTGCTTCTATGAGACACAAGCATATGAGGATGCGGCAAAGTGGCTCGCTCGATACATCAGTTTAGCCCGAGCCGATGAGAACGGCAACCTGTATTCGGCGCATTTCATGTTAGGCCAAACAAATCTCGCGTTAGGGCAGTACCACGAGGCCTGCGATGCGTTTCAATACGCGCTGGCCGAACAGAGCTCAAGGCAGCAGTATGTCGAGGCAATCACGGCGCTGGTGACCGGGCACATAGAGCAGGAACAGTTCATCGACGCGCTTGATGCGCTTGAGAATGTGCGTTCTGTCGCCCTGAGCAAGGAACAATCTGTGGATATGCTTCTGCTCAGGAGCAAGGTTTTCCGGCTCCTGGGCTTGGCGGATACGGCCATTGTCTCTCTTCGCGACAGAGCGGAATATGTTTCAGATCTGCAACTGGGTGCAAGAATAGCTTTCGAATTGGCTCAGTGCTATATCGCCAAAGGCAATCTCAATGATGCCCGCAGGCACTTGAGTGAAATCCTCGGCGTCGTTGGGCCGGGGCCGTTGGCGCAGCAAACCGCTCTGGAATTAACTGATGTGTGCCTGAAACTGGGCCGAAGTGCGCAAGCCGTTTCACTGTGCTTGCAGCTCTTGGGTTCCAACTTGCCGCCCGAGAGAAGGCAGGAGGCCCTGAGATTCCTGGCGGCCGCTTACAACCTGCAGAAGGATTATGACAAAGCGGCATTGGCTCTTTCCGGCCAATGGAAATGACAATGAGCAGCAGAGACCAGAGACACAAATACGATTCGAAACTCAAAGGTTTCGGAACCATGGCTGCGAAGTCTTGGTTTTGCGTTATGTGCTTGACGGTCCTGCCACTGCGCCTGCTAACGTCTTTGGTGGGCATTGCCTCGGCGGACCCAACCGCCGAGCTTGGCCACGAGTCGGCTCCGAGCAGTCTTGCTGTTGCCGACGACCCGAACAGCTCGCTGCAACGTCAGTTATGGCGTGCGGACATTAGTCTTGCCAAGGACGGTAAAGACCAGAAAAGTAGAGACACGCTTATGCGAATGATTGAACAGGTTCGCTCGGTTAGGTTTTTGCCCCCCAAGCCCGTGGCCGAATCTGTCGTTGTGCCTGTCGAGGCTCCAGTTGCCGAGCCGAATGAAGCGCTGCCTGATGCATCGGTTGAGAGGCAAGCCGAGCAGGATCAGTCCAAACCCAGATTGCCGTACGAGCCGATCACCGAGAGGACTCTGCAGGTGCTTAGGGATCTGTCGAAAGATCCTGAGAAAGTGGACAGTCCCTTTGATCTGGCCGAGACACTGTTTCTTAGCGGCAATGTGAAAGAAGCCGCGGTGTTTTACACCGAAGCGCTGGTACGCACGGACCCCAACGATGCTACTTCGTCTCGGGACAGGGCGTGGGTGTTGTATCAAACGGGCAACTGCCTGCGAAAGACCGATCCGCCTGTGGCAACGAAAATGTACACCCGACTACTTACGGAATATCCAGATTCACCGTGGGCGGACATAGCTGCGGCCCAGACGAGATTGATCGATTGGTACCTCAAAGACGAACCTCATAAGTTAGTTGTTAACGCCGATGAGGCCGACGGCAAGTGAGACCCCAAACAGGTGGCATAAACGTGAGCAAAGAAGAAGATATTGCGAATGTACTGATAGTTGACAACGATCCCGAAGTGGCTCGGATCATGCTCGAGATTTTGGCTCGTAAGGGGATCCGGGGACATCTGGTAGCTGACAAGGACAGCGCGCTGGACTTTATCGGTGCCGGGAGCTGCGACCTGGTGTTTACCGGCGAAACAATGGATCCGCGGTCGGACCGTGCCTGCCGGCGAGCCGATGGCTTTGATCTACTCGAAAAGATCAGGGCGAATTGGCCGGAGCTGCCGGTAGTGATGATTGCAGAGGCGGCCAGAGCCGGCTCACAAGGCCAGCGTCAAATCGCCGCCAAGGCGGTCAGGGCTGTTCGATGCGGTTGTTGTGATTTTCTGATCAGGCCGCCTCAACGCGCCAAAATAGAAATACTGCTGGACACTTTCCTGCCCGGCCACGACGTTTCAACGGTGGCTTCGGCCCACGAGGACACACGCTGTTTGTATAGAATCGTGGGCAGGAGCCCAGGCGTGATCCAAACCGTGGAGCTGGCCAAGAGAATCGCCCCCACTTCGGCGCCGGTCTTGATAAGCGGTGACAGTGGGACCGGCAAAGAGCTTATGGCCTACCTGGTCCATCACAAAAGCAGAAGAGCCCAAGGGCCATATGTTAAAGTCAATTGCGCGGCGTTAAGTGACTCGCTTCTCGATAGCGAACTCTTTGGTCACGAGAAGGGTGCCTTCACCGGCGCCCACGCTCGGCGCAGGGGCCGGTTTGAAATGGCTCACGGGGGAACCTTGCTCCTCGACGAAATCACCGAAACGCCGACAAGGTTTCAAGCAAAGCTGTTGCGAGTGCTCGAACAGCAGGATTTTGAACGCGTCGGCGGAAGCGAAAGCGTCCCAGTGGACATCCGAGTAATAAGCACCACCAACAAAGATCTGTTGCAGGAGATTCAGCAGGGCAGATTTCGCCAGGATCTCTATTATCGATTGAGCGGCGTAAGATTGGTCCTGGCTCCGCTGAGAGAACGCAAGGACGACCTGTCGGATCTCGTATGGCATTTTGTCAACCAGTATGCACGTGAAGTGCAGCGTCATATCGCCAAGCTTGATCCGGCGATGATGAACATTTTTGCCGAGTACCACTGGCCCGGCAACGTTCGGCAATTGCGCAACGTTGTGCGAACGTCGCTGATCTTGGGAGTGGGTCAGACCCTGTCGTTGGCCGATGTCTCATGGCTTTTTGATGAATTGCAGCCATTGGCCCAGCAACAATGTGGCGGTTATGATCCGTCGGTCGAGATGAGCATGCACCGCGATGCCGGGCTGGGAGGAGTGCCTCTCGAACAGGTGGAGCGGCGTGCGATCCTGGATACCCTGCACCAGACGGGAGGCAACCGGACGAAAGCTGCAAAAGTTCTCGGCATCAGCGACCGAACATTACGAGATAGAATGCACCGGTATCGGCGAGAAGGTTCTCTGCAGCCGGTATGAGTGCAGCGATCCTGGCGACAGTTGATTGAGGCAAGATATGGCAGATGTGGATGACACAGAAGAGCAGGAGGAGTCGGCAGAGGAAAAGGACGACAAGACGTCCTTTATCGGCCGATTCCTGCCCTGGATAATAATTGCTGCGATAGCCGTGTTCTGCGCCGGTGCCGGTTTTGGTTTGGGTCGATTGTTTGGCGATTCCGGAGCGTCCGAGGCAGCCGGAGCCGGTCCGAAGTCTGATGAGTCAAATCTGGTCGATGAGCTCGCCGCGGACGATGATTCGACAGATGACTCTAAGAAGGTCTGGTACCATGATCTGGATCCTATCATAGCGAATCTTAATGAGCCTGGCATATCGCGCTATGTTCGAGCATCCTTCACACTCGAAATCAGCGGCGAAATGGATCAGAAGAAGGGCACCGCTTTTCTTGAGGAGAAGAAGCCGGTCCTGAGGGATATGCTCTTTATCTATCTTTCAGGTCTGAGTCTCAAAGACATCCAGGGCGATAAGAACCTAAAGAGTCTTCAATCGCGCATACGCGAGCTGGTCAATGAAAAGTTCTTTCCCGATTCCAAACCGCAAATCAAGCGAGTCTTAATTAAGGAATTTCCAATACAATGAGCAGTAACGTGGCTGAGAGTCTGAGCAGGAAAGGGGTGCAGCAGCTTCTGGCCGCCGTAGGTTCGAGGCCGACCGAAGAAACTGCGCAAATTGAGGCCACAGAATACAACTGGTACGATCCTCATTATTTCAACACTGACCAACTTGCGAAACTCGACGAATTTGCCGAAACAGCCGCACGGGCAATGGCGAGAAGATTCTCTGATTTGTGTCGCAGCCCGTTCGACGTGACAATTACCTCGATCACCCAACAGTTTGCATCTGAATTGTTTGACGAGATTTCGGATGCTCAGCAGAAGGACTATTTTGTCCCCTTCGGCACAGACCCGGAGCGTTCGTGTGGATTTGTTGGCATGCCCGAACAAACTGCAAGCGCTTGGGCACGACAATTGCTCGGTGACTTAGAGTCCGAAAAGGATTCGGACAGGGCTTTATCGGCGTTGGAAGAATCGCTCCTGCTGGATCTGGTCTCGGCTCTGGTTGAGGCGTTCTCCGATTCCGATGCAAACTGCAATTTCTGTTTATCCGGAAGTGTCGTGAGGGGACGGCGGCCTCTTGAACTCCGGCGCATAGAAGAAGTTTGCAAGATGTCTTTTGATGTAAAGAAAGCTGATTCGCAGGACAGTTCGGCCGCCTACTTTTTGATTCCGTGCCAAGAGTTGGATGCCGTGGCGGGACGAACCACACGAGCGGGCGGCGAGTTTTCTGCAAGTGAGATTTCCAAAGCGATTCTTGATCATCTGCAAGAAATGACAGTTGCGATTACTGCTCAACTGGCTTCTACAACATTGACTTTCGGCCAGATAATGAACTTGCAGGTCAATGACATGCTATTGCTGGATAAGGCGGTGGATGAGCCGATCGAATTGATTGTGGATGACCGAACCGTGTATAGCGGTTGGCCGGCAAAATCTGCCGGCAGGTACGCCGTCACGATTTCAGCAGCGGCAATTGGAGATGTAACTTAGGGCAATCAGTCTGCTATCACCGAACCCAATAATCACAAAGGAAACAGGAATATGGAGAATGCAGCCCAGGCGGCGGAAGAGAAACCGGATCAGCAGGAAGAGACGCCCCAGACCGATGGAAAGAAGCAGGCCCAAACTGTCGAATTTTCCGAGGCTGCGGAATCCGAGCCAACAGGCGCCGGTGGGAGTATCGATATTCTGCTCGACATGAGCATTCCGATTGCGATCACCATAGGTCAAACCGAGATGCCGGTTCAGCGTCTCTTGCAACTGGGGCCCGGTTCGGTAATTGCCCTTGACAAGTCTATCGATGAGCCTGCTGAGTTGTATCTCAAAGATACTAAGTTTGCTACGGGCAATATCGTTGTGGTGGATGGCCGGTTTGCCATCAAGATAGAGCAGATTATTGGTCTTGGCGATTCGGCATCCAAGACGGTCCAAGTGTAGCTTCGAGAAGGAATAGTGATGGCGGCATCGGCACAATCGAATTCGCAAGGATCACCGGGCGCGAACCGGCGCAGCAGTTCTCCGGCGTCGCATAGCAATGTCATCATGATTGTTGGAATGGTCACGGTCCTTGCCACGCTTCTGATCCGCCTTCCAACGCCGGTATTGGATATACTTCTGGCTTGCAGTATATCGCTGGCCATTGCCGTCCTGGTAGTCACTCTATCGTCGAGAGAAGCGTTGGAATTGTCCACGTTCCCGTCATTGCTTCTTTTCGTGACGTTATTTCGCCTGTCCCTTAACGTGGCTTCGACCAGATTAATACTCCTGCAGGGCGATGCCGGCAAAGTCATTCGGACCTTCGGTGATTTCGTTGCCGGCGGCAGTTTCGTCGTCGGAGTGGTGATCTTCCTGATTCTGGTTGTTATCCAATTCATCGTAATTACAAAAGGCGCCGAGAGAATAAGTGAGGTTGCAGCGCGTTTTACCCTTGACGCCATGCCCGGCAAGCAGATGGCGATCGACGCAGACCTTAACGCTGGGACGATCACGGAAACGCAGGCCAACGAACGTCGGGTGAAGATCGTCAAGGAAAGTGAATTCTACGGTGCGATGGATGGTGCCAGCAAATTCATTCGCGGTGACGCCAAAGCGGGGCTGATAATCACCGCTGTCAACATAGTTGGCGGCATCGCCATGGGTTATTCACGCGGGCTTGCAATTTCCGGTGCCTTGAAGACTTATTCGATCCTCTCCATCGGGGATGGACTTGTCAGTCAGATCCCATCGGTGATTATCGCTATAAGCTCGGGATTTCTTGTCACCAAGATATCGTCACGTCACAGTGTAGGCCAGGATCTGTCAAAGCAGTTTCTCAGAACCAGTCAACCGTTGACTATCGCAGCTTTCATAATCGCATCGATGGCGTTCGTTCCCGGCCTGCCTAAGCTGCCTTTCCTGCTATTGGGCGCCGGCGCTGCTGTGCTCGGACGGACGGTGGGTCGAACCGACAAGGGGCACAAGCCCAAGGATGGCGAGACCCCGCCGGCCAGGAGTGAGAAACAGCCGGTTGAGGAGCTGCTGGACGTTGACAGAGTTTCCGTTCACGTGGGCGTGCGTCTGATAGGAATGGTGGATCCTCGCAAGGACAGCACCATCTTTGACCGCATCGGGGCTTTGCGGAGAAAATTCGCTCAGCAGCTCGGCATAATTCTTCCCCTCGTCAGGCTGCGGGACAATATTAACCTCGAACCGACCGGTTATGAGATTCGAATCGCAGAGTTGCCGGTGGCAAAGGGGCGATTAGAGCCGGAGATGTTCCTGGCTATGGACCCAGGCTCTGCCCAGGCCCAGGTCGATGGCATAGAAACAACCGAGCCTGTCTACGGGCTGCCAGCCTTGTGGATCACGCCGCCCAACAAGGAGAACGCCGAACTTAACGGATATACGGTTATCGATCCTGAATCGGTATTCATTACGCATCTGTCCGAGACACTCAGAAAACACGCCGCCGACATGTTGACCCGTGAGGACGTTCAGCTTCTCATTGAGAGACTTCGCAAAACCCAGCCGTCGTTGGTCGGCGAAGTTGTCGGACCCGATCGAGAAGTGTCTATCGGATTGCTTCAGCGTTTGCTCAAGAACATCATAACCGACGGCATACCCATCCGCGAGCTGACTGCCATCCTTGAATCGTTGGCTGAGCATGCTTCGAAGACCAAGAACACAGCCGTCCTGACCGAGATGGTTCGCAAACGTTTGAGCAGAACCATTACCGAACTCTACAAGAACGAGGACGGCAAGATACTGGCGATAACGCTGGAGCCGGCGCTCGAGCATCAAATGGCCTCGACGTTGCAGCAAGAGACCGACGGACTGAGTCTTGCTCTACCTACCGAGATGGCCATGGAGATAAGCAGGGCGATAGCACAGGCCTGGAAGGCGGCGATGGACAAAGGCCATGACAAGGTGATCCTGCTGTGTGATTCCAGGCTGCGCTCGTCACTGGCGGAAATGCTCTCACGTACGCTTCCGTTAATGGCGGTTGTAGCTTACGACGAAATTGTGCTCGGAACTGAGGTCGAACCGATAGAAGCCGTCTCGATCCAGCCGGCTGAATCAACCGAGCCAAATGAGCGGGAACTTGCCGTGGCCTCGACGTGATCTGTTGTGTCCAGATGAAAACAATATGATTTGCAGCATACGAGAAATGAGGTGATTGTGCCGTTAAACGTTCGTTCAATTGCGGTAAGCATTGCGGTGATATGCTTCTTTGTGATGAGCTTGATTGGCTGGGTCAGTGGCCTTGCGCCGTTTGTCTGTTGTAAGAGGGCGCTGATAGGGGCGGTGCTCGTATACGTGGGGGCAAGTTGGGCTGTAGGAGCGATAAACATCATCCTGGTCAATGCGATGATTGCCAACGAGATGGATCGACAAGACGATCCTGGTTTTGCGGCCAAGCGGCAAGCAGCCTCGGGAGACAGGAACTTTGGCGGCACAGACTGAAAACATTCATGAGCAGCGGCGCGCCCAAAAGAGCCGAAAACACCTTAACAATGTTGCCTTGCGCGCATACTCAGGCCAAAGACAATCTCTCCAAAGCCCCATCGCAGACGCCCAGATAGCCGAGTTCCTGCCGATGGTTCACAAGATAGCCAGGCAGGTGGTGGTCTATCTGAAACCTCCGTTGTCGTTTGAGGACATGGTCTCGGCCGGAGCAGTAGGTCTCGTAAGGGCTGCACGCGACTTCGACCCGTCTCACCAGGCAGAGTTCAAGACGTACGCCTATATCAGGATCAGGGGCGCAATCCTCGACGAGTTGCGATGCTGGTCTTTTGTGCCTGCAAATCTGAACAAGCGGATTCGCGAGGCCCAGCAGCTCAGCCGCAAGATTACCGAACAGACGGGTACGACACCTGCCGACAGCGAATTAGCTGAAGGACTCGGCATAACTGTAGAAGAGCTTTATGAAACACTCGAAAAGGCCCGGGCGCAGCATTTCATGTCGCTCGACGAATCGACTGACGATTCGCCCGCGCTGGGTCGTCTCCTGGCGGCGCCGCACACCAGCTCACCTGATCAGCAGATCGAGAAAGCCGAGCTTGTGGAGAAGTTAGCCGAGGCAATAGAGCTGTTGTTCGAGAAGCAACGGCAGGTCGTTCTGCTCTATTACCAGCAACAATTAACGATGAAGCAGATTGCTGAAATCCTGGAAATTACCGAGTCGCGTGTCAGCCAACTGCACGCAAGTGCTCTATTTAGCTTGTCAACAAAATTGAGGCAGTGGAAAGATGGCAGATTATGATAGCAACCTGATAAAGCCGGTGCAGGGTCTCCAGAATGTCGCGGGGCTGGCTCCTGCAAAACGACGCAAGGATAGAAATCGCCGCCGGCAATCACACGAGAAAGGCAAAGAGCGAGACGAGTTAGCCGAAGACGCAGAGGCGGCTTTACCTCAAGAGCGGGCCAAGGACAAGGATGAAAAGGACGGCGGTGGGATTGACTACTGTGCTTGACGAAGATCAGTTATGAAACTGGATGACAGATGACAGAAACTTCAGTAAAGATTCTAAAAGGCGACGATGTCGAACTTGAAGGCCGATACCATTTGGAATTCGTGCAGGATGAGCCTATAAGAGGTGAGCCGGCACAGACGAATGATGCTGCGGCCGCACCACAAGCGAAAATCATTGAAAACCATGCGGATCATGCCGTCATAGAAGTGGTCTGTCCTTGCGGTGCAAAAGTGAATTTGAGATGTGACTATGCTGACGCGCGGACGCCGGAGGTTTCCTGAACTATAAAGCCGTGCCATCCCGGCGCCCGGCCAAATTAGACAAATGGAGGTAAGTACAATGCAGAGCATTAACAAAACACTATCCTTGCTGATCGCGTTGACGCCGATAGTCCTACTATCGGGCTGTTCATCTGAACAGACGTCCAGGCAGACCATTGCTGGCTCTGATCCCCTTGAGATCCCGCAGAATGATCCGGTGGCGAAGAGGTTCCGGGAATCGACTCCACAGAACCCCACTGCGGTGGAGTCGGCAATAGAACTCTCGGAAAAGTACGCTGCGCTCTCCGAAGAGGCTGCGACGCTGAGGCATGAGAATGAGGGCATTATCGCCAGGAACAAGCAACTCGATGTGCAGGTTGTGGCTCTCGATAGCCAGTTGCTCCAGACAAGAAAGGAATTGGCCGAGGCGAATGACCTGTTGATTGAGATGCGCATTGAATTGAACAATTGGAAAACCGACATCCTTGGTTTTCGCGACGAGATGCGTGATGCCGAAACAGCTCAACTTCAAACGCTGCTGCGGATACTCAAGGTCCTCGGCGGACAGGTCGATGCCGGAGAGGCCGGCAGCGATGGCATTGGGACCGTGGGCTCGGCCGCCTCATCATCAAGCAGGTCTTATCGGGATTAGCAGCAGCAAGAATGCCCATTTAGGTGAATTGAATGAACAGTCCGACGAGAGTATTGCCGTATCTGCTGGTGCTTCTTATACCGGGGTGCCAAAGCCGCGAGGCTTCGAAACCTTTAGCGGATTACTACTATCTGAATCCGAACAAGAGATTGATGACTATAGGGCGAGTTGCTATTGTTGAGTTGGAGAACAATTCGAGTTACCCGCAAATGTCCGCCGATGTGACCGGACCGCTTTTCAGGGCACTGCAAAAGAGGCAGGTTTTTGGCTTGACTATAGTCCGCCGGGATGATCCATCCTGGCGAAGCCTGCAGTTGGATGGAGACTCAACGTATAGCCTGGATCAGATATCGGCAATTCGTGAGGCACTGAAGTGTGATGGGGTATTGCTCGGGACTATTACCGAGTTCAAGCCTTATCCTCATATGACTGTCGGTCTGCGCTTGAAACTCCTGGACATGCGAGACGGCCAGTTGCTATGGGCTCTCGAGCAGGTTTGGGATGGCGCAGACAAGGCAATCGAGCAACGGACAAAGAGCTATTTCAAAGCCCAGAAAGGTTCAGGTTTCGCACCTCTGCAGGAACAACTGGCCACGGTCAGTCCGCTTGAGTTCATCAAGTTTGTCAGTTATGAGGTGGCGGCAACGTTGTAGCGAGGATTTGCTACTCAAGAGAGTGTATTTGGAAGTCTGCTTTTCAGTACAGGACCGGTAAAACAAGATGTGTCGTCCATCAAGTGTGCTAAACTTTAGGAAAAATGGAAATTCGACAGAAAATATTGAAGTTTTGTCAAGAATGTGCGAGAATATGTTTAGATTCGGAGTTCCGTAGTACGTTGCAGGATAGCGAATGATAGATAAATTAGATACAAACCAGCCCATGATTGAGTCAAGTGTGTCAAGCGGGCAGTCGAAGCCACCAAAGGCTATTCCAAATAACGATGCGGATGTATCCATACAAGTTAATTATGCTGCCCTTATCGAGGAGGCTGTGCAGGAACCAAAAGGCGATGCTCAACGTCTCGAGCGGGCGCGGGAACTGTTGCTGTCCGGTCAGCTTGAGAGTCGGGAGAATATTCGCGAAGCTGCGGAAAACATCGTAGAGTATGGCATTTAGGGGCTTCGACGATAACTACTTGCCGTAGAGCTTGCCGGCGGCAATCGCCTCAGAGATTGCTCGGAGAATGTGGTTTGGACTCACGCGCTGAAATCAAAAGTCCGTGCCATGAGGTCATGATCTATGCTTGTTCTCGTGACGACGAGCCGGTCAGTGTAGGTAACCGAGGCGATCCGGCGGCTCTTTGTGTGGTGCGCCTTTGGCTTGCCAGCATTATGCAACTGGTCAGTCCTCTTGCCAAGAGGAACAGATCTAATGATTTTGCATGAAATTCTTTTTCTCATTCCCTCACCCCAGTGAAGACTATTGTAGCAAGTCTGAACCGTCAAATCAAGAGAAATCCCGACATGTCCTGCTTCTGTTCAGCGATATCGGTGAGGCAATCTTCTCTGGGTAATATTATGGGACTGCGGAGAGATTAATGATTGATGACTGCGGGATACCGCGATAGGATGCGTAGCAGCAGTCCAGGCGGGAATATGGTGCTTGCGATTGAGAATTCCCGTTCTTGCGCGGGTAAGTAGCTTTACAATAACAGTCCACGATCTTACTCGCGGGAGTTTACTACCCTTCAAGGGTATACAACGATGCAGATCATAGCAAGATGTCCGCAGTGTAGCAATGTTCGGCTGCTCGACAGCAGCGCAGCCGACCGAAGGATAAGATGTCGAAAGTGCGGCAGACTGTTCAAGGTCCCGAAGTCGGATGAATTGCCAAAAGCAGCCAAGGTTATCGAGCAGACCAAGGGCACCGTTTACGTGGATGAGGCCGGCAGAACTTACGGTTGATGCAGCCCGATGCTTCACCTTGGGTTTTCAAATCGTTCTTGTCGGTCAGAAGTGATCCTCTCGCTTCTATTGACTGTTCCGTCCGGCGAGACTGGTTGT
>CAZLTY010000137.1:0-12771 GCA_964562575.1 uncultured Pirellulales bacterium
CGATAGCAAACCAATCGGCCAAAAAAACGTCAGCTTAGCTTAACACCTATGGGGCCTGCCCCCGACGGCAGCGCGACGGCGACTGCAGGGCTCGAGGCTGACCGTATGGAGTTGTCCCTTGTCAGAGCCGGTGACGTCAGCCGAGAAAGCGGGACCGTAACGTTGCACTCTGCCGGGGGTATGAGTGTGAAGGTCGCACAGGTCAGCGGGGGACGCAGAGCCGACATCACCCAGGATAGGGAACCGCAAGGCGCTGAGCTGACCTCCGACAGGGCCCGGGCCGTGGCGAAGTATTTCTGGCCCTACAGGCCGTTCTCGTTATCCGTGCAGATGTCCAGGCCGACGGCTGCTGCGAAAGTCCATCTCGATCAGCTCGTGCGAATCAGTACGGACCGCATCGAGCTGTTCGTCCGGACAAATCTCAAAGTCGACCGCGACAAGCTCTTCGGTGCAAGTTTCGCCCTGCCTGCCGGCTACGAGCTGCTCAGCGCCGTCGGCCCGGCGGTCGGGGATCTCTACGAACGCTCGAGCGACGACGGCAGGTTCCTCCACATCAAATTCCATCGAGGCCAGACCGATACCGTGGTGACATTAGCGCTCGTGCGCAGGGACGTTTCGCTCGATTCACTCGACGTGCCTGCGGTCACATATCTCGACCATCAGGGCCAGCCTCTGGCCGCCCAGAAGGGCCGGCTCGCCGTGCAGGTTGCGGCGTCACTGGAAGCTCAGACCGCCGCGAGCGAGAACCTCAAATCAATATCACCGCAGATGCTGCGCGACTGGCTCGACGCCGAGCAGACGAACGCGACACAGTTTGCCTACCGATATGAAACGGCCGGCAGGTCGCTGCAACTAACAATCCGCAGTCTGCCCACAGCGATACGTCTCGAGGCCTTCGCGGGCCTTGTCATCAGGGCCACCGACGCGGTCTACACCTATCGGCTGCGCTACAACATCAGCGGATCGCCTGTAGACCATCTGAGCTTCCGGCTGCCGAGCAGGTATGCCCCGCTGGTCGCGGTCGAGTCCGAAGGCATGCGAAGCGTCGTGCAATCCGATGCGGGCAACGATCTGACTCAATGGACGGTGGCACTGGTTAACGAAGTCACCGGCATAGTGGACGTGGTTGTCAACTTCGCATTGCCGATCGATCCGGTCATTAAAACACTCGAGGTAGTGCCTCTCGAAACCGACGCCGCTGCCAGCCGCCGCGCGATAGTCGCCGTTCAGAACATGTCACGCCATGAGGTGAATGTGATCGGTACCACAAATCTGTCCGATCTGGCGGTGAGTGAGCAGCAGAAACTGATGCCTCGCGAGATGAGAGAATCGCTTCAGTATGTCCTGGAGTCTTTCGACAACAACTGGTCGCTGAATCTCGAAGTCAAGCCGGCCAAGACGGCGACCCGGATTCAGGCCGTGGTCGATTTGCTGGCGATGACCACCGTCATCGACCGCAGTGGACGGTGTCGATACGAGGCAAGAGTGGCCCTGCAGAATCGAAGCGAGCAATTCCTGATCGTTGAGATGCCGAACGGTCTGCGTCTGTGGAGCGCGAAAGTTGCCTCCGAGCCGGTCAAACCCGCCGTTGCGACGAATTCACCCGAAGGCCAGGTACTGATACCGCTGGTCAAGACCTCCCCGGGCGGCCTTCCCTACGAGGTCTATCTGTACTTTGCCGACGATGCTTCAGGGCCGTTGATTGCGCCGCTCGACGGGATTACCAGGCTCGAACCGCCCAATATATCGATCGTTGGAATTCCGGTCATGCGGACCACGTGGTCGCTGCGCCTGCCGGCTTCTTATCGCTACCTCAGGCCCGGCGGCAATATGTCACCGGCGGCTGGGACGGTGGAAATGCTCAGCCTGGGCATCGAGGCGAAGCTCGAGCAGCTCAGGAGGTTGGAAAAATCGTACCGCGAAGTCGCGGGCTCATACGGTCGCAAAGGGGTGATTGCCAAGGAAAACTGGGATGTGTTCAACCGCAGGCTCGGCCGCCAGATCAGTCAGGCACAGTCATCTCTCGACAACTATCGCGGTCAGATCAGCGAAAGTGACTACGAGCGTCTGAGAGGCAGACTCGGCGGGCAGAAACAGCTACAAGATACACTGGTGGGCAGCAATAGCGCGTTCATCGTAAAGCAACAGGCTCAGATGCGCAACGATCTGAACGCTTATCTTAACACAAGCGCCTCGAACGAAGGGGTGGCTGAGATCATCAGGAACAAGGCCCTGCTGGCCAAACCCAAGTTTCTCACCCAAAGCGAGGAGCAGCAGATTGCCCGGCTCGAGAAAGAGCTTGAGGTCTCACAGCAGCAGTTGAACGTGTTGAATCAGAAGGCCGACCCGATGGACCAACCGAAAGGAAAGGCCTCAATCAAGGCCGGCGGCATGAAATCCACGGAGCTGCTGGTCGAGTCTGTGGACGAGAACGTGGAAATGTCCCGCAAGCTGGATGAGCTGGCGTATGAGACTGCTGTGCAAATCGACCGCAAGCAGGAACAACTCAAGGTTCAGTTGGAAGAGCTAAGGGACAACCGATTGGCGAGACATTTCCAGCAGCAGAAATACGTACAAGATACTGAGCAATTCTTTGATGCCGATGTTCCACAGGAACCCCAGTCGCAGACAGTCCCGGTCAGGCCTGAAGATGAATATGGCACCACGTTTGGAGCCACCGTTTTGGACGAGCGCCGAAGCTCCCGAACGTCGGGACCCCAAGTGCAACCCAGGCCGGGAGTAGTAATAGCAGGTTCGAGGTTCGCGCCTGCCACCAGTCAGCCTCAGGCGCCCGCGGCGATCCCAGAAGATGCTTTCGCAGAGACACCGCTTTACACCGCCACGGGCACGTACTCGCTGCCGGTAATGCTGCCGGGCGGCGAGGTCACGCTCGATTTCACCAGGCCATCCGACGGTGCCCGGCTGACTCTCTGGGCCGTGCCGAAGAGCACGCTTTCCAAGCTCTACAGTACCATACCGGTTGTCATCACCCTGTTCGTGATAGTGGGACTCGTGAAGATATGGCCGCAATCGGTCACGTGGCAACAGCCCTCGGCAAAACGCACCGCAGGCTATATCCTGTTGCTGGCAATCCTGACTCTGCTCTTGGGATTGATCGGCCTGATGTTAAGTGGACTGGTTATCGCCCTAAGCGAAGCCAGACGAGGCGCCTTCGTCCAGCAAGCCGCTGTTTGAGTGGCAGATTGATACGCAAACAAAGTGGGTTGTGATCCTTCGGATAAGAAAGGACTGAAGACAGGAGACAGGTGAACAGGAAACCAGAATAGCAGGGAATCAGGAGGCAAACGGCGTTGGAATATCGAATATCGAACAAGGAATGTCCAACGTAGAAGTGCAACTTAGTGCCTTTGTGCCTTAGTGGCTATGGGTAGATCGCGCAAAACAAAGCCAATCTTCCCCGCTGCGGGGTCGCTACACTTTCTCTGGCACCACGAATGGCTTTCTATAGTTGCGGGAGACCTGTTTGTTTGCCTCTTCGCTGAACTCGCCGGTGAATCTCTCGGTGCGCGGATCGAATTCCAGCATGGGGCCGAGCGTCGCAGGCGTCTTTTTCAAGTCGACACCGTTTGCATTGAGGTGAGCGGCGATGCGGTCGAACGACTTTGCGAACACCTTGTCGCCCCGGATGGTCTCGCGGATTTGCCCCGGTAACGTTTCCTTGCCAATACGATGGGAGATGTTCGCCATGTGGAGCAGGCCGCAGGAGAGATGGCCGTCGAGGGCGTCGGTGTATAGCTCGTCGGTCTTTCTGCTTCGCATCACGTTGATGAAGTTCTGCTTGGTACTTATTCTCTCGGATGTGAATTTCTTAATGAGCCCGCCCTTCTTGTCGTAGGCGGCGCCGTTGAGTACGTAGCCGTTCTCGCAATGGACGACCGCCCCGAACCTCTCGCCGAGATACGTGTCCATGTTTCGGGACCATTTCTGGTCGTGAACTGACTTGTTCTTTGGCAGGCCGCGGACTTCAAACAGTATCGGTACGGGTTCATAATCCAGAAGTGTAATCAGGGTGTTGGGTGTCTGACCGTCGTCGTCGTATGCGAATCGTCCGCCGATACTGATCACGCGTTTGGGCAGTTCCATCTGGTTGACGGCCCAACGGCACGAATCGACATGATGGATTCCCATGTTGCCTATGTCGCCGTTGCCCGTGGTCCAGTCCCAGTGCCAGTCGTAATGGAGGTACTTTCGCATGAGCGGCTTTTTCACAGCCGGGCCGCACCAAAGGTCGTAGTCGCAACCGCTCGGTATCGGCTGCGGACCTGTCACTTTGCCGATGCTCTCTCGCGGCCGGTAGTTAAGCCCGTGCACATAGAGCATCTTGCCGAGATTGCCTTTCCATGCGTATTCAAAAGCGGCCTCCAGCGCACCGTTCGAGCGCGGGCCGTGAGTTGCCTGCACTACCCGGTTGTATTTGGCGGCGGCTTCGACCATCTTGCGGCCTTCGAAGATGTTGTGCGAGGCGGGCTTTTGAACGAATACGTCCTTGCCCGCCTGGCAGGCCCAGATGGTCATCAGCGAATGCCAGTGATTGGGCGTGGTGATGCTGACGGCGTCGATATCCTTGCTGTCCAGCAGCTCTCTGACATCTTTGTATACAGTGATTCCTCCACCCTTGTCGCTGCATTCGGCCGCGACGGGCGCAATGTGGTCTCTGTCGCAATCGCATATCGCGGCGATGCGCACGCCGGGGATCTTGCGGAAGTCTCTAAGATCGCCACGACCTTTGCCGCCGATCTTGACAAACGAGCCGAGACCGACTACGGCAATTCGAATGTCGTTGTTGGCGCCCAGGACACGGCCGCGCGGGACCATGAGGGCGGCGCCGGCGCAGAGCGAGTTCTTCACGAAATTTCGTCGAGAGATTCTATTCATTTGCCTCACCTCATTAATAGACGTTTTCGAGAGCAGGAGCTGATCCGCCTGCTATGTTACCAATTGCGTCTGTGGCATGCAAATGAATCTTCGAGCCGGTCAATGCTCGCCGATGGTGCAGAACTGCATCAATTCATTGACCTTTGCGGTGCCGACACAGATTGAAGTATCCGCGGCGCCGTAGTAGATTCTCAGTTCCTCACGCTCGGGACTGCCTGTCTCAGTGCGTTGCGGGCGATGCGCGTGACAAACACAGTCACAGCAATCGTCGCAGCCAGACCGAACCAGAAGAAAAGCCTGCCCGCCATGCCTTTTCCAACATTGCCGGCCGCAACGTCAGCAAGTGAACGCAAACCGGCTCCAAAATAAACGTACATCAGCGTACCCGGTATCATGCCTATCCACGATCCAAGCGCATACTTCCAGAACGATATATTGGTCAGCCCAAAAGCATAATTGAGCACGTTGAATGGAAAAATGGGACTCAGCCGGGTCAGCAGGACAATCTTGAATCCCTGACCGGCGACGGCTTGGTCAATCGCGGCGAACTTCTCATTCCTGGCGACCTTGCCCGCAATCCAGTTACGGGCAACCGTCCGTCCGATTCCGAAGGCAGCGCAGGCCCCGAGAGTGCTGGCGACCGAGACGGTGACCACACCTAAGGGGACTTTGAAAAGAAAACCCGCGCCGAGAGTCAATACCGAACCGGGCAGGAGGAATACGCAGGCCACCACATAAAACGCCACGACGAATACCGGCCCCCAGAGACCCAATCCATCTGTCCATTCCAGGGCCCGGATCAGCCAATCCTTGACCGGCAGCAGCACAGTCCCTGTAATCACGACCGCTATGACTGCGATCAACAGGACCGCCCTGTAATTGAGAATCGCCGGGATCGCTCGCTTGCCGCGTTGTTCGTCTGTCGACAACGGTTGTACTGATTTATTAATTGTCTCGGTTATCATCTTATTCCTTGTCCTTTCCGGGGACAATTCTCTTGAGCAGTTTGATGAAGAAGTTATTCTGCAATATATCGATGTAGCATCGCTTGGCGGGCTGGCGCACCGCGTCCGAGTACGACGGATAAGCATGAATCACCGAGGCAATCTTACTGAAGGGCAATCCCAGAGACTTGGCCAGTTGAGCCTCGTGCATCAACTCGGCGGCGCCATGGCCAAGGATGTGAATTCCCAAAAGCCTACCCTTGTTGTCACAGATGAATTTGCTCAGACCGTTCTGAGCAAGGTCTGTCTTTGCGCGATCGACATCTTTGTGCTCCCATCGGTAGATTCTTATCTTGTCACCATATCGCCGCCTTGCCTGCTCCTCGGTCAGGCCCGCATGGGCGAGTTCCGGGTCGGTATATGTTGCCCACAGCACGTTGTCGTAATTGGTCCTCTTCAAAGGCAGGCCAAAACATGCATTCGTCGCAGCGATTATCGCCTCATACTCTGCAATGTGGGTGAACAGATAAGGCGGCACGACATCGCCGCAGGCGTAGATATTGTTTGCGGTGGTCTTGAGATGACGATCGACTTTGATGCCTGCCGAGTCAAACTCGACGCCGGCCTTTTCCAGGTCCAGGCCCTCGAGGTTCGGTCTTCTGCCGACGGAGACCAGGACCGATTCGGCTTCAATTTGCCTTTGGCCTTTCTGGTCCTCGATCTCGGCAATTACTTTGTTCGGCTGCCGAGTGAATTCTCTCGTGTTGGTTTCTGTCAGTATCTCCACCCCCTCGCCGCGCAGTATCTGGATAAGTCTTTCGACGAGTTCGGCGTCGTCTTTCTGGAGAATGTTGGCCGTTCGCTGGACGATCGTGACTTTCACGCCAAGGCGATTTAGCGCGGCCGAAAGCTCGATGCCGATGGGACCGGCGCCCAGAACAATCATCGACTTGGGCAGAACCTCAAGGTCAAAGATTGTCTCATTGGTTAGATAAGGAATATCCTCAAGTCCCCGGATGGGCGGAACAAACGGATGGGACCCCGTACAGATCACAAACCTCCGGGAAGATATCTTCTTCTGGCCAACCATCAGGTTGTGAGCATCCAGAAAGCGAGCCGCGCCGAACAGAACGCCTATGCCCTCGGCCTCGAGCATCTGGGGCGGATGGCCGTCTGCGTCTGCCTGGACAACCGCTCTGACATGTGCCATAACTTTACTAGCATTGAAATCAATGGACCCTTTGGGTTGAAGTCCGAATTCTCGAAGCCGGGTTGTCTGGTGGGCAATGTTGGCCGATTTGATGAGCGTCTTGCTCGGCACGCACCCGAACCATGTGCAGTCACCGCCCAGCTTTCTCTTCTCGATAAGAGCCGCCTTCTTGCCCAGTCCGTTGGCTACCTTGCAGGCAACCAGGCCGCCTGATCCGGCTCCGATTATCACAACGTCATAGTCAAACATAGCATTCTCCTATGATTCCGGTACCCGGAGTTCGGCTTCCCGGATGAAAGCAAAAGTCCTGGAGGAGCCAGACTTCATGTTGTCATTTCTGGCGATAAGTCCGTCCAAGTCCGATCGTGTATCCACATCGTGCCATTGCGGCAACAAGTGGACACCGAGCCCATGTGAGTTCAGCTTCATTTGGGTCTGGCCAAACACAGCCGCCGTGCTCCAGGCAATACCGTCGAAAGCTCCGGGCACAAATGAATCGGCTGAGAAACCTATCAAGTAATAGCCCCCATCGCTGCTGGGCCCGACGACGGCGTCATGCGACTCAAGCTTCTCGAATGCTTCCCGCAGGAAATCTTCAGGCAAATCAGGGCTGTCGGATCCAATGGCGACAACCTTCGAGAAGCCCTGCCCGAACGCATCGGCAAAGGCGTTCTTGAGCCTCTTGCCCAGATCTTCACCTTTCTGAGCAATGTAGCTGTGCTGTTCACCCAGCCACTGCAGAAACAGCGATTTCGCCTCGGGCGGGTGGAAACAGAGCCTGAGACCGACATCAAGAGTTCCCACCGTAGATATCAAATCCTCGACAAAGCATTTGTAGAGCCCGACCGTTGCGCCCTCGCCTATCTCAGCAGCCAGACGGGTCTTGACTTCTCCGGCGGTCGGTGACTTGACAAACATGACAATGCAATTGCTGTCTTGGGCGCTCATCTTGCTGCTCGTTCGTTTCTTCTACCTTTTGGCCCGCTGTTCGTTCAGGGACCAGTCGTATTTGAGGTACTTGATCTTGAACTTACCGGCAAGTACATGTTCTTTCTGAGGCTCGGCCAGATGAAGCGCGACAAAATTCAGCACGGCAGATTCCTTCTTGTCATGCTTGCCGATATTCCTGCCAGGTCCATATTTCCTGATGAAGTCTTCGGCAAACCATTCGAATATCGACGAAAGGTATAGCGTGTTCTTGGTGCGGTCAATCTTGAACTTGGCCGAGTTGCCAAGAAAACGATGGGTCTGGTCGTCGAGTTGCTCGTCGAGTTTGTCACCCTGATAAGGCTCGTTGCGAAGTGGTGGACATCCCATAGCTGCGCAGACCATCGCCATATGAATCCCGGGCTCGTTGAATTTCGCGCGCAATATCTCATGCTCGATGTGACCGAGCGTCATCTTGCGGCCCATGATCCTGAAGGTGATCTTCTTCCACACGCCCGGGATCTGCCGGATACTGTTCTTGGGATAGATCCTCGACCTGAAGAAAGAAGATTTTATCGGATAGTTGTCGATTATCGCCTTCAGCGTCAGACCGTTATATGCGTTTAGCCAGAATGCGATCTTGCCCTTCTCGCTCCATTTCTCGTAGGCCTCCGAGGTCAGGTTGCCCATCGCAGCGGCGAATGCATCGAGCTGCCGCCGCTGGGCCTTGAGCCTGCGGTAGTCTACCATAGCTTCTTCATTCACAAACGTTTTGAGAACCCGGTCGTAGCCGGAGAAATCAAATCCCTGATCCTTCATTTCCTGAGCCTGAGTGAACGGTGAGAGAAGGGTGAGAATCGCCAACGCAATAGCGGCACAAATCTGATTGTTGAGTTGTCGTGACATTTGCGTCACTCCTTTCTTACATGCCAACTGCCAATTATACGCTGGGCCGCAGCAGGTGTTCGACATATTGACAATAGCCGATGTGTCTGAAAGTGGTGACGCGATGCGTCATCTGCTGCCCTGCGCGGCGCCTGTGGTTCGTGTTCTTATCCGGCACAGGTAGTCATCGACCGTCATGTACAGCACCGAACCGTCACCACCCCAGGCACAGTTGGACGTGCGCTTGCCGGTATGAATCCGGGCCAGGAGTCTGCCTCCGGCGGTGATGATGTACACGCCTCCGGGACCGGTGGCGAACAGATTGCCCTGGTGATCCACCTTCAGGCCGTCAGGGGAACCCGGCAGCTTGCCCATCAGCTCTGTGAAGTCATACAAGACTTTGCCCCTGGCCAGAGTCCCATCCGATTTAACGCCGAAAGCCCTAATGATCGCATTCTTGGAATCTGATTGCGCAACGTAGAGAATCGTCTCGTCAGGAGAGAATGCAATTCCATTAGGCCTTGTCATTTCCTTCGTGAGCAATGTCACTTCGCCGGAGGTCGAAAGGCGGAAGACTCCGCAGAAATCCAGCTCGCGCCTGGGATCCCTGTGCTGCTGGGGCAAACCGTAGGGAGGATCGGTAAAATATATGTCACCGTTCGACTTGACGGCAGCATCGTTCGGACTGTTAAAGCGCTTGCCGTTGTAGTTGTCCGCAAGAGTCTTTTTGCCCCCGCCCTTTTCCAATCTCGAAATGCGCCTGTCGCCGTGCTCGCAGAAGATGATGCGCCCCTGAAGATCCACGGTCAGCCCATTGCTTCCCGGTTCCCGGCCATAATCGGCGACGCCCGTATAGCCCGAAGGCTTCATGAACAGGCTGATTCCTTCTCCCTGCTTCCACTTCATAACAGAGTTGCGCGGTATGTCGGAGAACAGCAAATAGCCGCCGTCGGCGTCCTGTACCCACAGCGGGCCCTCGGACCATTCAAATCCGGAGGCGAGCAGTTCGATCTCAGCGTCACTCGGAATCAGCCCATCTGCGCGATCGTCGAATCGTACAATCTTGCCGATCGTGCGAGGGCCGGCTGGCCCTTGTGACGTCGCGCACCGAGGATAAATCACAATGACAATCACGGTCAGAAAGAAAACTTCGGATATCAGCATTCTTCTCATATCTTGGCCCCTTCGTCTTTCAACGTACCAAAATCAACTCAACGATAAGGCAGGGGTTTGGGGTCCAACCACTCGACTACTCTGTCCTTGATTGCCCAAGCAGTGAAGAAATTGCCTCTGGGGGTGTGATGGCCGTTATAGAAGGGAGTAAGGTATTGATTGATGTCTGTCTTGGACCTTCGGTAATCGGCGGCGAAGGCCTCCAGCATATCAACAACCGGATATGGTTTGTCTCTCAGCCAATCGACAAGACCCTGGTCAAAACGAGGTTCTCCGGACAGATGCTTGGCCACATTGCCCCGACCAAAGGAAAGCATGACCAATAGTTTCTTACCGGCGTCTCTGACGAACTCCTCAGTCCAGGTGACCACATGCCGGGTGGCAAACAGAGCCGCTTCGGTATGGATCTTCTTGATCTTCCTTGCCATCTCGGTCTCTGCAATCATTTCATTGGGAATGCCAAACGTGATTGCCACGGGATTGACAAGTTCAGCCGAGATATTTGTGCCGCCCTGACGTGCAGCCACAACCATCTTCAGGATTGGATCATCTTTGAAGGCGCGCCAGATGTAGTCTTCGTCACATAGTCTGTAGAGGTCTCTATCTGTCTTCGAGATGTTCTCTCTCTGCTTGCAGATTCCCTTGGCCAGATCTACCCTCAAATGGGGCAGGGTAAATCCACATCTTGAACCGTAGCCGAAACGGATACTTCGCCAGGCATCCAGACTGCGGTAGTGGTCGTCGTCCCATATATTGAGAATGACATATCCACCTGGAGTTTGCTTTTCGACCTTAAGCATCCTCCTGTAGGCCTGATAGACGCCGTAACCGCCGACTCCGTAGTTTCGCACAGGTTCCTGAATGTGAGCAGCCAGGTATTCTTCCCATGTTTCGTTGTTGTTGGCCTGACTGCAATGCGTGAAGCTATCGCCATAAGTGCGAATGCGGCCGGGCTGGTCTGGAAAGTTGACAACCCTGCGGGCACCGTCCGATTCGTAGCTGTAGAACACCTTGGAGCGGTCGACCCCGGTACTACCTGTCGCCTCGCGATGGACCCAGCCAAGCTCAGAATCGTATTGGAAGATTTCTCCAGGGCGCTTGTCTCTGGGGCCATACTCACCTGTGATGAAGTCCTCTACCCTCTGGCGGCTCGGCATAATCGAGCGGAGATACTCTCTGGCCCGCTTTTCAAAGTCGGCATCTTGGGCGTTCAAGACCCCGTTAAAAGATGAAACAGCGAAAGATGCCCCAACTAGCTTGCCCAGGAATTCGCGTCTTTGCATTTTCAAACCTCCGTAGAAACCACCTCTGCTAACATCTGCACAGTGGAGATAATACCATAAAAGAACCAAGGTGGAAAGCAACAAGTTATGGCAAACTACCCCGCGAAGAGTTTAAGATCAGACGCCAGAATCATTATTGCCACAATTCTCTTTTGTCATTATGCTTCAACCTGATTCCGCTGGTTTCTGTGTCGATTGCGGGAATGGCCAATAGGAAAATGACAAGCGCTCACTGAGATTGAAAGGAGCAACAATGCGAGATATACTGGAATCGACTGGGGTTTCAGCGTGGAACCTATTAGTAAAGGTCCAAAGACGAAATGCCCTGAACATGTTTCTGGGGCTCGTGATCGTTTCACTATTGAGCCGTTCGACTGTTGCGCAAATTGCCATAGACGGGCGGTATTGGAAATATGACGGCAAGCACGTGCTGCTGCTCGGCGGTTGGAATCACGGTCATAACCCATTTATCGTTCACGACACTGACAACGACAACGATAATCAGGGTGTAAGTACAGTCGCGCAGATCAAGAAGGCCATGGATGAGCTGACGACTGCGGGCGGCAACTGTCTCAGGTGTGTGCTCGACCCCGGGATGGCAGCCGGAATTCAGGGATTTGGCTTTTGTGCCGGTTCAGGCACTCGATACGATCTCAGAACAATGACCGGTCCGTTCTGGACGCGTCTTGAGATGTTCATAGCCGAAGCCAGGAGTCGCAAGACGATTGTTCAGATAGAAGTCTGGGATAGATTTGACCTGATCGACGGCAGTTGGGGATCCTGGCCCGTCAGTCCGTGGAATCCCAAGAACAACATAAACTATACGGCCGCATCCTCGGGGCTGGCCGAATCGTACAACTCATACAAGAGCCATCCCTTTCTTCAGGGAGTGCCGGGCCATCGGGTATATGAAAAGGCACGCGAACCGAGGAAGAAGAAGTACGATCTCGTCAGGAAATATCAAGACAAGTTCATCGACAAGCTGCTCTCCATAACACTGCGTTACGACAACGTGCTCTACTGCATGAACAACGAGACGCACGAAGACCCGGCTTGGGGACAGTACTGGATGGATTTCATCGAGCGAAAAGCAAAGGCCCGCGGCAGAGATGTGTCGACTACGGACATGTTTGATGATGTCTACAAGGCCCAAGACTCTCGAGCTCTTTCATCTCAGTTGAAAGATTGGGACAATTACGACTATGTCGATGCGTCTCAGGTCAACAGCAGGCATGCCAACGAAGCGCATTGGAAGAACGTAAAATGGATAGCCGACGCTGCGAGAAACACCGATCCGGCGCGTCTGCTGCACATGACGAAGATATATGGAAATGACCTTGCTCTGGACGGCAAACCGTGGAGCAGATTCAAGCCGGGAGACTCCGACAACGGGATCGAAGGTAACCGTTCACAGGGTGTAAATATGGATTATGGGCCTAATAATGATGGGAAT
>CAZLTY010000138.1:0-12758 GCA_964562575.1 uncultured Pirellulales bacterium
AAAGGGGCGAATTTTCCTGCTAAAAGCTTTTTTTGTGTTTAAACTTCCAGCTTTTTCTTAAGTTTTATTGTTTATTTTCGAAATTTAGCTTATACATTACTGCCTTTTGAGGCTATAATGCGCAATCGAAATATAATTTGTATGTTTTTTTTGGGGGCGTAGCTCAGTTGGTAGAGCAACGGCTTTTTAAGCCGTAGGTCTTGGGTTCGAGCCCCAACACTCTCACTGTAGTACCGTGTTGCTCGGACGGTGCGTGTCTCAGTTCCCGTTCTGGTCAATTGAGGGCAGTCTCATGCCTTCAAGAGAAAGGAACTTGCCGAGATTTTGAACTGCCTGCATGAAATGATGATAATCCACCGGTTTGACCATATAGTAGCTGCATCCCAGTTCGTAACATTGTTCAATCATGCTTGACTCACTTGTCGTGGTGAGCATGATTACCGGTATCTGTCGCAACTTTTCATCGTCCTTGATCCTTCTGAGAACATCCAGGCCGTCGACCTTGGGCATGCGCACGTCGAGGAGCACGATGTATCGCCTGGCCTCGTCCAGACCCATCCCGTCACCGGTCTGGAACAAGAAGTCAAGAATCTGCTGGCCGTCCTTGAACTGGAGAATGTCATTGTTGACACAGGCCAACCAGAGATTCTTTTTTATGAGCTGAAAATGTCCGGCGTCATCCTCGGCAATGAGAATTACCATATCTTTATTCATTGAACCCAGTCCTCAGCTACTTGATCGGAGTCGTCTCGACGACCGATAAAAAGGATCCGATATTTTGAATGATCTCCGCAAAATCTTCGTTCTTCGCGGGCTTGACTATATACGTGCTACACCCCAGATCATAGCAGCGATCGATTGTATGCGGGTCGTCCGCGGCGGTCAACACAATCACTGGAATTTTGCTCAGGTGGTCGTCGGCCTTAATCTTCTCCAGCACCTCAACGCCGCCAACGTCAGGAAGGCTGACATCTATAAACAGAACGTACTGCTGAGTTGCACCTTTGCCTGCCGGTTGCCCACTTATCTTGAAAAGATAATCAAGTGTCTGGCGACCGTCGGCGAGGCGCAAAATCTGATTTCGGACGCCTGCTCGCAACAGATTGTCTTTCATCGTGTCAAAATGTTCGTCATTGTGCTCGGCAACAAGAACAACACTGTCTCTTTTCATATTCTTCCCTTCTTGTCAAATGGGTCCCTCGATACTCAGGCACCTGGCAGAGCTACGAAGAACTCACTGCCCGCTCCGGGTCTCGATTCGGCCCATATCCTTCCGTTATGTCGGTCAACTATCCGTCTGACTATAGCCAGACCGATGCCTTCGCCCGGTCTTTTTTCCGGTTCGAGCTGATAGAATATCTCGAATATCTTTTCCAGGTGTTCCGGAGCGATCCCTATCCCATTGTCCTGGACGCAGTAGATGCTCTGATTGCCTTGGTTTCTGCCGTATATGCGGATATGGCCCGGCCTGGACTCGGGGAGAAATTTCAAGGCATTTGTTAGGAGATTTGTAAACACGCGGTTTATCTGGGAAGTATCGCCGAGACAATGCGGGAGCGGCTCGATGTCGACTTTGACGCCGGCTTTCTCTATCTGATATCCTATGCTTGCGGCGACGCCGGCCATCATTGTATCCATATCTACAGGCTCGATCTTAACCGCAGCCTGGTTCAAACGACAGATGTCCAGCAGACCGGACAGAAGCGAATCCATCTTTCTGGCACTTGTCAAAATGAAATATAATGCACTAGGTATATCCTTGTTCAGGGCGATGTCCACCGCCTTTTCTACATTCTTGCTCTTTTTTTCACCTGCAAGGGCCGAACGTATCAAATCACAGCTCTGAGAAAGCTCATGACCGAACCCCTGGATGTTGACCAGGGGTGATTTCAGATCGTGTGAAGCCGCATACAAAACCGACTCAAGCTCCTTATGCTTGGCTTCAAGTTCTTTGAGAAGTCTGTGGCGAGCCTGCTCGGCATGTTTTCGAGCAGTTATATTCAAGACGCTGCCACGTGTATTGACAAAACTGCCGTCGTGGTCGAATCTGGAAGAGGCATTGAGGATTACATCAATGCGATAGCCGTCTTTGTGCATGAGCGTGTACTCAAGATTCCTGGCGTGGCCCTTGGTGGTTATATCATGCCAATGCCTTTCGAACTGAGTCTTTTGTTCCGGCACTGTCAGATCTGTCCACTTCATTTTCCCGACAACTTGCTCCCTATCGTATCCGATCATGGCTAGCTCTGCTTCGTTGATGTCGACAACGATTTGGCCCGGCCCAAGAATATGGAAACCTATGGGGGCGTTCTTGAAGAAATCGCTGAAGCGCTCCTGCGTCTCTCGTGCAGCCTCCTCAGCAAGCTTGCGATCGGTGATATCGTAGGCGATAGCGTATGTGATGCCCTTTTCCACCACGGGGTGGGATACCCAGGAAAGCCATTTATAGGATCCGTCTTTGCACCGGTAACGATTCTCAAAGCCAATGACCTTAGCCCCTTTCGCCAACTTCTCTTCGACAACTGCCGTTGTTTTGTCTCTGTCGTCGGGGTGGACAAAATCGAGGTAGGGTCTGCTGAGCAGTTCGTCCGATGAATATCCGAGGGTCTGCTCGAAAGATTTGTTGATCCTCGTGAAATAGCCGTCGATGGAGGCTATACAAATCATGTAACCTGCCATATTGAAGAATTTCTCGATTTCCTCCTCTGATCGCTTGCGCTCGGTAATATCCTCGGCCACCTCGATAAATCCTGTTGGCCTTCCATCCTCGGCAAAGAGCGGAAACGCCTGAATCCTAACAGGAAAACGGCTTCCGTCATCACGCACTCCCTCGCCCTCGGTTTCTGCCGGTTTGCCTGTCCTGATCGCCTCGTCGCCCGGACAATGGGAGCAGGTCTCCTTGGCCTTTTCAAACACATCGTAGCACTTCTTGCCGACAAATCCAGCCGGATCACTGTTTAGCATTCTGCCTATTGCGGAGTTGACTATGATGATGTTGTGGTCGACGTCCACATGGGCGATGCCGAGGCCGATATTCTCAGCAAGAGTGCGGTATCTTTGTTCGCTCACACGTACCAGTTCGTCGGCGTGCTTGCGTTCGGTAATGTCACGCGCGAAAGCGCAGTTACATTCCTTTCCTTCATAATTCAGATAGTTGACGCTGATCTCTACGGGGAACGTTCCGCCGTCTTTGGCGCGGTGTACGGATTCGATGGTAAAGGAACCTTCACGACGCAGCTGCTGCCAATGTTTGGCCCAAGCCTCCTTGGGAAAGTTAGGGTCGATGTCATGCACCGTCATGGATAAGAATTCCTCGCGAGAATATCCCAGCGAGCGGCAGGCGGTTTCATTTACATAAATGAATCGCGCATCTGCTTCTATCCAGAATATCGCATCCGCGGCATGATCCAGGCAAAACTGGGTCATCTTGAGCCTGTCAAAGGCTTTCATTTGTTCGCCGGTATCGCCGGAGATCAATTCGTTTTCAGTCTGCCCGTGCTCATAAGAATTGCCTTCTGCTCTCCCGTCGTTTCTTCCCATGACCTGAGTCTCCTGTTTTTGCCCAAGGACCGCGACCCGTTCAGGGTTTATGTAGACTATCTCAGTTCAACAGATTGTACCACCGTGGCGGTTTCAACGCGAAAAGGAATTTCCCACAAAGTCTCGTCCCTCCTTCTCTCAAGGAGATATCTCCAGCATGGATTCACACCAATGACGCAAGTCCCATTTGTCAAATCCTATGTCGCAAGTGACAACACAAAGACTCTCAGAAATGTCGCTCGGCACAGTTACTGCAAAGCGAATTCCGGCCTCTTTGCGAGGCTCTATGTTTCTGGATACCTCTTCAGGTTTGACGCCAAATCCGTCCGGAACACTGGGTCTGACGGTAAATACCTTGGAAGAGCTTGAGTGATTCAGAATCTTGACCATGATTTCGAGTTCTTGCCCGGCCCTGACCTTCTGAGAATAAGGGTGCATCCTTGCCCAGCGCTCGTCGATTCCAAAATTCGGCTCATCCCATGGAAACAAGTCAGCCAGGATTTCAGTTCGTTTTGCCAATACCTCGGCCATGTGTTCGAGTTGTGGCTTGTTGAAACGAAAAGTCTCGACAACATGTTGATTTACAAGCAGATAGTCCTGGGGCATTTTCAGCAGAAGATCCAAACAATAGAAATAACCCGTGCTCTTATGGAGAAGGTTGCGGTTCAGCAGGCAATAGTCATCCATCCCTGAGGGCGTAAAAGAGTCGCCTATAAAGAATATCTTCTGGCCGTCGTCTCTTTCGACCAGCAATGCACCGTGATACAGAGTCTGGCCGGGGAAATAATAGGAAGTAAGTACAAATTCCTTCCAGCGTATCCTCTGTCCGTCAGCGAGGGATGTCACGTTGGCAATCCTGTTCGCCGTCATGGCCGGAAGCCGGTAAATCTCCGGATGCTCCAAAACGTCTGCCAATTCCCGGCAGCTATATACGGGGCACTGAAACTGACTCACAAGTTCGGCAACTCTATCCGTATGATCGTCGTGGTAGTGCGTTATGTAGACGCCGTCGAGGCCGGATAAACGTCCGGCCTTCACCAATTTCGTAATCTCTGCGATAATCGCATTTGAACCGCAGTCAACCAGCAAACCGGACCCGTCCCTTGACAGCACAAGCCTGGAGTTGCGGATTGGGATGACCCAATCGGGCGGGCTTTTCTTGACGACAGTCGCATACGGCATCCAGTCTACATCAGCCGGCGACTCCAAAGCTCTCTTGGCCAGCGTTTCATAGCGGTCCTTGAAATACCAGTGCCCCGCGTTAATCGACAAATAGTTGCTGTAGGCTGCCTGCAATCTCTGAATCAGAAGGTTCACGGCAGATTTTGGCGTCTCAACTACAGGTCCACGCGCGGGAATCAGAATGTCAGGATTCTGTTTGATCACTTCGCGCAAGCTGCTTATCAGATCACCGATCCTTCCGGCATATCCATGATAGCCCCGAATCTGTGCATCAGCGACCGCATCCTGCAAACTGTAAAGGTCGAAAAGATGCCCGTCGCCGTATATAAGATCGCCGACAAATCCATATCTTCTTCCGTCGACATCAACAAAATATGACACTGCGTCTCGTGAGTAGCCCGGCGTGTCCAGCACCCGCACGGATAAATCCCTCCATTTGATGACGTCTCCTCCACGCACCGTCCGGCTCACGTTCAAAGGTTTGGTGAGTATCTTCGTAGTCTGCTGATCATAGTCGTGATATCTATTCTTGACAAACGCCGACCAGAAATCGTCGACTCTGGAAAATTTATCAACCTGGTTAGCCGGCACGACAGATTCGGCTCCATCTTTCACCAACCTGCGTCCCGCCCAAACGAGGTCGCGCCGGCTGTCCGTGAATAGAACCTTCTCAGCCTTCTCCAACCTCCCGGCAGGGTCGCCGTAGACGACCAGCACTTGCCCCTGACTTTCGATGAACACGCCATTTACCGAATCCCGACAGAGCGAAACGCGAGGGGTCAATTCTTGAACCTTCCTGGCACTCGATATAGCTGCCAGGGCGAGAATTACAATCGATCGAATGACAATCTTCTTTTGCATCATAATGGCTCTCCTATATTGACCAAACCATACAGTCATAATTCGCAGCCCGCAATGTTCAAGAACATATTTCGCTGGAAAATCTCACCAATAACGATATTATCTATTGGGAGCACGAAGGCAACCGCACCGTGCGAGTCGGAAAGTGGAAAATCGTGGCCAAAGGCAGGGCGGGACAGGACAAAGTCAACTGGGAGCTTTATGACATCGAGTCGGACCGCAGCGAGCTGCACAATCCGGTCGGCCGCTACCCTGAGCGCCTGAAAAAAATGGTAGACATCTGGCTCGCGTACGCCGAGAGGGCAAACGTCCTGCCTTGGCCCGTTAAAGCCAAATGGGCTTACCCGAAAGAGAGCAAACTGATACTTTGAGATATGAAAGAGACACAGCCTATGATATTTCATCAACATATCGCCAGTGGTCGAGACTCTCTCTGCAGAGCCACACTTGCAATTCTGCTGGCGCCCTGTCCGTTTGCACGGGCTGCCACGACGAGCCCGCGTCACGCAGTCGCCCAAATCTGGGACACAGTATCACCTCTTGCTGACCAGGCCGCTATCAGTGACAGAGCTGACTGGAAGCTTGTCCCTGAGAACCTTTTTTCTCGGGAGTTGAATCCGGCCGCCGCATCCTCGGATCCCGGCTATTATGGCCGCGAATACTCTTTCGAAGCAGATGCTGTCGTGGAAAATGGGCATTTAACAGCCGTCTTCCGGTCGAATGCCGGCAGGGTGGCGGTCTACTCAAAAGCAGATGGGAAGAAGAGATTCGAGCTGGCGCCTCTACCCTCCAGGACAAGGACGGCGAGAATAGTCCGTTGCAGCCTATTGCGAAATACCGGCAACGAAGCGGTGTTGGAGGTATTCTTCTCGGGCGCGGCCGATTTGTCCATAGTCTTCGCCTTCGACAAGACTGAGATCGTCGAGGTAAGACCTTCGGCGAACGTCGAGGGTGTGAGCGTTTTCGGTTCAATCCAGTACGGCGTCGTGCCTGACTTGATCGGTGATGATCTGATTTTCGATCCCGGACAATATCCCTCGACCGAAGCGCTCTCCATTCCCTCTGAGAACATGTTTCTCGGCCTGCTCGATGGCGAGGACGGCGTGCTGGTAATGACCTGGCCGCAAGGCAGACAAAAGGCACAACTGACGCTCGGCAGCGGGAAGGCGACGCGGCGCACGATTAGGTCTCTCGACTTTGTTAATGACGGCAAAAGCCTTTATCTGGCCGTGCTCAGCACAGCCGGAATCTGGCGCGAAGCGGAATTGAAACTGAATTACCTGGAGAGAAATATTGACATGGGCTGGCGGAGGCCCTTTCCTGCAAAATGGACGATGCAACTGGAGGAAGCTGGCGTCAGGACCACTTTCACTTTCCGAGAATCCAAGGGCCAAATCTGGCGAGGCGTTATAGGTCACTACACCTATCCCGTTTGGTTCGACGGAGAGCATGCCTTTTGTCGTCTGAGCAAGAAGATACCACCCAAAGGCCGGTCCGTCATCTATTGTCTGGAAGGCAAGGACACGCCCGCCTCGATCACGACTCCTGTGGACATTCTGAAGCAGACTTTGGGCAGGCAGGCGTGTGAAAGCATACTTGATTTTCCGGGCCGGGTGCTTCGCACACATCACAGGAGAGGCGGCGAAGGCGTCCGCCGCGCCTGTACCTGCGGGTGCACCGAGGCAATCGAAGCGGTCTTCAAGGTAGGAGCGGAGGTGCAGAGGAAAGAGTATGTCACCGACACCGTGGACGACATGGTCTACTTTGTCAGGCGCCACGTCGAACGAATCGACGAGTATCGAGAGTTTGCCAGGAGTATTACAGAGTTTCTCGATGATACCGGAAGGTCTGCTCCCGCACAAAAACCGTATCTTGATAGCTTACAGGCGATCGTCTCGGAAATACCGAAGGGGTATGAAAGGCAACGAGAGAATATGAAGGATCTTGCCTATACCGATGAGCTGGCTCGCAGGACCAAGGCGCTTGTGCAAGAGAAGAGCCCCACAAATCTGCCGGCCTGCCTGGAGTTGGGCAAGCAGTGGAGAGCGATGGGCGGCGCTCAGGACGACGTTGTTGCACGCTATCACAGCGTGACACGAAAACTGTGTCAGGAGGCAGCGTACGGCTTCGCAGAGCAGCCCGAGGCGGTCAAAGTCGTCGAGGAGATCAGACGTCGTTGCAGACAGTGCCTGAGAAATGCGGACGGTTATGAGGTATGGCCCGACTATTGACGAGGAATACCCTTGAAGGGTAGTAGATTCCCGCGAGCAAAACCAAAACCTGTTATTGTGAAGCCACTTACCCGCGCAAGAACGGGAATTTTCAATTAGGAGTACTAAAATTGACGGCAATGTTTGAGCGAAAATCGAATCACAGATTGCTTTTGTACGGCATAGCATTTGTTCTTCTGCTGGCGGCAGGTAATGGGACGACTGCGACCGTGGTATGGGATACCACCTCGCCGGTTCTCGATGGAGAAGTCCTCGCAAACAGGAGACACTGGAAAGCTGTTCCCACGGAAGCTGAAAAATGGAGCGGGCCGGATTATTATAACCCGGAGTACTACGGCCTTCGGTATTCTTTCGCCGGTGATGCCGCCGTAGAAAACGAACATCTCATTGCGGTGTTCTCGTCGAGAGAGGGCAAGGCAATAGTATTTGCCAAAGCGGATCCGGCGGCCGAGAAAGTTGGGGTCGTCCCTCTTGAACTCGGAACAGAGGCGGCAAGAATCACCCGCCTCGATCTGCTGCAAAACACCGGCGACGAGGCTGCCTTGGAAGTGGTTTTTTCCGGCGAGCAAACGCGCAAGAATCTGTCGGTTATCTTTTCTTTCGGCAGGAAACGCATTGTCGAGATTCGGCCTGCTGAGAACGTCAACGGGATAAGCTTGATCAGTCCGATCCGGTATGGCGTCGTGCCGGATTTCATCGGTGACGACCTCATTCTTGATCCGCAGGCATACCCTTCGCTCAAAGCACTTCACGTTCCTTCTGCAAATGTTTTCGTCGGATTGCTGGAGGGCAGAAACGACATGTTGACTGTCACCTGGCCGACGGGAACCCAGCGAGTCCGGTTTGTTCCGGACGCAACATCGAGAGAGCCTCGCCTGATCGAGTCCGTTGACATTGAAAATGACGGCAAGTGCATATTCCTGGCTGTACTGAGTGCCCCAGGCATCTGGCATGAAGAAGTGTTGAAGGCTTCCTATCTTGAAAGGGACGTGGCCAGCACATGGAAACGGCCTTTTCCTGCGAAATGGATAACGCAGTTGCTCGAGGATCGGGTCAAGACCACTTTCACGTTTCGAGAGATCAGGCCACAGAAGTTCTGGCGCGGCGGGGTCGGTTTCTATCCATATCCCGTCTGGTTTGAGGACAGAACTGCCTTCTACCGCCTCGGTAAGAAGATACCGCCCAGAGGCAAATCGCTTGTATATTTTCTGGAGCGAAAAGGTACTCCCGCTTCGGTCGAGACCCCGGTCGACATTATGAAAGACACGTTGGGCCGCCAAGTGTGCAGCGCTGTGCTCGACGTAGAGGGCCGTCGACTGCGCTCGCACAGAAGGAAGGAAGCCGTCATCGGAGCCGCAACCTGCGAAGTTACAGATGCGATGCAGCCAATCTTCGATGCAGGCAAAGAAGTAGACAGGAAGGAGTACATTTGCGGCGGGGTCGACGACATGGTATACTTCGTCGCCCGGCAGAAACAGAGGATCAACGAATACCAGGCCTTTGCCGGCAGGATGATGAAGTATCTCGATCGGACAAGCAGAGCCCGGCCCGACCTCGAGCAGTTCACAGATAACATGAGAGCCATTACGCAGGAGATAATCAGAGAGCATGAGCGGCAAAGAGAGAACATGAAGACGCTGGCCTATGCCGACGAACTGGCCCGCGAGACGAAAGCTCTTACCTTGAGGAAAGAGGCCGGAAATGTGGCGCGCTTTACGCAGCTCAAAATGAAATGGAGGCGTATGGGTGGGACACAGGATACCCTTGTCTGCAAGTTTCACACTATTACCCGCAAACTGTTTCAGCAGGCGGGTAACGCGTGTGTGGGTCAACCCGAGGCGGTCTCAGTTGCCGACGAGGTCAGGACTCTTTGCAGGCAGTGTCTTCGGAGCCCCGACGGCTATGAGATATGGCCGGACTATTGAGCATGCAATGTCAACGCCAAGATTGCACACAGGAGATGTAGAATCATGAAGCACCATGTTGTGGCCGTATTATTGCTTTCAATACTGTTTCAGGGATGCAAACGCAAGGTCCCGGACGATGCCGCGAAGGGTCGGCAGGATGCCCCAGGCCCTTCGACGACCGAATCGGGCGCCGAGATGGTTGAGCTTGCGGGCGGCTCGTTTATCATGGGAGATGAGAATGAGATAGACGCGACGCCGCATGAGGTTATCCTAAGCCCGTTCTATATAGACAAGAACTTAGTGACTCAAGAGGCATATGAGAAGGTCATGGGCGACAATCCTTCTCGATGGAAGGCCGGCGACAATCCCGTCGAGCAGGTGCGTTGGTCCGATGCGGTGAAGTACTGCAACAAACGGTCCAAGCTGGAAGGGCTTGAGCCGTGTTACGATCTGGAGAACTGGCAATGCAACTTCTCAGCAAACGGATACCGGCTGCCCACCGAGGCCGAATGGGAATATGCCTGCCGGGCCGGTACCAAGACGGCGTACTACTTCGGGGACAGTCCGTCAAAACTCTCCGACCATGCCTGGTTCGAAGACAACTCCGGCGGAAAACCGCAACCGGTCGGCGGCAAATTGCCCAACCCGTGGGGTCTGCACGACATGCACGGCAACCTCTGGCAGTGGTGCAACGACTTCTACCAGGTCGACTACTATCAGCAGTCGCCCGAAAAAGACCCGCGAGGCCCGAAGAGCGGTGAGACCAAGGTCGTCCGCGGCGGGGCGTGGAAGTTCAGCGCCGATAGCTGCCGCTCCGGATACCGATACAACGAGAATCCCGGCTACGCCGACGTCTGCTTCGGATACGACATCTACGGCTTTCGCTGTGTCAGAAACGCCCCCAATGCCGCCGAGCCGAACTAAGCAGCGACCTCGAATTCTCAGTTGGCTCCTGGCTGCCACAGGTACAGAAACTGGCTCTCGCCCGATGCCAGCCAGTCGGGCAGATCAATATTTATCAATGGCCCGAGCCCCTCAATATTAGCCGCCGCTGAGCCGTATGCATTCGGCTTGTAGTTCGATGGCCGGTGATAGATCACAACCTTCGCTCCGTCGACGTCCGCCATCTCCTTGGCCCATTCGACTGCGTCGGTCAGGTAGCCGATCCTGTCGATTAGACCTTCGGTCAGGGCTTGTTTGGCCGTGAACACCCGCCCATCGGCCAGTTCGTGAATCTTCTGCTCGCTGAGCCCCGGGCGCCCCTTGGCCACGACCGCCAGGAACTGCTGGTAAAGATCCTCTATTATGCCTTCCAGAACCTGCCGCTCGTCGTCACTGAGATCGTGCAGCGGCGAAGCCATATCTTTCAGTTTCCCGCTCTTGATCGTGACTGCCTTGACGCCGATCTTCTTCATTGTCCCGGCCACGCTGAACGTCTGGAATATCGTCCCGATGTTTCCCGTCACCGCGCTCGGCTGGGTTACAATCCCGTCAGAGCCGCACGCCAGATAATACGCTCCGCTGCAACCGAGACCCACCACGCAAGAGACGACCGGCTTTGCCGTCCTGCGTTTGAATTCCAGCAGTCGATGATGCATTATGTCGCTGGCCGCCACCGTCCCGCCGGGCGAGTTCAGGCGCAGCACCACAGCCTTTACGTGCGGATCACCAGCCGCTTTGTCGAGCTTTTCCAGCAGCAGGCTTACCGGATTCTCACCGGTTCGCATCAGCCCGCCCTTGCGCCTGTTGATCATCAAGCCGTCCACATCGATGACGGCTATCTTGTCGGAAACAAACAACCCTGCATCCCTTTGGACGAGCGTTTCTGTGAGACTCTGGTTGGTTGGCACCAATTCGATATGGAATGCCCTCGGCCCGCAGCCAGATAGCGCCGTAAGCGACAGCAATAATCTCAAATACCAGCAGATGCGTCTCTTAACCATTACATATACTCCCGGACTCAACATATACTCTTATCGGCAGAAACGGACCCAGCCACCACAAGAAAGGCGTTCGAACGCTTCGCCCGTTGCCGAGTCCACTTCTCATGCGCGGGGTCGGGCGTTCTTGAAAAGGCGCTTCCCGCCGTCGGCGGTAGGGGAATTCTCTTGGCTCTTTGAAGGTTCGCTGCTGAGATTATTCGGGTGAACTTGACACCCTCCGACCCGGTGGGCGCGTTCGTGGCTGGTTCTTAAATCGCCTATCGCGACTGGATTTAACCACCTGTCCCTACCGAAAATTCCGTCCTTGTTCATTGGCAGCGACTTAATTTGCCGACATTATGAATAGAAGAGTTCGTTTTTGAGAAACTTGTATAGTCCCGGGTGCCGCAACAACTCAAGCGAGACTGAGTGTTTCTGAGAACGCCGGCGAAAGCTCAGAAAATATCATCCAGACCTTTCCTCTGTTTGACGATCCGGCCCTGGAACTTAAACGGTGATTACCACAACTGGATTCTGCCCTGTAGAATGCCTGTGACGACAGCAAGTATTGTCAAGACAAGGGCCAGTTTGAGCAGGCGGGAATCATTTTTCTTGTTGGTGGCTTTCAACTGTTCTTTTAACTGTTGGATTTCTTGCTGGGTTTGTTTTGTGCCCATTTTTTCCACCTCCGCATCATTACCGATGGCGAAACAGTCGCAAATTCACTGACACCGTTGGACCGTCTAAAGTATAAATAACATCCGGAAGAAACGCAAGATGCCCATGGCGACGGATGCGTAGGAGCAATGCGGATGCTTGACACCACTGCGCTCGCGGTCCACGGTTGATGATGTGGGGCAACGGCGGCGTTTACTCAAAGCAACGTCAATCTAACTGTTTCTTGGCGCAGTTGTTATATTCACGGCGTGATACGTCTCCAAATGTGCCGTGTTGTTCTTGGGCAACATGCAGTTTCAGACCGCATAACGCTTGTGCTTGGGAGAATGAAAACAGAAGTTAAGGCCGGCGCGCAGAGTTGCTCCTAGTATGCATTTGGCGACCTCCAGCGACAAGTTTAGGCGGATCATCGATTGCCTGGCGTTTGGGTACGGATT
>CAZLTY010000139.1:0-12690 GCA_964562575.1 uncultured Pirellulales bacterium
CAAGGCCGCCAGCCAGCGGGTGAGAGTCCCGCCGTGCCAATTGCCCCGTTCAGGCACATAGTGATACCACAACTCATGGCTGGGTGCCTACTCATCAGCCGGACCGGGCAAAAAAAGCACGAAGGCCCAAGCGGAACTGTTGCATATTTGGGACAGAGTTGATTTAATATACCCTTCAGGGTAGTAAATTCCCGCGGGTAGGATCATAAAGTGTTATTGTAAAGTTACTTACCCGCGCAAGAACAGAAATATCCGGTCGGGAGCACTGTAGTCCGAGGTTGCCTGAACGAGCCTCTGGAAATTCACAGGGTGAATCTCGTATTGCGTATTGCGTCGTGCGCGCTACGCGATACGCGATACGCAATACGCACGACGAGTAAAGGAGTCCAAGAAGATGAACTACGAGAGAAAATGCAAAGATCAAACATCAAAAATCAAAATAGCGGAATCGCCGCTACGCGGCGATGACTTCCTCAATTCTACATTTTGCACTTTGATTTTTGATTTAGCCAAGCTGACCGGCGGACTGAAGCCTGCGTTGCTTGTCGTTGCTTTGGTGCTATCGGCAGCGGGGGCGGCCTTCGCCGATGTCCGGCTGCCGGCAGTGATAGGCGACAATATGGTCCTGCAGCGAAACGAGGAGGTCTCGATCTGGGGCTGGGCGGACCCCGGCGAGCAAGTTGAAGCCACCTTTGGCTGGACCTGGAGGAGGTTGACCGTTGCCGCCAACAGTAAGGGCCAGTGGCAGTTCAAGGTTCGCTCTCCGAAGGCTGGCGGGCCGTACAAAATGACCATCAAGGGCAGGAACACGATAAATATCGACAATATCCTCTGCGGCGAGGTATGGGTCTGCTCGGGTCAATCGAATATGCAGTGGTCGGTGCAGGCGTCGGCTAATGCGGCTGAGGAGATCGCCGCGGCCGACTATCCGAACATTCGACTCTTCACGGTAACGCGGACCGTCGCGCAAAAGCCGATGAAGGACTGCCAGGGCAGTTGGGCGTCGTGCAGCGGCGAAACCGTGCCGGGTTTCTCGGCGGTGGGTTACTTCTTCGGAAGGGAACTGCACAAGCGGCTCGATGTGCCGATTGGTCTTATTCATACGTCGTGGGGCGGCACTCCCGCCGAGGCCTGGACAAGGCGCGAGGTGTTGGAGGCGGGCGCTGATTTCGAGCCGATCCTGACGCGACAAACCGAGATAATTGCGAACTACCCGAAGGCCTACAAAGAGTATGAGCGGAAGGTGCAGCAATGGCAAAAGGCTGCGGAAGAAGCCAAAGCCGAAGGCAATAAGCCGCCGCGCAGACCGCGCGCGCCGCGCGGACCGGACCATCCTCACACACCGGCAGGTCTGTACAATGGAATGATCGCCCCGCTGATTCCGTACGGCATCCAGGGTGCGATATGGTACCAGGGCGAATCGAACGCCGGCCGGGCGTATCAATATCGCAAGCTCTTTCCGGCTATGATAACGAACTGGCGCGAGGATTGGGGCCAGGGTAATTTCCCGTTCCTGTTCGTACAGTTGGCCAATTTCATGGCGATCAAGGACGAACCGGGCGGTAGCTCCTGGGCAGAGCTGCGAGAGGCCCAGACGATGACGCTGTCACTGCCCAATACCGGGATGGCGACGATCATCGACATAGGTGAGGCCAAGGACATTCACCCGAAGAACAAACAGGATGTCGGCAAGCGCCTGGCCTTGTGGACTCTGGCGCAGACCTACGAAAAGGATATCGTCTATTCGGGACCTCTGCAGAAGTCGATGAAGGTCGAGGGCGGCAGAATCACCTTGAGCTTCGATCATGTCGCCGGCGGCCTCGTCGCTGCCGGCGGTGAGCAGTTGAAAGGTTTTGCAATCGCCGGGGCCGACCGAAAGTTCGTCTGGGCCGATGCAAAGATTGATGGCGACACGGTTGTAGTCAGTAGCGATGAGATCGCCGAACCCGTTGCCGTGCGCTACGCCTGGGCGGACAACCCTGTATGCAATCTCTACAATAAGGAGAATCTGCCCGCCAGTCCATTCCGCACTGACAGTTGGCCCGGTGTCACAGCTGAGAGCAAATAGGGCGCGGCGAAAGGCGCGATGATTGACCCGTTGAATGCTATTCTGGCGCAGAGTGAAGGTATCAACCTTGTCCTTCTGATAGGTCTGGCGATTCTTGCCGGGACCGTGGGCGCCAAGATAATCAAGACGCTCCACATCCCGCAGATCATCGGGTACATCGCTATCGGTGTGATTCTCGGCCCGCTGCTGAAGATCATTCCCCTTGCCGGTCCCGAGGGTGCGGAAGTCTTCAACCTCGAGGCTCTTGAGGTATTCAATCTGTTCGCGCTGGGAGTCATAGGTTTTCTGATCGGCGGCGAACTGCAGCGCGATATCTTCGTTAAGTTCGGCAGGCAGGTCATTGCAATCCTGCTGTTCGAAGGGGGACTCGCTTTTGTCCTGGTAGGGACGGTGAGCTTTGTTGCGCTGAATTATTTCTATCAGTGGCAAACGGCGCTGGCGGTCGGCTTCGTGTTCGGCGCCATCTGCGCGGCGACGGACCCGGCCTCGACGATGAATGTACTGTGGGAGTACAAGACACGCGGGCCGCTGACTACAATGCTCACGGCGGTTGTCGCCCTTGACGATGCGCTGGCTCTGGTGTTGTATATCACCAGCGTGTCTCTGGCGGGATTTCTGACCGGCACTTCCGAGGCAGGCTTCTTCGCCCTTGTGCTTCATTCGGTTATTGAGCTGGCCGGATCGCTCGCTCTGGGATTCGCAACCGGACTGATGCTGCGGGAAATTGTCAAGAGAATCGACGACGACGAGAAGATGCTGGTTTTCTCGATCGGCACGATCATACTGACTATCGGCCTGGCGGAACACCTTGAGTTCGATGTCATTCTTTCGTCAATGGCATGCGGGGTGACTTTGATAAATCTCTCGCCCCGGCAAAGTCTCAAGAGCTTCGAGGTTATTCGAAAGATCTCGCCGCCGATCTACATATTGTTTTTTGTGATTATCGGCAGCAGGCTGAACGTCAGCATGACAGGCCAGATCTGGCTGATGGCCGGAATCTATGTGGTTTGCAGTATCGTCGGAAAAACAGCCGGGGCATACTGGGGTGCTTCTTACTCGAAAGCGGTGCCAACGGTCAGGAAGTATCTGGGGTTCTGCCTGTACCAGCAGGGCACGATTGCCATCGCTCTGCTGATAATGGCTAGCCAGCGATTCGCCGGCGAGATCCGGGACATGATGCTCTCGGTGATAATAGTGGGCGTCTTTGTCTTGCAGTTTATCGGTCCGCTCTTTACGAAGGTCGGCGTCAGAAAGGCCGGCGAGGTGGGGATGAATATCACCGAAGAGGACCTCATCAAGACCCACAGTGTTGGCGATGTGATGGATGCCGATGCGCCGGTGATCTCGGCGCCGATGTCCCTGAGCGAGGTCATCAAGTTTGTGGGCAATACCACCAGCTTCTATTATGCCGTGATCGACAAGGACAAGAAGCTGATGGGCGGCATTACGCTGGACGGCATCAGGAATACCTTCATGACCCAGGAATTGAATGACTGGCTGATTGCGATCGACATAATGGAGCCTGCCATTGCTACGGTGACGCCCGAGATGCCGCTGGCCGAAGCCTTCGAGAAAACAAAGAAACTCGACGTTGAGCATTTGCCCGTAGTGGCCGCCGGTGAAGATGATAAGCTTGTCGGCGTATTGAACTGTCGCGCTGTTCGCCGCTCGCTCGGCGCCGAGGTGTTGGCGAGGCAGCAAAAGGCTGATGAAGCCTGGGCCTGATAGTGCTGCCGATTGAAAATTTCCGTTTTTGCGCGGGTAAGTATAATGCTCCCGATTGAAAACTCCCGTTCTTGCGCGGGTAAGTGGCTTTATAACAACGGTTTATGATCTTATTCGCGGGAATTTATTACTCTTCAAGGGTATGAGATTGATTATGAAGCGGCTAGCTTTGCCGAAAGAGAAAAGGCTTGCGAGCAACAGGCAGTTCAAAGCCGTCTTGTCTCACAAACGGCGTCGGCGTCTCAGCGATCGGTTGCTTACGCTCTATATCGCGGAAAATGATCGTGGCTATTCGCGGCTCGGTGTTTCGGTCGGCAAATCTTGCGGCAATGCGGTCGTGCGCAACCGGCTCAAGCGTCTGCTTCGAGAGGCGTTTCGCCAAAGCCAGGAAGAAATTCCGGCCGGCTTCGATTATGTGCTCATGATTTCCCCTCGATGGACGAAGAAGTCACACCCGGGCGCTACAGTTAGCCTGCCAACATTCGAGCAGGTGAAGACGTCGTTGCTGGCCCTTGTTAGTGCGCTGCCTGAAAGGAAATCCTAATATCTAAATCCTAAATCCTAAACAATATCGAAATTCAAATCACCAAATGATCCAAACATGGCGGGCCTGAACTTGCCACCGAACAGCGTTTTGAGTTTTGAATTTTGCTGATTTGAATTTGTTTAGGATTTAGTGCTTAGGATTTAGAATTTAATGTTCTGTATGAGGTGATTTATGACTCCGAAAGAAAGAATCTGCGCGATCCTCAGCGGTGATCCTTACGATCGTCCCGCTGTCACCCCCATCTTCATGGCCTTCGCGGCCAGGTTCATCGGGCACACCTACAGGGATTATTATCTCGATGGAGATGTCCTGGCCGAGGCACAACTGGCGGTCACCCGGGCATTCAACATCGATCAGATAAGCGCGATCAGCGACCCCTGGCGGGAGGCCTCAGCCTACGGGATGGAATTTGAATATCCGCCCGATGGGGTGGGCAAACCCAAAGATGTGCTGATCAAAACGCCGGACGACATATCCCTGGTCAAATCTTTCGATATCGTAAACGCCGAACGGCCAAAGCAGCGGATTGAGAGCGTTCGCAAGATGGCCGCCGAGGTGGGCCAGACCCACAGTGTCCTGGGATGGGTCGAAGGGCCCATCGCCGAGTATGGAGACCTGCGGGGCGTAGAGAGCACGATGATGGATCTGATAGACAAACCGGAGATGTTCGTCGAGGCGGGAGAAATAATTGTCCAAAATGCTATTGCCTTCGCGGTCGCCCAGGTCGAGGCCGGCGCCGACATGATCGGGATCGGCGACGCGGCGGCGAGTCTGATCACGCCGAATATGTATACCGAGCTTGTGCTGCCCCTGGAAAAGAAATTGACTGAGGCGATTCACGAAGCCGGTGCCACCGTGAAGCTGCATATTTGCGGCAACATATCGAACATCGTGCAGTTTATGCCCCAGAGCGGTGCGGACATCATCGATGTCGACTGGATGGTTTCCCTGGCCCGGGCCAGAGAGCTTGTCGGGCCTGAGGTGACACTCTGTGGGAATTTCAACCCGGCGGGGGCCCTGTTCGAGGCCAATCCCGAGGAGGTTGCCGATGAAGCCAGAGAATGTCTCGAAGCCGTGCCGGACAGATTCATCCTGATGCCGGGCTGTGAAGTGCCGCCGGCTACGCCTGAGCAGAACATCCGCGCGTTCTGCCCCTGTGACGGTTGTCTGATACGAGAAGAACTGAAGTGTTGATTAACTGCTTACCAACTGATAGGCCCTTATGAGCTCGGCCACGCTCCACGCCTGGGCGATGCAGCCTCTCGGCAGTTGAGGGGCGTCGCCGTCGAATATTTCTGAGATGCTCCCGAGCCCGCCGTCTTCGGTCAGGTGCTGGAGCAAAGGCAGGATGAATTCAGCAGCCTGTCTCTTGCTTTCTGCGCTGAAATCATTGACCTTCAAATATGCTTCCACAAACGCCCCGATCAGGTAGGGCCAGACAGTGCCCTGGTGATAAGCCTCATCTCGATCTCGGGGCGAGCCTGTATATCTGCCCTTATAGCTCTCTGCAAGCTGATTCAAAGTCCGCAGACCGTAAGGTGTCAGTAATTGGTCCTGCACGGCATCCACCACCGACTTCTGCTGCGGGGCCGACAAGGGTGAGAACTCAAGAGAGACGGCAAATATCTGATTCGGGCGAAGACTGTCATCAACCGATCCGTCGGGCAAGATGCAATCGTTCAAGTAGCCCTTATCCTGGATCCACACCAGATCGCTAAAGCCGGCCCCGACCTCCTCGGCCATTGTTTCATAGAATTCAGCCCCGGCGCGCCGGGACTCCGGCGGCGGTTCAAAATCTTTCATCTGCATCAGGCAGTTGTACCACAGGGCGTTAATCTCGACCGCCTTGCCGAATCTGGGCGTGAAAGCGACTCCATCGTACTTGGCGTCCATCCAGGTAAGCTGCGTGTGGCCGTCGCCTGCGGTAATGAGCCCGTCGGTGTCAGCAGAGATGCCGAACCGCGTGCCCCTGCGATAGCATTCTATGATCCACCGGATTGTAGGCAGCAGTTGCTTTGTGAAGGCCTCTGAATCGCCGCTGGCCCGCAGATATTGAAATGCAGCGTTGACAAACCATAGTGAGGCATCGACGCTGTTGAAGTGCGTTGTCTCGCTCCTGTCGTCGAAACGATTCGGGATCATACCCTTGTCCGCCACCGCGGCGAAAGTCGTCAGGACCGATCTTGCCTCGTCAAATCTACCCGTGGCAAGCAACAGGCCCGGCAACGCTATGAAAGCATCTCTGCCCCAATCGGCAAACCAGGGATAGCCGGCCAGGATGGTGGTTTTGTGACTCTGGTCTGTTTGACGTTTGGTAACAAAAGCTGCGGCAGCCAGGCAAAGTGTCTCAAAGAATCCAGGACTTGAGATTTCCAGGTTCGAATTCTTCAATCGACAATCGGAAATCGGAAATTCCAAATCGCGCCTTACCATTTGCGCCTTGCGTTTTAGGCTCTCCTGATATCTGTACAAGTCTTTACGGACCTTGTCGACGCAGTCGGGCGCAGGCTGCTCAGTTTCTATTGTTTTCGCTATCCGCTCTGCGCTGCCGGCCAGGCGGGCCCAGAGGACGATTTTGCCCGGTGAGTCTATCCGGCACTTGAAGAAACCGGGCGTCCACAAGTCTTCGGTGCAATTCTGGCCTCTCTCCTTGTCGCTGCGATAGACAAAATTGAACCACCACTGCCGGTCTGTCACAAAGCTCGCTCCCGGGCACCTCAAGAGCAGCTCACAACTGTCCGGTGTTTCATACCGAACGAGCAGTCCACCGCTCTGCGATCCGACCCAGCGTGAACACAGTGTCACGTAAGATTTTTGCAGCGTATGGAAATCCCTCAAGGCGACAAACGGCCGAGAAACGAACTCCATAGGTTTGTGAACAGTGGTAAAATCATACTCGATGGCCACCGTGTTGGCATCGCGAAGAAGATATACGGACTTGGTTAGTTCAACGCCATCAAGCTCAAAGTCATAATGCACGCCTACGTCCTGGCGAAATTTCTTGAGAAAGCCATAGCCGGCCGGGGCAAACTTGTCGGCGAATTCAAAGGTCGAGAGGTTTAAGATCTTCCCCTCGGATATTATCATTTCCAGACAATTTGAAAACGCCATAACTCTGTTAGCGGGCGGTCTTAACGAACCTATGAGCAGGCCATGATAGGCCCTGGTGTTGCAGCCGGCAATCGTCGACGATGCATAGCTGCCGCGTCCATTTGTCAAGAGCCATTCGGTTGTCAGCAGGTTTTCAATGGCTTGGTCGCCGGTTAGAACAGACAAGCTCGTTCGGTCACCGACCTGTTGCACGGTTGACACAGTCCAACTCCAAAAGACATAATAACAACAAGATCCAAGCCCTGCTCACGGGATGTTGCCCGCCGCGAAGCCTTCGATGGTATGAAAACCGGTATCTTTTCAAGTAGCCAAAGCCCAGTGTGTCTAATCTACTGGCAATAAATCACGTGGTCCATTATCCTGCGCTGCGGCACCCGAAAGATACTCTGGCGCGTTCGGTTTCTATACCGAACAAAGTGTACCCCCAATTGTCTGCGCCGAACACCGACCGTGCAGATTACCCAAAACATTCATAAAGTTGATGTATGAGTCATAAGGTGAGTCATAAGGGTTAAAGTATTTGTGTACGTCGCCGTCGGCGAAGTATTTTGTGCACATATAATAGAAATGGTCCGACGCCTGCAACTTTCGCCAGTCCGAGATGATCTTCTCGTCCTCAGTCTTCTTGACTTTCTTCTCGATTCGATAAAGCTCGTGAATCGCATTCGACTGCATTGCGTTTCCAAGCCAGGCGGAGAGGTCTCTTTCGGTATCGGCCCAGCTTATGATGTGTGGCACATCAACAGAGTCGGAACTTTGGTAGCATTCCACCACCTCGCTTGGGGTCTTGAAGTCGTTGTCCGGATGTCTCAGAACCGCCTCGGGCAAATGGTCAATAAAATCGAATATGCCCGTATCTTCCCATTGATGTTCGCCGAACGTTTCGTAGTCCATGAACAGATTGACCACGTTGCCGCAGCCGTTGACATTTCCCACCCAATGGGCGAACTTCTCCGCAGTCAGAGGCCACTGGGCCCAGTCACGGTTGGAAAACCTAAAGGCAATGTCGTCGCTGAGGGCATAGTTCTTGAGCAGGAGTTTGAGTCTGTCACAACCTTGTGGGTGGTAGACAAAATTAGGGCTTCTATAGCCCAAAATGTGGTCCGCTCCCTCGGTAATTATCGCATCGAAGCAGCCCATCGATTCGATCAGGGTGGCCAGCTCGTTGTTGTATATCAACTCGGTATTTCGAAACACTCTGGGAGTCTGGCCAAAGAAATATTTTATGGCCTCCATATGTTTATGTACCTGCTCGACGAATTCATTGCGCGAGTACAGAAAACTCAGGCTGTGATAATAGGTTTCCGCCAGAAACTCCACACAGCCTGTCTCGGCCAGAGCGTCGAAAGTGCTCATGACTTCCGGCGAGTAATGCTGCAACTGCTCCAACAGTGTGCCGGTTATGCTGTAGGCCACCTTGAACCTGCCGTCAAACCGGCGTATCAAATCCAATAGCAATCGGTTAGCGGGAAGATAGCATTTGTTTGCCACCTTCCGGCAGATCGAGCCGTTCTTGTGATCGTCAAAATAGTGCTCGTTCTCATCGAAGACTGTGTAGTGCCTCAACCGCACCGGCTGATGGACTTGAAAGTAGAAGCATACCGAAGGCATAATCTCGTGTCTCGTACTGGGTATCCGCCGGAAGCGAGCGTGCTGCCGCCGGATAGCATCTTGGGTTTATTTCCTGCCTGGCACCTATACCGGAACCAGTGTCTCTCCATAGATCTTGGCACATTTGACCGCGGCGTCCTTCCAACGCAGTCTTCTGACCTCAAAATTGCCGTGGCTTCGCAGGGTCATCTGCAACGGTGGGAACTTCAACACTGCAATGATCTTGTTAGCGATTTCGTTGACATCCCAGAAGTCAACCTTAAGAACGTGCGTCAGCACCTCCGAGACACCGCTTTGCTTGCTTATAATAACGGGAACATCGTTATCCAGGGCTTCCAGAGGAGCAATCCCGAACGGTTCCGACACAGAAGGCATTACGTACAGGTCAGCCATTTTGTAGATCTTTTGCACGTCTTCGCCCCGCAGGAAACCTGTGAACAGCACCTTGTGTCCGATGCCAAGTCCTGCCGCCATCTCGATCGACTGGTGCATCAAATCCCCGGAGCCCGCCATGACGAATTTAACGTTGTCCATTACTCCCAGGACCTTCTTGGCGGCCTGGAGAAAATACTCGGGGCCTTTTTGCATCGTAATCCGCCCCAGGAACAGGACGATTTTCTCATCTGTGGTTATGCCCGTTTCGTCCAAGGACCAACTGCCGTTGCGCTCGACGCCATTATACACGACCTCGACTTTGTCACCGCTAATTCCGTATCGGCTGATAACAATATTGCGTGTAAAGTGGCTGACGGTGATCACCTTGTCGGCGCGCTCCATGCCTTGGCGCTCGATATCGTATACCATCTGGTTTACATGTTCGCCGCTGCGGTCGAATTCTGTCGAGTGCACGTGCACGATCAGGGGTCTACCGCTCATTGCAGCCACTGCGATCCCCGCAGGATATGTCATCCAGTCATGGGCGTGCACAACGTCAAACCCTCTGTCCTGAGCTAACTCGGCCGCAACCGCAGCGTAGCGGTGTACTTCCGTGTACATGTCGCTGCCGTAGTCTTTCGAGTCCATCGACTGGCTCGCCGAACTTACATTGCCGCCGATCAGATGTTTTTGTCGCAAAGTTTCTTCGATTCGCTGATGGTATGTTTCAGGTGTGGAATATGGCTGAAGTGCTGAGCCGATAGTGCGGAATTTGACGTTCTTCAGATCATCGAGTTTGAAGGACGGAGCCGATATCCGCGAGTCGGGCGACAGCAATTTGACATGTGTTGCGTACGCCTGCTCGACCATTTTGGGCAGAACAAACGTAACTTCCATGCCAAGCTGATCCATCGCACGGGTGAGGCCATAGCAAGCGGTGCCCAGTCCCCCACTGATGAACGGAGGAAACTCCCAGCCTAACATGAAAACTCTCATACAATCACCTGCCAGATTAGTCCTATAATCGCCTGCCCAGAGACGGAACGACACGGTCTTCTTCTCTCACGACACCATCAAGCAAACTTCGCTTAGACAACACCTGGCTTGCCAGCCAAAGTTGCAGGATGCCGTCCGACTCCTTCATCGGCAACAAATCACCCAATCTTAAGCTGAAGCTCGCAAAAATACAGCATTTATTCCAAAACCATAATCTATAAATCGGGATTCTAACGGGGATAAGTTGAAAGAATCTTGAAAAAAGACCGAATTTTGGTGCTGATAAAGGCATTTCTTATAGGGCGACGGCCAAAAAAAAGAGCCGTCCCACCTTACGAAAAATGGAACGGCCTGATTCACATGTGATATCACTGCCAAGTTGTGCGATCAAAAGCTGTTTGGGCACAAGCCGACCGTCCGGCCAGAAGTCAGGATACCAAGAGATCCCTTGCGAGAACTAAACATCCTGTGCTTTGACAGTGCTTCGCCGATTGGCCTTGGTTCGGGCCATCGCAGCGTCAAGGACACGGTAGACGTTATCGCTGACGGCCTCGAGCGCATCGGATGAGGTCATCATCTTCTTGCTCTTGATATACGCCTTTACCTTACTGGCCACAACCAAAGACTCCTTTTTCTTTGCCATTCTCCAAATCTCCATATTGAAAGGTTAAAATGTGATAGGCCGGCGCCTACTCCTCGAGTCCGGCACGTTTTCGATCGCCTGTATTTACACGTAACCAACACAATGTGCAACAAAAAAATACTCTAAAGTCCAAATTTTTGTAGTAATAGGGTCGATGCTTGAAAAAGCTGATTGCGAGAGCCGACACCGGCGAGCAAAGTTTTTCTTACGAGTTGGCAATTTTAGATTATTTGACGCCTCTGATTTGACGAAAGTGTTCGTTGGATGAAACAATTTTTGGAGGCTTGTCCCCGCGTAGTGGGACAGATAAAGCGAGACTCCTGACGGGGAGCAACATTGTTGGGAAAGAGGAAGTTGGAGGAACAAAAATGTCAAAGCATTCCAAAAAAGGGCACAAGTCGCATGCCAAACTGGAAGGGTACGTTGTTGTCGCCTTTTCCGAGGATATGGATCAGGCCAGCGAATACAAGACTCTGCTGGAGTCCAATGACATCCCTGCAACGATAGCCGATCAGGACGGGCATGCAGTAGGCTCCAAGGAAATTGCCGTAATGGTTTCGGAGGAATTTCTTGATGAGGCTCATGTGATTATCGAGTCGCAGCACACGTATGACGACTTCTACGATTTTTCAATGGAAGATGAAGACGAGATTGATTTCGAAGGCGACTACTTTGATGAAGATGAGGGCTAAAATGAGCAAAAAGAATCCTCCAGAACGCCGGATCGGCGATAACCGCAGGGAGAATGTTGTTGACAGGCGATTGGGTCTGGACCGCCGACGAGGGCCGGGCAGACGGCTGTCGGACGAGCGAAAATCCGCTGAAGAAGGGCAAATGTCCGAAGAGCAGTACGAGTTTCTGATCGCCATCGACGAATACAAGCGAACGAATACCAGGCCCTTTCCGACCTGGACGGAAGTTCTGGAAGTAATAAAGGCATTGGGCTACCGCAAAGTTGCTGAACCGCAGCCGCTCGGGCAGTCCAAAGAAGATCCCAAGCCGGACAAAGTACCTTTGGGGACCTAAGTGTCCCAAGGGTAAAGCGAGCGCCAAAACAGGCCCCCGGACTGGAGCGCCGAATCTCTAACTAATGCCTGCGGGAGTCTTGCTTCGCTGAGCCGACAAGCCCGACCGAGCGAGCAACAACTCAGCGCCCCACCGCCGCTGATGTTCTCAGGGCACAACTGCCTGGCCGCCGGCCCCTACGATTGAACACCACCTCAAATTTGTCAAATCAATCCCGGAAAATCAACAATAGAATGCGGCAAGATGCGTTATAATGCGGTAATGACGCATGAACGACATACGAGCAGAGCATTTACACTCATCGAGCTTCTGGTCGTGATAAGTATCATTGCCATGCTCATGGGCATTCTGCTGCCCGTTCTGGGTCGCGTCAGGAGAAGCGCCCGTTCGGTCGTCTGTCTTGCCAATGTCAAACGCCTGGCGCTGGCCGGCGTGATGTACGCACAAACCAACGGGGCATTTCCTCCTCACAGGATGAAACGGAGGAACTTTTCGGATTCGTACAATTTTGTGAACGAATACGGCAGAGACAGGCCGCGCGGGCAGTGGTTCTTCGAGCAGGGAGTAGGGCCGGTAATAGATCCGTCC
>CAZLTY010000140.1:0-12658 GCA_964562575.1 uncultured Pirellulales bacterium
GAAATCGAGGAGCCGCGTTGAAAAAATGGATCGCTTAGCTTAACACCTATGGGCTGATACCCCCACCGGTAACACAGAGTTCGTATTCCAGGCGGCGGATTTGAACTTCCACAGCTCCAGCTACCAGTGGTTGGTAGTCAATCAGGCCGGTACCAATGCCCAGTTCAAAGGGTCGGGCGCCATCAACGGTCAGGGTGACTACAAGTTCATGCTGTGGGCCAAAGATGACGACCCCGACTACGGCGATACCTTCCGGATCAGGATTTGGGAAGAAGATGATGTCGGGAACGAAACTGACGTTTATGATAACGGTTTCGACCAGACTATTGAAGGTGGCAGCATCGTCGTTCACACCGGCAAGTAATAAAGGAACCTGTTGTACTAATGACATACAAGGCGGAGCGCCACAATGCTCCGCCTTGCTTTTCTAAAGGGCAGCAGCACTTTCCGAAAGATACCTGATCATCTCAACGGGCAGTGGCCCCCTGCAACGCGCGAAGAGGCCGATGAGTTTCTGGGCAGCAAGAAAGCCAAAGCCAAAGCAAGAGAGAAAGTAGCGGTTCAGGCCGAGAAGTAGCACGCCGGCATACCTGCGAGAGACAGCCACGATCGTGAAGAAGTTGTAACCACCTTTGTACAAGAGTTTTGTGCAACCTCCTCTTGATCTCGTGACTTTTTCAAAGAATACCCATTTACGCAATCGACATCTTCCCGGGTATCGGCTATAGTATGTCGCTTTTGTAGGTGGATTGTAGGGTGACTCCTGTGACACTTGTCGAGGTCACCAAATATCTAACAATTTTTTGAAAGGGTAAGAACGTGGAGAATGTACGAAGAATTACGATGGAAACCAGGATAGGAAGAATTTTGGCTCAAATGGTCTTAATGTTGATGATTTCAGCCGCATTTGTTGCAGCAGTTCCCGTAAATGCGAGTGCTGCAACAATTACAGTTCCAGATGACTATGGTACGATCCAGGCGGCAATTGGTGCTGCAATTCCTGGAGATACCGTATATGTGCGCGCAGGAACGTATGATGAACATGTCACCATAGGCAAACCCTTGACCTTGCAGGGCGAGGATAGAAACACCACTATCATCGATGGTGGTGGAACTGGTAAAGTTGTTACTGTGACCTCAACAAGCAATGTGAATGTCAGCGAATTTACCATAAGAAACAGTGGGAGTCTTTCTGGAGCGCTTCCTCACGACTCGGGCATTGTTCTTCAAAACGCAAGCTACTGTTCGATTAGCGATTGCACTATGACATTGAATGGGACAAACGGCTTGCATTTGCACCGATCATCATATAACACGATCCGGAACTGCGACTTGTATGACAATGAGCTTCCGCTCATTCCAGGATCCCATGGAGCTATCCATCTCCGCAGTTCATCACGAAATACGATTGAAGATAACAACATTTACTCAAATGGTAATGACGGCATAACTGTCCGCTCTGGCTCAAACCATACGACTATTACAGGGAACCACGTATATTCAAACGGAAACTACGGAATCCATTTGGGCTGGTCCCACTACTGCACGATAGCTAACAACGTTGTGCACGACAATAGAAGCGTCGGCGTGGAATTTGACGCCGCTTCGTACAACACAACAAGGGATAACGAGACATACTCCAATAGCGCTGGGATACGCATAGTGTTTTATGCTCGAGGAAATACATTTGTTGGAAATGTCATACGTGAAAATAGGATTGGCATCCAGATCGGCGCTTACAACTTGCAGACCTATTCTCATACCTTCTATCACAATGACATAATTGACAATACGGAGCAGGTTCGTTTTGGAGCCTACGTTGTATCCAACACTTGGGATAATGGCTATCCAGATGGCGGCAACTACTGGAGCGACTACACAGGTGTGGATGATGATGGAGATGGAATTGGAGATACACCGTATGTGATCAACGCACAGAACAGGGATAGATATCCGCTATGGATCGACAGCGACGGTGACGGCGTTCTGGACCGTGATGATGCTTGTCCTGGCACTGCGGCGGGTGATATGGTGGACACGATGGGCTGTTCGCTCGATCAGTATTGCCCGCCAAACGGCGAGTGGAAGAACCATGGCCAGTATGTGAGCTGTGTGGCCTATTGGGCTGAAGCCTGGCTCGACGAGGGTCTCATCAGTGACGAAGAAAAGGACGCCATTGTTTCTGAGACGGCACAATCCGACGTCGGTAAGAAGGAGAAGTAGTAGAACCGACTGCTGTCAAAACATTCCGATTGGAAAGAAAGGGCTGCGAGTTCAATGCTTGCAGTCCTTCTCTTATTGGTGCCGGAAACAACGGGTCAGAATACTCCCAAAAGATGTCCTGCGATAGGAAATATGAAATATGTGGGCTAAAAGCATTCTTTATCGCAATTGTGGGCTGCGACCAATATTGCAGAAAAACACCGAGCTCTGCCGATATAAACTAGTTGATAGAATGTAATCCCGCCTTTTGCGGGGCATTGCCGATAATATTGTGTGTAACGTCACTGGCGAGGCTAATGAGCAAACGGCAGGGCTGAAAAACAACTGCCTATGGGACGTAACGAGTGACTATAGCCGATGAAGGCCAATAATGGGAACAGGGCCGTCAGATTTGGACCAACGGGGTGAAAAAGAAGAAATCATACAAGAGACGTTCCAAACGCAAGGCGGAGCGTTCGCTCGTCACCACGGCGCTGAGGTGTCTCGGGATCGGTCTGTGCCTGTTCTTGTTGTGCAGTTGTCTGGGTTTCGACATTGGTGATTGGCCCAGCAAGTATCAGGCGCCTCCCAACAATCCAACGACCAACTGGTGCGGCTCGATCGGGGCTTTTTCTGCGTACCAGTTGCTCTACTACATCGGCCCCGGCGTGTTCGTTGTCCTGGTAACCGCGATATGTTTTATGATTGGCACCCTTGCCAAGCGCGAAATGGGCCAGCCGATCTTGCGCATGATCGGATTGGCGTTGGTAACGGTCGCTACTTCGATGAGTTTCTACAGTTTGTGGCCTACGTGGATCTTCGGTTTTGGCGTCGGTTCCGGCGGGATTCTCGGTGTCGGATTGACAGATATCTTGCGAAGCCATTTTGCCTCGCTGGGTACTTTCATACTGTTGGTAGCGGTCTGGATAGTGGGCGTGATTCTGCTGGCCGACGGCTTGATGGTCGCGTTACTGCGTGGTTTCGGCTTTGTCGTTGAAAGGATGATCGGCGCGGCGGTTCCCGCCTTCTCGGCGGCAAGACAGCATTCACAGGTACTCTCGGAGATATGGCGCGAGTTGAGCGTCAGGCAAAGGCCGGTGGTTCTCGCCGGTGAGGCCGAAGAATTGGAAGAAGCCGAGTGGGAAGAAGAGGAAGAGGAAGAGGAAGACGCCACAGCGGCGGAGCCCGACGGGATCAAAGTCAGGCGGATGGCCAAGAACAAACGAACCCGTGCGAGCGCTCAGCCGACCCAGGGGACATTCGTTCAGCCTTCTTATGACGACTACGAACTACCGCCGCTGGATTTGCTGGCCGAGCCCGAACACACTTTCCCTGCCGTGCAGGAAAAAGTCGTCAAGTCGAAGGCGGCCGATCTGGAGACGCTGCTGTCGGAGTTCAATATCAATGCGAAAGTGGTGGCCGCCGACACCGGGCCGGTTGTCACCATGTTCGAGCTTGAGCTTGCCGCCGGTGTCAAGGTCAGCCAGATATCCGCACTTTCCAATGATATGGCTCGCGCGCTGGCCGCCGGGGCCGTGAGGGTGGTCGCCCCCCTGCCCGGTAAGCATACGATAGGCATCGAGGTGCCAAACAGCGAGAAAGAACGAGTCCGCATCAAAAACATGATGGAGCTGGCCGGCAGCAAGCCTCAGAACATGCAGATACCGCTCTATCTGGGCAAGGACTCTTCCGGCGAAGCGCTTGTTTCGGATCTTGCCAAGATGCCCCATCTTCTGATTGCCGGCACGACCGGCTCGGGCAAGAGTGTCTGCATAAACAGTGTCGTCGTAGGTGTGCTGCTCACGAAGCGCCCCGACGAGGTGAAGATGATTCTGATCGATCCCAAAATGGTCGAAATGACGGCGTTCAACACCATTCCGCATCTCATGTGCCCGATAGTCACCGAGACGAAAATGGCGGTCCAGATACTCGAGTGGGCCACGGTGAAGATGGACGAGCGCTACGCCCTGCTGGCCGAGGCCAGGGTCAAGAACATCGCCGACTTCAACAAACTCGGCGCCGAGGAGATTTCCGAACGGTTCGGCGCCGCTACTGCCGAAGAAGAGGCGAAGGTTCCGAAGAAGCTGCCGTACATCGTGATAATTATCGACGAGCTTGCCGACTTGATGATGACCGCGGCCAAGGAGATCGAAGGCTACATCGTCCGCCTCGCTCAAAAGAGCCGGGCCGTCGGTATCCATATTGTCCTTGCAACTCAGCGGCCCCAGGCGACGGTTGTCACCGGGTTGATAAAATCTAACATGCCCAGCAGGGTAGGCTTCCGCGTGGCTGCGAGGATGGACAGCCGGATTATTCTGGACCAGAATGGCGCCGAAACGCTGCTTGGTGAAGGTGACATGCTTTTCCTCAAGCCCGGCACAAGCGATCTGATTCGCGCTCAGGGTACCTTCATGGACGACGCCGAGGTCAGACGAATCGTCAAGCATCTCAAGGGTGTCGCCGAGCCGCAGTTCCATCCCGAACTTACCAGGCTAAAGACCGTGGATACGTCCGAGATGACGCGGGACGAGATGTTCGATGACGCGGTCCGCGTAGTTCTTGAGACCAAGCGGGGCAGCGTATCGCTCCTTCAGCGCAGACTAAGCATCGGCTACGCCCGGGCTTCGAGGATTATCGAGATGATGGCCGCCTCCGGAATACTCGGAGAGTACAAGGGCTCCCAGGCGAGGGAAGTCGTAATTACCCGGGAGGAGTACGAAAATATCCATCAGCAGATGGAAGCGGACGCCCAGGCGGGGTACGAGGATATGGCCGAGGAAGATGACTCTTCGGAGCCCGCCTATGCCAGCGAGGGCCAGCGCGAGTACATCGCCATCGACAGCGATGAGGAATGAGATGGAAAATCAAAAATTAGAATGTAAAAGTCACGACCACAGGCACAGAGGAACATAGGCACAAAGGCACAGAGCGGCTTGCTATAACTTTGTGCCTTTGCCCCTTTGCCCCTTCGTGCCTTCGTTTTTGGTATTTGATTTTTGATCTGTTTCCGTCATGAGCAAGGACCTCAAAGATAAGACCCTCGGCGAGCTTGAGCAGATTGTTGTGGATTTGGACGGCAAGAAGTATCTGGCCGCGTATATTTTCCAGTTTATCCACGTCGAGAGCGCTGTGGAGATTTCTCAGATCACTCCCCTGAGCAAGACCTTTCGCGAGCAGTTGACAGCGCGGGGCTATCACATCTCCCACCTTACCGTTGTCGACAAGCTGACCGACAAGGACGGAACGGCAAAGTACCTTTTCGAGCTGGGCGACGGCAACCGGATCGAGACTGTTCTGTTGCTCGACGGCAAGCGCCGAACGCTGTGTGTCTCGACGCAGGTCGGCTGCACGATGGATTGCCGGTTTTGCGCCACGGCCAAAATTCCGTTCGAGCGAAACCTGACCGCGGGCGAAATCGCCGACCAGGTCAACGCCGTGCAGAAGGACGCCGGTAGAATCAGTAACGTCGTGTATATGGGGATGGGCGAGCCGTTGGCCAATTACACTGCGGTAGTCAAGTCGGTTGGCATTTTGAACCACCCCAAGGGAAAGAACATTGGCATTCGGCACATGACCGTCAGTACCTGTGGCATCGTGCCGGCGATTCGAAAGCTGGCCGGCGAAAACGTGCATCCTCGGCTGGCGGTGTCACTGAACGCGCCGAGTGACGATCTCAGGACAAGGTTAATGCCGATCAATGCGAAATATCCTATAGCCGATTTGCTAAAGGCCGTGTGTTTCTACCAGGCCAAGACCCGCCAGCGAGTGACATTCGAGTACGTAATGATAAAGGGGCTCAACGATTCGACGACCCAGGCTGCCTTGCTGGTAAGGCTGCTGAAGGGGCTCGAGTGCAACGTCAATCTGATCGAGCACAATCGGCATCCGCGATGCAAATACGCCGGTAGTGGCGGCCAGCGTATCGACGGCTTTGCATCGGTCCTGGAAGATGCCGGCATTGAGACGGTCATGCGATTTAAGATGGGCCGCGGCATCGGCGCGGCATGCGGACAGCTCGGAGCCGACTGGTTGGCTACGTAGATGCCAGGGATTAGAATGCAAAGAAGTGGAGTTATGGGGATCAGGATATCAGGCAATCAGGTGGTGGATATCAGGATTTCAGGTTATCAGGGCGGTTTAGTACCTGATTGTCTGGTATCCGGATTTCCTGCACCCTGATATCCAGATACTCTGATAACCTTATCATTGGAATTTCAATGTCAAACACAACGGCAATCATAACAATAGGCCTCTCACCGGCGTGGGACATCACTTGCTGGGGGCGAAATCTGGATTGGGATTTGCATCAGCATATAGACGAGCAGACCGTCCGGCCCGCGGGAAAGGCGCTCAACGTGTCCAAGGCTCTTGCGTGGATGGGACAGCAGAATATCGCGGCGGGTCTCTGGGGGCGCGATGACTATCGGCAGATGGCCAGGGCGGCGCACAAGACGTGGCCCTCGATCGAGTTGAAGATGACAACCATCGGCGGCGGTACGAGACAAAATGTCACCATCATCGATACGGCAACCGGCAGAGACATGCATCTGCGCAGCAAAAGCGGACTCGCCTCGACAAAGACTATCGCCAGACTCGGCGCCGATCTGGATACAATAGTCCGCCGGGGCAGTGTTTGTGTTTTTGCCGGGACGATGCCGGGCGGTGAGCTTCTGGCCGATACTATTCGGCTCCTGGAATTCTGCCGTAACCGCGGGGCGAGAATTGTACTGGACACTTCGGGAAACGTCTTGAGCCAAATCGTTGACGCCGGCGCTGTCTGGCTGATAAAACCCAACGTCGAAGAATTGCGCGATCTGCTGGACGAGCCGATCAAGGACGGACCCGCGAGTCTGGCCAGGGCCGGGTGCAGGCTACTTGACAAGGTGGAAATCGTTCTGATAAGCCGCGGCGTAAAAGGCAGCGTGGTTGTTACAAGGAAAGGCGCCTGGCAGGCCCGATGTCTCGGCTGCGCGCCCGTTCTGTCAACCGTAGGCTGCGGCGATTACTTGCTGGCCGGCTTCCTGAAAGCCCTGGAAGATAAATCAAATACACTGTCCGCCCTGAAAACCGCAACAAAAATCGCCACCGCAAAAGCATGGAACTGGCCAGAAGCCAAAACCTGGCCCCAGGCAAAGCAACAACTGCAAATAAAATCCAGCCCGGTGCTGTAGATCAAGTACTATCGATTCTCCTCCATTATCCGTTAACAAGGTATCCCGGCTATATTATGCCGCAAATTCACATGGCAAGTGCAGCAGTGCTATAAAAGCAGTTGGCCTGCTGCCAACCCTAAAGGAAAAGAGAAAGGTCTGACCCTCGAAGCTACCTGACCCTCGAAGCTACCTCGAAGCTACGACCAATATTCTCGAAGTCGAACCGAGGCGCTTCGGTTCGCCGCGGAGCAAACTGGCTGACATCATCCTTGCCGGGCATCCCGACAAAGACGGCCGGCCTCGGGTGAATCTGGGCAGGGCCGAGAAACAGCGTACCCTCTCATGGATCGACTTGAATGTTCCATTCTACGGCTCGTTCACCGAGGCAAGCGAGGACATGGACAAGACCGCACATCTGCAGGCGCAGTGACAGTCACTGAAATAGCGAGGCGACGGGATATCCGCGCACTTCAATCCCGGCTGCTCCAGATTACTTGGAATTGTCTGCGTCGGCCGGATCCAATTGACATTGCTCGAGTGTCTTCTTCACATGCCAGCAGACAAAGTGCGGAGCGCCGCACACAAGGTAGATTCCGATCGCCAGCATAACGAGCCAGCCCAAAATCAATTCTGTGCCTAAGACCCTTGAAGCTCTTGAGGGGAGATACGCCCGCAGAGCGTAGACAATGCGCCAGGCTACGCTGTGAAGGCAATAAAGCCCCGCAGTGATAGAAACCAGACGAAAAGCTACGTGCAGCCAGTCTATTTGCGAGCGCGGGTCGGCGAGTTCCCCTGTGCCGACAATTCTCTCGGCTAATTGTTCGCGTTTACACAGACACACGTAGCATATAGCTGCAAGACACAGTCCCAGGAACATCAAGGAAACGACAGTAGCGAAAACCATCCCGGAAGGCAAACCCAACCCTCCAACCCCCGCGAAGATCATCGTGTTGACAAGCGTGATCATGTTGTCGATCAAACGGAAGGCAAAAAATATGCCTGCCGCTGCAAGAGCAATCCTGGCAAAGGAGCGTAAATTATTCATCGGGTGTCCTTTCTGGACTTTTAGTAGTGAAGTTCGAGGTTTCCGCCTGTTCGATATAAGCGATTTGGCGCAGACTCCTTCTGGTCTGCCAGCGAACGAAATGCGGTGCACCGCAGACAAGATACAGGGTCAATACTGCTTTGGCGCAAATGAACATGGTGACGATACGGGAATCATTGAGGGAATATCCCTTGGGCATAAACCCGGGTAACAGCATCAGCCCGGCGAAGACAACTCCTGTCCGAAGGGATTTCGTCAGCCATTCCATTTGGGCCCGCTTGTCTATTTCCTGACCAGGCCCCGCCATCTTGCGGGCCAGGCTGTCATTGCTGAAGACCATGAGGTATGCGACAAACGCTACCAAGGCGGTAAATCCGACCCAAGACGCAATCTGCGCCAACAACGCGGGTAGCTTCTCAACAGGGCCCACGTATCGGAGTAGATAGAAATGGTACAAGCTCAGGGCGATGCGGACACCCAGGACGGTAAGGACGGTTTTGGCGATTATCTGCATCTTTGTCATTTCGCGGCCTCGCTATCAGTGCAAATCCTACCCGTATTTTACTGATTAATCCCCCTGATATCCAGAAAAATGCTCTCTTGGCTGCGTTTCCGGGGCCGCCGGTACTTTTTTGAAAAAACTCTTGATTCGCTTTCTCACAGCGGTATAATGCTCCTTTTGCTATTCGCTCCGTCGCATGGGGTAGCATTGGGAAAGTAAAAAGGTAAAAGTCAAAAGGAAAAAGTTGGGCGTATGTAGACGCCATCTGATATCCTACTTTTTCCTTTCCACTTTTTACTTTTTCCTTGATTTTGGGGTCAACAGTATCACGGCGTGGTTGACTCAAGCCTCCGGCGGGGCCAAATCGGGCCGGGACAATACGGTCTCCGTGACAACGTGGAAAATTAAAGATTAAAATGCAAAAGTAAAAACTGTGGAATCGCCGCTTTGCGGCGATGACCTCTTCAATTTTGATTTCTTATCTTTGATTTTTGAATTCTTCGTTACCCGATGGTGTAATTGGCAACACATGGCCTTTTGGTGGCCATATTCCAGGTTCGAGTCCTGGTCGGGTAGGTTTTGATGGGTTATTGAATACTGACTATTGAATATTGGAGGTTTGGCTGTTGAGTTTTGACTCTTGACTATTAACGGATTGGTGCGTATCCAGCCCGAAACATACGTGCAAATAGTCAATAATCAATAGTCAATAGTAAATCACAAATGGCTGAGACAGCAGCGATAATCCTGGCGGCAGGCGGCAGCACGCGGATGAACACGAAGCTGGCGAAGGTGCTGCATGAGGTCTGCGGTCGGCCCATGCTGGCTTACGTGCTTCAGGCCTGCCGAAAAGTCGGCATAAAGAGAATCTATATCGTGGTCGGCTTCTCGGCCGAGCAGGTGGAAACCCGGTTCGCCGACGCCGACGATATCGTCTGGGTCCGGCAGGACGAACAGTTGGGAACCGCCCACGCGGTTATGTGCTGCAGGCAGCATCTTCAGGACTTCGAGGGCCAGACGCTGATACTCTGCGGCGACGGACCCCTGCTTCGATCTCAGACACTCAGGACGCTGATGGACAAGCACGAGGCGGGCCAGTCGGCGGCGACGTTGGCGACCGCTGTTCTCGACGACCCGTCGGGTTACGGTCGAATTGTCCGCGACGCATACGGCAACATCCAGGGCATCGTCGAACACCTTGACTGCACGCCCGAGCAGTTGGAGATCAAAGAGACCAACCCGAGCAACTATCTATTCAACAACAAGCGCCTGCTCGAAGCGATAGACAATATCAAGCCCGACAACGTCAAGAAGGAATACTATCTGACAGATGCCATCTCCGGACTTATTTCCACCGGCCACAAGGTCGAAGCAATTACGGCGATGCAGCCCGACGAGGCAGTGGGTATCAACAGCAGGTCCCAGCTCAGCGCCGCCAGCAAAATCATGCAGCGCCGGATTCAGGCCAGGCTGATGGATAACGGTGTAACAATAGTCGACCCGGGCAATACCTGGATCGACGCCAGAGCGCAAATCGGCCAGGACACTGTGATCGAGCCGTTCACATATGTTCACGGCGAGGTCAGGATCGGTCAGGGCTGTCGGGTTGGGCCGTTCGCGTATTTGAGGGACGGCACGGTCCTGGAAAAGGACGTTGTGCTGGGAGTTTATACGGAAGTCAAGAACTCGACTTTAGCTGAGGGTGTTCGAGCCCGGCACCACAGCTTTATCGGTGACACCATTGTGGGACGAAACGTCAATATCGGTGCAGGCTCGATTACAGCGAATTTCGACGGTGAAAAAGTGAACCGCACGAATATAGGCGACAACTGCTATATCGGTTCCGGTGCCGTGCTGATAGCGCCGCTCGAATTGAAAGACGGCTCGAACGTGGGGGCCGGGACGGTGGTCTCACAGGAAAGTGCAAAAGAATTGGGTAAGAAGGCTTAGAATAGATGTTTCTCAACGACAACTTGAAGATATTTTCCGGCAGCAGTAATCCGAAATTAGCCAGCGATGTATGCAACTATTTGGGGATTCCACTCGGCGGTGCACATATCGAGAGGTTCCCGGACGGCGAAAAGAGCGTCAGGGTCGAAGATGATGTCCGCGGCAGAGATTGCTTTGTCATGCAGTCGACGTGTGATCCCGTCGACGAGCACCTTGTCGAGCTTTTGATCTTTCTGGACTGTCTGCGAAGGGCCAGTGCGAGCCGGATAACTGCGGTCATTCCATATTTCGGCTACGCCCGTCTGGACATAAAAGACGAGGGGCGGGTGCCGATCACCGCAAAATTGACGGCGAACCTCATTACCACGGCCGGGGCCGACAGGGTTCTGGCCATAGACCTGCATGCGCACCAGCTCCAGGGATTCTTCGATATACCTGTCGACCACCTGATGGGCGAACTGGTGCTGAGCAAATACTTCAGGGACAAAAAGATCAGCAATTTGACGGTTGTCTCGCCCGACGTTGGCAATATGAAAATTGCGTCCAGATACGCCGCCAGCCTCGGCGGAGAGTTGGCGATTGTGCACAAGAGACGTGTCAGCGGCAGCAAGGTGGAAGCCCAGGAGATCATCGGCGACGTCCAGGGCAAGAATGTATTGATGTGCGACGATATTATTGCAACGGCCGGGACGATTTGCAGTGCTGCCACCTTGGTAAAAGATCGCCGAGCCGAGAAGATATTTGTCGGCGCCACGCACGGTATTCTTGCCCCGCCTGCATTAGAGAGGCTTAGCCAGGCTCCGATTGACCAGGTAGTGGTTACCGACACGATACCACTGAACAAAGCCTCCAAGAAGATTGGCGGCATCAAGGTTCTGAGCGTCGCGACCATGCTGGGCGAAGCGATTAAGAGAATTCACAGAAACGAATCGGTCAGCAGCTTGTTTACCAGTGTTTGAGGCGAATCAAATAAATATTGTGATATCAGATGAGATTGAGCTTCGGATTGAAGTGAGGAAATTATGGAAGAAACGTTACTCTTAAAAGCGGAAGTTCGAGAACATACCGGCTCCAAGGCCGTCCGAAAGGTGCGCCGGCAGGGCAGAATACCGGCCATCGTGTACGGCCATAAGCAGGAACCCGTGCCTATTTCATTGGACCAGCACGATTTCGTGGAAGGACTTCATCACGGGCATCGATTGATCGACGTCCAGATGGGCCGCAAGAAGGAAAAGATGCTCGTCAAAGAGGTGCAGTACGACTATCTGGGCCGCAATATTATTCATGTGGACCTGATGCGCGTCGATATGAGCGAAACAATCAAAGTGACGGTCCCAATCGAGCTTAAGGGCATTGCGGCCGGTACGCATGAGAGCGGTATCATCGAGGAGCATGTCGATCGTCTGGAGATCGAGTCCAAGGTTGCCGACATTCCGAAAACGCTCGTCGTTTGGGTCAAAGACGTGCACGTTGGTGACGCCCTGCATGCAAGCGACATCGAGCTTCCCGACGGCGTAAAACTTGCAAGCCCGCCTCAGACGCTCCTGGTGACTTGTCACTTGGTCGCTGCTGCCAAGACCGCCGAAGAGGCCGAAGAGGAAACGCCGACTGCTCCGGAGGTTATTGGAGAGGTCAAGGAACCCGAAGAGGGAGAGACTTCGGAAGGTTAACAATGAGCCTTCGCTGGATGCAAGTGAACTATGGGCGATATGAGAATGGTCGTCGGGTTGGGTAATCCGGGCGACAGGTATCTTGATACGCGGCACAACATGGGGTTTGTGGTAGTTGACTCGTTGGCTGAAGCGT
>CAZLTY010000141.1:0-12642 GCA_964562575.1 uncultured Pirellulales bacterium
GTTGGAGCTGCCTGCTGTCATCCGTCAACCTGGCAAAATCCTGTTTAAGTTGCTCGTTGGCACTGGTCAGTTCGGCAGCCTTCTTCTCGGAGGCCTCCCCGGTTTGCTTGCTTTGGCGTTGGAGCTGCTTGTTGTCAGCCGTCAACCTGGCAACTTCCTGTTTGAGTTGTTTGTTGGCATTGGTCAGCTCGGCAGCTTGTTTCTTGGAGGGCTGTCCGGTTTGCCTGCTTTCGCGCTGGAGCTGCTTGTTTCTAGCGATCAACGTGGCAATTTCCTTCTCGAAGCCTTCTCTGGCTTGGTTGCTTTCCATTGTCTCCTGCCGGAGTTGTCTGTTGACAGCAGTCAGCTCTGAGATATTCCGCTCGAGGCGCGCCTCAGTTTGATCACATGTTATTATTTGGTGCTGAAGCAGTCTGATTCGATCGCATTGTATTTCCAACTGTTCCGCAGCCTCCCTCGCCTTCTCTCGCCAGCCGTATTTGCCCCGAGCGTGAGCCGGACGACCCCCTATCAAATGGCCCGTTCCGGCCAATTGTGTTCGACGCTGCTTCACAATCACTAATGTCAACACAGCCGCTGACACCGCAACAACCATCAGCAATTCCCAACTTGTCCACCGCCGGTCACTCAGCAATAACCAGGACTGGTTGACTATGTCTGCCAAAGTATCCAATGCCATCTCGATCTTTTACCTCCGAACCTCAGAATAGCCCTGTGCGGGACGACGCCAAGAGCAAACAAGTGGCGCATCCGGGCAGCGCGATCGGGTCGTATCCGTACAATTTCCCTGCCTCAGACTCCTCCATGAGATATGAATGCGTGCTTCACAGGCAGCAGAATCTTCTGTCTTCTGCCAAGAGTCTATATCTACCGTTCACCCACGAGTATATCGGCAGGAAAGCAATCCCAGTGAAGGAAGAACTCACCTTTTCAGGCGAAACCGGCGGCCTGTGCTATATTGCATAGTGCTCTCGATTGGAAATTCCGCTTCTTGTGCGGGTAAGTAGCTTTACAGTAACAGTTTATGATCTTATTCGCGGGAATTTACTACCCTTCAACGGTATATCACAGTTGGTGAAATTGTCATTATAGTATGGTCGTCATAGATCACGATGACCGATGTAACTCAACGTCAGGAGCTGGCTACAGGCCATAGGGTACCTGTTATCGGAAGGCGCCCAGACGTTTGCGGAATCGAGCTATCCTGGAAATCGATGCTTCCGTCCGACAACATCACAGACCTGCCTTCGTATTGCCGGTAACGCGGGTTCTTCGCATAGGGCTCAATGAGATCGGCACTCTCGTCTTCTGCCGACAACCGCGAGACGCCAGCCGTGTTCAATACGATTGCCGCGGCCGAGATCAGAAGAAGAACGCGAGACGAGAACCGATATATGTCTTGCTTTCTTGAATATGTCATAATCTTCTATACCTCTACGGCACATCCCGGTGTCAGGAAATACAGCCATCGTTTGACCGAATCGGCGCCCAGGATTGCGCATGCCGCTTTGCCGTAAAGCTCCAACTGCCCGCGATAAAGCTCGGCACGCTCTCTTGTCTGGGCTGCATTTGTCTGATCGGTTTTGAAATCTATTACGACCATGCCGTCTGGGGTGCGGACCAGCAGATCGATTATGCCCTGAACGATTACCGTCTCGCCGCTCGCATCGGCGGATTCACCTACGGGTAGGGCGAAAGTGAAGGGCCATTCGCGCCAGACGGCGTTTGACTCATCGAGAGCCAATCTGCCCAGCTCGCCGGAGAAAAAGGCAAGTATCGATTCTGTATCGATGTACTCGGCGACGGCGGGGGCCATCGAGTCATCGACCAGGAGTCTCTCCTTCGTTTTCTCAATCGCTTCTTCGGTCACCGGTTTGGCCAAATCAAGCTCGGAGATCACAAGATGAGTTGCCGTACCAATCAGCCGGGCGTCGGGTTTCTCACCTATATGCTGCTTGGCTGTTGTGAGAACTCGCGGTCGGCGTTGCAGCACGCCGGAATAATCGAACTTCATGTATTCATCGTTGCCGTGAGTCAACTGTGTCACAGAACTTTTCGCGGGCAAAAGCGGCGCGTTGCCGAAGTGATAGCGCCAGGCCAATGACTCCTTTATCTGCGTGAGCAGTTTTGATTCGGCTTGTTTTGGACGCGGTTTCTTCGATTCTTTGCGAGCTGATTTGCCTCTCTTCAGGGCGGTGACGAATTCGGAGAGTTCCTTCAAATCCGCCTGGCTGTGGAGTTCGAAGCTGAACAGATCATCGCCGCCGGCCCGCTCTGCCAAGTGTGTTTGCAGGCCATCGTGCAGGATCTTTCGATCGGACAGTCCACAGAGGACCCATTCCAGAGGGCTGCGGCAGGCCCCAAGCTGCCAGTCGGGGAGAGGCCCGCCACCCAGGAAAAAGCCATTGGAGACGATCTGGCGGCATTTCGACCGTTTCTGTGACGCAGTCAGGACAAGCCTGTCTCTCGCCCGAGTCGTCGCGACATAAAGAATACGCATTTCTTCGGCCAGCGACATGGCCTCTTTTTGCTCTGCGATGACCTCGTGCGCGAGCGAGCTGAGTTTGCAGTTCGTTTCGCGGTCGATTGTCTGCAGCCCGAGCGTGTCGTCCACATCGGCGAGACAGTCCGCCTGTGAGTCTCTCTTGTTGAACGTGCTTTCCAGCTCGGCAAGGAACACAACGGGAAACTCTAGCCCTTTGCTCTTGTGCACGCTCAGAATGCGCACGGCGTTGCCCGACGAGTCCTGCGGTTCGGCAGGGGCCCAGTCTTGGCCGGCGGCCTGGAGTCTCTCGACAAACTCAACAAAGCGCGTAAGCGAGGGTGCGGCGGCGCTGCTGGCAAAGCCCTCGAACTGGATGGCCCGGTCGTGGAGTTTGAGTAGGTTGGCCCGGCGCGCCTGACCGCTCGGCAGGGCCGAGACAAACGACAGATAGCTCGTCTGGCGATAAATCCGCCAGATCAAATCCGCCAGATTTCCCCGCCGGGCGATTGTTCGCCATTGGTCGATTTTCTCCAGTATCTCCTTGAGCCTGGCCGAGAGGGCACTGTCGCCGCCGGCTTCGGAGTATTCGAGCACGCAATCGTGGAAGCTGCCTCGTTTGTGTCTGGTTTCGCTGTGGATTCTTATCTTTGTCAGCTTGCTGTCGTTTACCCTGAAGAACGGGCTTCTCAGCACGGCGGCCAGCTCGATGTCACGCTGCGGATTATCCAGAACCTTGAGCAGTGAGAGCATATCGCTGATCTCGGTGGCCTCGAAATAGCCCGCAGTGGCCTGGCAACTGACCGGCACGCCGGCCAGCCGCAGGACTTCGACATAATCGTTGGCCTTCTTGGCAAGGGATCGCATCAGCACGACGATGTCACGATAATCGACATCTCTCGGGCTGTCCGTCTCGGTCTCGTGTATCTGGAACTGCGGTTTGCCCGTGTCGGCCCCGACCATCTGCCTGATGCGCCTGGCGATCATTGCTGCCTGCCGCCTGCGGCCAGTGACGGGAGTTGGTTCGTCGTTCGTATCGGATGAGTCTGCCTTTTCTTCGTCGAGTATGTGGAATTCGACAATGTTCTCCTTGCTATCCGGCAGTTGGTCGGTTGCACTGGCAAGTCCCGGTCTCAAACGCGCCGATTCGTCGTAGTCGATCTTTGTAAAAGAAGCCGTCATTATGCGCGAGAATATCGCGTTGACGAAATCGAGTATCCCTTTGGCTGAACGGAAATTTACATTGAGATCGACACGCAAACCGCCCGAGACGTCTGCCGGATCGGGGCAGGCAAGTTTCACCTGGTCGAGGAAGATGTCAGGTTTGGCGCCGCGGAACGCGTAGATGCTTTGTTTGCCGTCACCGACTCCCAGGATGTTGCCGCCGCCGCTGAGCATCTGGAGTATCCGCTGCTGCACCGAGTTGATGTCCTGATATTCATCGACGAATATGTGCCTGTAACGTTGTCGAAGCGCCAGCGCCGTGGCCGAAGGTGACGGTTCATCTTGCGACGAACCTCCGCCGGTAAGCAGTCTCAGAGCGTAATGCTCGAGGTCGGCGAAATCCAGGCAATTGAGCGTCCGTTTGGCCTGGGTGTAAAGCTGATCGAACTGTCTGACAAGCTCGACGAGCACTTTCGTCTGCGACGCGACCGAATCACCGAGCCTCTCAAGATAGTCGGGATTTATCGTCGCCAGCTCAGAGAGCTCTGCGAATGCGTCGGCGGCATCTCTGGCCGTGCTCTGGATGAGTGCCGCCGTCGATTCGTCAAGATCCTTTGGCTTGCGCGTTGTGGGCTTGTGGAAGTTCCTTATCGTCTCGGCGCACTTGTCCCAGTCGCCGGCTCTCAACATCTCGATACACTGTGCGACGGGCTCGACGTGACTTTCTTGGAGCTTGCGGGCCCAGGAGCTGTCACCACCTTCGGCTTCGACGAGCCTTTGGCAGTTCTCGAGTCGGCTCAGAACGCTCTGCAACCTGGCGGCGACGATCTCTTTCTGTCTTTCATTCAGTTCAGAGGCTGGCCGCCCGGCCCCTTGCAGCCATCTCTCACGCGAAATTACGCCGTCCAGGAAATCGCTGAGGTCTGCTATCTTGGTCAGGAAGCCGCCGTCAGTGCGCAGATCGCGCCGATACAGCAGTCTTTCGAGATCGGCCCGAATGTCACTCTGCTGCCAGGCGCGGTCGATTGTTCTTTCCAGGACCTCAGATTTGAGCAGTTTCTGTTCGTCGCCGTCGATTACGGTGAACGCCGGATCAAGGTCGAGTCTGTAAAAATGCTCGGTGATGAGCCTCTTGCAGAACGAATGTATCGTACTGATATCGGCGCCCTGGAGCAGGATGATCTGGCGATGCAGATGGCTGTCTCGCCTTTCGAGGTGGGCCTGCCTCAACTGCTCTGCTATTCGCCATCGCATCTGCTCGGCGGCCGCTTCGGTAAAAGTCAGCACCAGCAGGCACCCGACGTCGGGACATATCGACCTGTCCGACACGATCCGGGCACATCGCCGCGAAAGGACGGCGGTCTTGCCCGTACCGGCCGAGGCGGTGACCAGAACGTCACTGCCGCGGGCGTCGATAGCCCGCTTCTGTTGCTCGGTCCATTTGACCTTCTTCTCAGCCATCGTTTGCCCCCATCGCCTCAATGGCCTGGACCTTATTGACCGATTCCAGGAAATTGTAGTCGTTTATCTGCCAGTCGAATCGGCAGACGCTCTTGTACTTGCAGTAACCGCACGGCGAATTCTGGCTCAAACGATACGGTCTGACGTCGATTTCGCCCGAGGCAATATCACCAGCTAATTGGATTATTCTTTCTTCGGCGAATTGAAGCACCTTTTCAAAATCGACTGCTTTCAATGCTCCCCTGTTCGCGTAGCTGCCGTATGGCTGGCCATCCTTGGTGACGTAGAAATTGTAGAACCTGCTGTCTCTGGAAGCTGCGCCGTCGAGCTGCTGAACGAACCGCCCGTCGAATATGCCCTTGGCCTTGTAATCGAAGCTCTCGGTTTTCTGCGATAGTCTGTTGAGCGTGGTCTTGGCGGGGCTCACTTCAATCGGCACGTAAAAGGCGCCTGCCACATTCCTGGCTGCGGTGCCGGCAGTGTTGCGAATCGCCAGCATATAGATCGGCAGTTGCATGTCCAGCCCGTGGTAGAACCTGGACCAGCCGAAGGAGGTGTCTTTGCGCTTATAGTCGAAGACGATTGCCGTCTCTTTGCCGTCGATGGTGGCGACGTCGAGCCGGTCGATTTTGCCCTCCAGGGTCAATATGCGATTATCTTCAAGCGAAAACTCACACTCGCCAAGCGTGTCACGCGCATCTTTGGCCGTGCCGAATGAGATTTCCGATAGTATGGGCCTGAAGCTTCCGGCCCGCACCATCTCTGAAATCGCCAGGACGCAGTCTTCGAGGACCTCGGCCGCGGATTCTATAACGAACTCGTTATAGCCCCGGCGACTGACGAAGTTCGATATGAAGGAATCCTCCTTTATCAGTTCTGCTATTTGCTCTCTCAAGAGGATCCTAAGCTCGTCATCTTCAACTGTGGCAAAGTTTTTGCCTTCGATGTTTAGCCGCTTGGTCAGGGTATCCAGAATGCGATGATAGAACCGGCCCAGATCCAGCGGCTCGAACTTGAATTCCTTCCGCTCTCTCAGTTGCAGAGTATATCGTGCGAAATGCTGATACGGGCAGGCCGCAAAAGTGCTCAGTCGCGTCGCCGAGCTTCTTATCCGGCGGCCGAAAAGCATTTTGACAACGCCTGCATCCAATTGTGCACTGTTGTCGTAATTAATCGCAGAAAGAACATCCGAGCCCAACTGCCCGAGCTTCTCATCCGAGCAGATGTTGTCGAGCAAGCCTTGGTAGTCACCCTTGGCTGTGACACTGTCGGCGCCCAGTGAACTGCATAGAAGATCGGCAAGCTCACTTTCGCTGCAGACCTTTTCAATATCACTGTTTTCGCCGGCGATTGTCTCTTGCCTCAGGTCTTCGAATAAAGATTCGAGATCGCCTACGAACTGAGAGCGGGGGACGGCGCCGCCTTTGTCGTCGGCTGAAGGGTATGTAACATACAAAAACTGCGAAGGGCGCGTAAACGCGATGTATGCAAGGTATTGACGCTCGGTGAGCGTCTGACTCGACGTTGGCGCCAGTTGGAAATCCGCCGATTCGGCGGCGATTCGGTCGTCGTCGGTCAATATACTGTCGGAGGAGATCGGCACGGGGAATTGTCTCTGCGTGGCGCCTATCAGAAAGACCGCTTTCAAATCCGGATGTCGGCTTCGCTCGATGGAGCCGACGAGGACCTGGTCCAGGGTGGGGGGGATCAAGGCCAGGGTAAGTTGTGAGAACGCCGAGTTGACAATGGCGAGATAGTCCTGGGCCGTCATCGTCCGGCCGGCAAAGACCTCGACAAGCTCGTCAAATATGTCCACGAACTTATTGTAGAACTGTTGATGTTCGTCCGCGGCCGCGTGGTCGTTCGTCTCATTGGCGCGGCTGATCCAACCTGTGATCGTCTTGCCCACGTCGAGAGCATCGAGGAAAGCAAAGACGGCGCGGGTGAACTGCCCGGGGCTGACCGTTTTGCCCTGATTGCCGACAGACCAGAGCGCGTCGCGTAGTTCGAGCAGAGGCCTGATGGTCTTTTGACGGATGCGGTTTATTCGCCGCTCGTCGAACCGCCCGCTTTCGGGGGCTGCAAAATGCCATTGCTTATCGCTCTGGAAGTCCCGGGCGGATATGCCGAATGCAAGGCAGTAATTCTCCAGCATGTCGACCTCGCCGCGTGTGGCCGCTGCGAGATCGGTTTTGAGATAGGCGAAGATGTCGGCGCCAGTTAAGCCGGAGGTTACCGCCTGCAGGGCCGACGAGACAAGCTGGACGACCGGGTGCTGGTTCAGCGGCCTTCTTCTATCGATAAAGAACGGAATGCCGCAGTCGTCGAAGTATGCTCTTATGTAATGCTGATAACTCTCGATATCCGACGCTATGACTGCGATGTCACGATATCGGCAGTCTTTGTTCCTGACCAATTCGAGTATCTGCCTCGCGACGAATCGCACTTCCGCTCGCGCATTCGGTGCCGATATGATCCGAATGCTATCGGCCGAGTCAATCCTGGGCGCCTCAAGCTCAAATATGTTACACTCAACATGAGCAAGCGGTCGGCAGTGAGAGAATCTGAGGGTTCTTCCGAGGATTATCGGCTCGGTGAGTTTGAGCCTGCTTTGTTTGACTGTCTCTACAAGGCTGGCGTACGTTCGCTGCGTCGGATCGAACAGACTGACCGCATCGGATTTGCCGCCGACGGGGTTTGCCACGTCGATTCTCGAAGGATCCAGACACAGTGCGATCTGCGAATCGCCGGCCACCTTGAGCATTTCGGTGAGAATTGCATGCTCGGCCGCAGTGAATCCGGCGAAGCCATCGACCCAGAGCCTTGCCGCTTTGACAAGACTTGCCTGTGTCACCGCACCACAGGCCCGGGCAAGTTGAAGATCGGGATCGATGAACCTGCCTTCAACGAACTCCAAATACTCTCTGAGGATCAGGCCGATATCGGCAAACTTCAACACAGCCAGGCTGTTGCGTTCGTCCTTCTGCAGCTCGCTCAGAAGTTGGTCGATGTCTTGTGGTGTCTTGGCATACTCGTGCAACTCGGCGATCGTATGCGCCATCTGCCGGGACAATCCAGGCGTGGTCGCTGACGATTGGAAAATTCTCAGTTTGCTCTTGTTATCACCCAGAATCCTCTGGATGATCATTTGCCGGCCGGTGCGCGAAAGGACAGCTCTGGTGGTATTCTTGCCTGACAGCAGGAATTGCAGACGGTCGAATGAGAGCACATTCAATCGACTGTAGCCTGCGATCCTCGAATCGGCCAGAATCGCCCGCTCGGCCTGATAGGTAGCCTGCTCGGGAACAAGCAGGATCAACTGTCGTTGGGCGGACTCCGAGAGCGCCTTGACTATCGCCTCTATGCAATAACTTGTCTTGCCCGCACCACTTCTACCGAGAATAAAATGAACCGCCATAGAAACCGTCCCTGCCTTGAGATTATTCCTTTGCCGTTTCTATACCCTTGAAGGGTAGTAAATTCTCGCGAGCAAGACCATAGCCTGTTGTTGTAGGGCCACTTACCCGCGCAAGAATGGGAATTCTCAATCAGGGGCACTATACCACGATGGCCGGCTGTTTTCAATTATCGCCCCGGATTTGGCGACAAGTTCGTGACAGATGCATTGGCTCTGAGCGTTTTGAGGCTTGTGTTTTCCGGGAAAATCCGGTATTACAGGACAGTGAACTCACCACGGAATGGGGTCACATTGATGGTAGATGAGAATTCTGACTTACATAATCTCCATTTGACAGGACTCTCGTCGCATAAGCAGATACTATGATCGATCGAATAAGATACCTGTTTTCAAGCAAGCAAGTGTTGGCACTGGCGGCTCTGGTCCTGCTGGGCGGCATTCGCGCATGCGGCGAGACTTTTTCATTTGCGGTCATAGCAGATCCACATATCAACGGCGACCTGTATCCCAAAGCGAAACTCACGACCGCCGTAGACTGGATAATCAATAACAAGGCCGGCTATGGAATTGAATTGGTGTTTGTAGTAGGGGATATCGCATGGGGCCGCTCCCGAGGCGGCAGAAACCTGACAGTCGCAAGGGGAATACTCGATCGTCTCAATCAAGCGGGCATTGCTTATGTTCCTATCGTAGGCGACAATGAAATCCAGGGCGGCTGCGAGATAGAGTTCGAAAACACTTTCAGTGAGCAGTACGGCCGTCTCGCCAAAGTTCTTGCAGACTGGCGCAAAGCGCCGAGCCCTGTCAACGGAAAGTATCTTCAGAATTTTTCGTTCAATCATAAAGGCTGTCATTTCGTTTGCTGTGATTTCAACTCCAGGCAAGCCGGTGTTGAGGGCGGAGAGCTCCACGATTTTGCAGGCGGCAGTTGGCCCTGGTTCAAGAACGATATTGAAACCTGCCCGAAAGACAAAAAGGAGAGCATTGTCATAGTGACGCATATCGGGATGTTTCGGACGGGTATTGGATTGGCCGACCAGTATCTTTTCGCGCAGGACGACATGACCAAGATCAAGCGTTTCCTCAACGGTTACAGGGAGTATGTCGACACGAACTATGCGGGCCACATTCATCAAAACTGGCACGCATCGGTACGGACGGGTCTGTTCACAACGATCTACCATGTCAGGACGACGAATGATACATGGCACTGCAGGCAATGGCCCGAGGGCAGCAGGCAGGCGACGACTGTCAGGGTGGTCCGCGTAGACAGCGATGGATCTAAGGTCTCTTACAAGCAGCATATTCGAGACGCCGAAGAGCCCGATAAGGGCAAAGTGACGCCGCAATAATGCATTAATGTTCCCTTCGGGGAATGGGAGAAAATCGACCACATCAGTATTGTAAACTCTAAATTCTAATATCTAAATCCTAAACAAACTCAAAATCCTAATGACAGAAATCCAAAACATCCGCGACTGCAGAGGGGCGCCTCTGGCGGATTGCGCATGTGAGCGTTGCGCGTGGGCAACACGGCATTTGCCCACCCTGACGTTCTTGTTTTAAGAATTTGTATTTTGAACATTAGACATTGTTTAGGATTTAGGGTTTCGTGCTTAGGATTTTCTGTGCTTCAGATGGCTTTCAGCTCGGTTCCAGAGCTACCGCCTTCAGGCTGTAGTAGTTGACTCCACACGGGTGTTTGGGCGGACCGACTTGCACGATCACGCCATATTGAATTTTCCTTGAATCTTCTTCCGTCGGGCCTACAATGCTTTCGGTGGCTTGTCGTTGCAGCCCTGTGACCAGTAGAACAATCGATTTAGGAAACACCGATACCATGAGGAAAGATATCCTTTTCGCAGCGATCTGTAGCGTGCTCATAACCGCTCCCCTGGCCTTTTCAGAAGATGTTGCACAATTCTACGAGGACCGTCCGTTCTTGCAGGATTTTGCCCAGAAGATCCCTCTTTCCGAACAGCTGGCCGGAACGGAGCTGTCGGCTGTACGCTCTGACAGAAATGGCCGTATCCTCGTCTTGTCGGACAGGGGGCTGCTCGGCGTTCACGACGGAGAGCTGGTGCCGGACAACCTGTACAGGCCTATTCGGGACATGCAGATAAAAGGCCTGGAGACCTATCGCGACCAGTTCGTCTACCTGACCGACAAGGCAGTCCTGAGCAATGCCTGGGCGGGTAAGATTTATGCGTCTCACAAAATGCCCGATGCCGGTTTGTTCGAGATGGGACGTGACTTCTGTTTCCTGCTTGCCGGTGAAAGCACTCTCACCTATTTCAACAAGGCCAAAGGCATCGAGACAGTGAAAGCAGCTCAGACTCAGGCCAGGCAATTGTTGTTTGACCGCAGGCGCAACCGGTTTTTGATCCTATTCGATGACCAGATATGTTGCTACGCCAGCGGCAAGAAGTGCAGGAAGATCTTTGAAGGCGAGAATCTGACTTCTTTGGGATTGATAAACAACAATAAGGATCTTGTTGTCGGTACCAGAGACGGTTACATCGAACTGGATGCCGGTTCATTTCGCCGGCGTTCCGGCGTGCAGAGAAAACTGCCGTGGACCGACATACGTTGTGTCAGGCAGGTCGGCAAGGCCATATGGTTCGGGACGCCGAGAGGGGCCTTTGCTCTGCAGGGCGATGGCCGGATCGACTACTATGCCTCGAAGCGATGGCTTGTAGACGACGATGTTGTCGACATTTCAAGAGGTCCCGGCAATTCGGTGCTAGTTCTCAGCAGCAGTGGATTGAGTATTATTCGCTTTAGAAGAATGACGCTTCAACAGAAAGCCGCGCACTTTGACAGGCTCACGCGCAGCCGTCACATCCGCAACGGCTTCAACAGCGGACTCGCCATGAGCAAGCCGGGTGATTTGTCGGCGGGGACGCTGTTCGACAGCGACAACGACGGCCTATGGACGGCGATGTACCTGGCCGGAGAGCTTTACCGTTACGCCGTCACCAGGTCGCGGGACGCCCTCAAGAATTGCTACGAGTCCTTCGAGGCGATGGAGCGTTTGTCCCATGTCAATCACATGAAAGGTCATCCGTCGCGGTCTTTCGAACGCGCCGGCTATCAACTCTCCGACAAATCCCGCTGGCAGCCCGCGGCCGATCCGAACTGGACCTGGAAGGCGACTACCAGTAGTGATGAGATAGTGGGACACTTCTACGTATACAGCATTTTCGCAGAAGTAGTACCCGACGAGAAATGGCGCGACCGGGCGGTCACTCTGATGCGCGACATTATGGACCATATCGTGCGAAACGACTGGTACCTCATCGACTATGACGGCAAACCCACGCTCTGGGGCAAATGGAATCCTGATTACGTCAACGGATTTTCCAAACAGGTGGGCGATCGCAGACTCAACTCTACTGAGATCATCGCATTCCTGCAGACGGCCTATCACTTTACGGGCAAGAAAATCTACAAGGACAAGGCCTTCGAGCTGTTTGACGAGCACGGCTATCTCGACAATATCATGATCCCCATATCCAAGATAGGCCGGGTTCCCGGCGTCGACCTGACGACCGAATGGAATCATTCCGACGATGAGCTGGCCTTTCTGTCTTATTGGAACCTGTACAAATATGCCTTCACGGACCAACTGCGAGAGAAATACCGCCAGGCTATCAAGGGCCACTGGGAAATCGAGAGGCCCGAGAAGAATCCTCTGTGGAATTTGATTTATGCCATGACCGGGGCGGACGAATTTGATCTGGAGCAGGCTGTCTGGAACCTGAAGGAATTCCCGCTGGACATGATTGGTTGGTCCATGGCCAATAGCCATCGCAAGGATTTGGAGTTCGTAGAGCCGAATTTCCGCAATCAAACCACGCGAGAGGTCCTACCGCCGGATGAGCGGCCCATGAGCAAATACAACGGCAACGCCTTTCGCCTGGACGGCGGTAGCGGCGGCCGTCGCGAGTACAGCGGCGACATCTTCCTTCTGCCCTATTGGCTGGGGAGATATCTGGAGGCAATTAGATAGGCGCCAACCTGTTATGGCCTTACGGGGCGAAAGCCGGATTTTGCATGAGTAATAGTGCTCCTGATTGAAAATTCGCGTTCTTGCGCGGGTAAGTGGCGTTACAAT